>CAYTWU010000154.1:0-6258 GCA_964442175.1 uncultured Rubrivivax sp.
ACTTCATGATGTTGCCCTTGTGCACGATGGTCACGCTGGGCTTGTCGTTGTCGATGGCGTACTGCAGCGCCTTGCGCACCAGGCGCTCGGTGCCTTCGCGGCTGACCGGCTTGATGCCGATGCCCGAGGTGTTGGGGAAGCGGATCTTCTTGACACCCATCTCGTCGATGAGGAACTTGATCAGCTTCTTGGCCTTCTCGCTCTCGGCTTCGTATTCGATGCCGGCGTAGATGTCTTCGCTGTTCTCGCGGAAGATGACCATGTGGGTCTTTTCCGGCTCCTTCAGCGGGCTGGGCACGCCCTTGAAGTACTGGATGGGGCGCAGGCAGACGTAGAGATCGAGTTCCTGGCGCAGCGCGACGTTCAGGCTGCGGATGCCACCGCCCACGGGCGTGGTCAGCGGGCCTTTGATGGACACGGCGTACTCGCGCACGGCGGCCAGGGTTTCCTCGGGGAGCCAGACGTCCGGGCCGTAGATCTTGGTGCTCTTCTCGCCGGCGTAGACCTCCATCCAGTGGATCTTGCGCTTACCGCCGTAGCTCTTGGCCACGGCCGCGTCGACCACCTTCAGCATCACGGGCGTGATGTCGACGCCGGTGCCGTCACCTTCGATGTACGGGATGATGGGCTGGTCGGGCACGTTCAACGAGTAGTCGGCGTTGACGGTGATCTTCTGCCCATCGGCGGGCACCTTGATGTGCTGGTACATGGAATCGCATCTCCAGGTGGCGAGGGGGTCTCGCCGGACGGCCGTCATTCTAAGGCCGAGCCCTGTCAACCGACTGACGGGCGGTGCCGTTGCGGGGGGGCCTGCCCGTTGGGACAGGCGTATTCCATAACATTCCTGAGAAGGTACTTAGCATGAACAAGATCCTCGTCGCCCTGATCGCCTCCGCTTTCTCGTTCGCCGTCTACGCCCAGGCGCCGGCTGCCAAGCCCGCCGCCCCGGCTGCTTCCGCTGCCCCGGCTGCCAAGAAGGAAGAGAAGAAGGCCGAAGCCAAGAAGGAAGAGAAGAAGGAAGTGAAGAAGGAAGAAGCCAAGAAGTAATCAGCTTGCGGGTTAACCCGCAATGCAAACGCCCGGCACTGCCGGGCGTTTTTGTTGGTCTGCTGGGTTCGCTCAGCCGAAGCAATAGGCCCAGGCCTGTTCCCACAGGCCATGCGTCAGCGCCCAGCCCGACGCGGCGGCGAGCATGGCCCCCGACAGACGAACCCCCCAGACCGCGACGCGGGACGCGACCGCAGCGCCACCGACCCAGGTCCACAGGCCCGGGCCGACCACCAGGCCGGCCGCAGTGATGGCTGCAAAGCCTGCCATCACCAGCGCCCCACCCGCCGGCCCATTGGCCATGGCCGCCAGCAGCAGTGCCGATTGCAGCAGGCCGCAGGGCCAGGCCACCCACAGGCTGCCGGCCGCTCCGGCCTTCAAGGGCCCCTGCATGCGCTGCCAACCGCCGGCTGCCCCGGCAGCCCGCATGCTGCCCCGCCCCAGAGACTCCAGCCAGATCGGCTGCCGGCCTTGCCACAGCATCCACAGGCCGAGGGTGAAGGCGGCGGCATGCAGCAGCGTCCACAGCGGGCGCAGCATCGGGCTCCATTGGGCCAGGGCCGCCAATGCGCCAACGCTCGCCGCGGCCACCGCACCGGCCAGCGTGTACGACACCATCCGCGCGCCATGGAAGGCCCAGGGTGTCGCACCCCGCAGTTGCCCACCGGTGGCGGCGGCACAGGGCGCGGCACACATCGCCGCGCAATGCGGGATGCCGGCCAGGCCCAGGGCCAAGGCGCTCAACAGAAGGGCAAATTCCACGGGTCAAACGATACGCGAGAAGCGCTCCCGGGTCTGGTCGGCGCGCAGGTGGCGGTCGAACAGCATGGCCACGCCGCGCACGAAGTACCAGCCGGCGGCGGTGACCTGGATCGCGTCGCCATCCACTTCCACCAGGCCGCCGTCGACCATCGGCTTCAGCGCCTCGAGCTCGGCAGCGAAGTAGTCCTCGAAGCGGATCAGGTGCGACAGCGCGATCGATTCGAACTCCACCCGGCCCTGGCACATCAGCGCCATGATGACGGCACGGCGCACCACGTCGTCGCGGCTGAGCGCCAGGCCGCGCACCGTGGGCAACTGGCCCTGGCGCAGCGCGTCGTAATACTCGGGCAGGGTCTTGGCGTTCTGGCTGTAGGTGGCGCCCATGCGGCCGATGGACGACACACCCAGGCCGATCAGGTCGGCGTCAGGCTGCGTGCTGTAACCCTGGAAGTTGCGGTGCAGGCGGCCCTGGCGCTTGGCAGCGGCCAGCGCATCGCCTTCCAGCGCAAAGTGGTCCATGCCGATGTAGGCGTAACCATGGCCGGTGAAGCCGCTGATGGCGGCGCCCAGCATCTTCACGCGGGCGTCGGGCGGGGGCAGCTCGGCCGCCGCGATGCGGCGCTGCGGCTTGAAGCGCGCCGGCAGGTGGGCATAGGCATAGAGCGCAATGCGGTCCGGCCGCAACGCGATCACCTGCGCGATGGTGCGCTCGAACGACGCCGGCGTCTGCTGTGGCAGGCCGTAGATCAGGTCGGCGTTGATGGACTCGAAACCCAGCGCACGTGCGCTCAGGATCAGCTCCTGAACGCTCTCGAAGCTCTGCACGCGGTGCACCGCCTGCTGCACCGCCGGGTCAAAATCCTGGACGCCCAGCGCCGCCAGCGCCTGCAGCCGGGCGGGCGAGGCCGTGCGGGGGTCGACCTCGATCGACACCTCGGCCCCGGGCACGATTCGGAAGGCGTTGCGCAGGCTGGCCATCAGCCGCGCCAGCTCATCGTCGCTCAGGAAGGTGGGCGAACCGCCGCCCAGGTGCAGCTGCGACACCGGCTGGCCGCTGCCGATCTGCGCCACGTGCAGCGCGATCTCGGTGTCCAGCGCGTGCAGGTATTCGGTGGCCTTGTCGTGGTGCTTGGTGATGACCTTGTTGCAGGCGCAGTAGTAGCACACCGACTCACAGAACGGCACGTGCACGTAGATCGACAGCGGCGCCGAGCCCCCGACACGCGCGCCACGCGCCCGCTCATGCAGCGCGTGCAGGTAGTCTGCCGGCCCGAAGGCCTCGACAAAGCGGTCGGCCGTGGGGTATGAGGTGTAGCGCGGGCCGGGCACATCCAGGCGGCGCAGCAGGTCGTCGGAAATGACCCCGGTCGGGTTGGCGGTTTGGGCAGCGTGCATGCCCCGCAATGTGCCAAAGTGCAGCGGCATCGCCTTGATCTGGCTCAACCCGCAGCGGGGCGCAAGCGGCAGTTGACAAGCCACAATGGCCCACCGACACAGGAGTTCGAAACACCATGACCACCGCCACGCCGCCCCTGCGCCTGGAGCCCTTCAAGGTTGCCTGCTCCAGCTGCAACCTGCGCGAACTCTGCCTGCCGGTGGGCATGTCGACCGAACAGATGCTCAAGCTCGACAGCCTGGTGGCCACGCGGCGCACCGTGGCACGCGGCGACACGCTGTTCCGCAGCGGCGAGGGCTTCCAGTCGCTGTACGCGGTGCGCACCGGCTTCTTCAAGACCTGCGTCGCGTCGGAAGACGGCCGCGACCAGGTCACCGGCTTCCAGATGGCCGGCGAACTGCTGGGCCTGGACGGCATCGGCACCGAACGCCACACCTGCGACGCCGTGGCACTGGAGGACTCCCAGGTCTGCGTGATCCCCTTCCACCAGCTGGAAGACCTGTCGCGCGAGGTGTCGGACCTGCAGCGCCAGTTCCACCGCATCATGAGCCGCGAGATCGTGCGCGAACACGGTGTGATGCTGCTGCTGGGCAGCATGCGGGCCGAGGAGCGCCTGGCCGCGTTTTTGCTGAACCTGACGCAGCGGCTGCAGAGCCGCGGTTTCTCGGCCAGCGCCCTGGTGCTGCGCATGACACGCGAAGAGATCGGCAGCTACCTGGGGCTGAAGCTGGAGACCGTGAGCCGCACCTTCTCGAAGTTCCAGGACGACGGCCTGCTGGAAGTGAAACAGCGCCAGATTCAGATCCTCGACCAGGACGGCCTGCAGCGCCTGGTGAACGGCGCCAACTGCTGATCAACCGCGGTTGAGTTCTTCGGCGCCGACCTCGAGCAACTCGGTCAGCGCCGAGGCGGCGGCGATCACGCCCCAGAAGATGAAAAACGCCAGCGTGTAGACGGCCGTCGGCGACCAGTCGATCGGTCGGCCGCCGAACAGGTGCAGCTGGCCCGGGTCGACAAAGGCAAAGACCAGCATCTCCATCACGCCGGCCATCAGGAACGACGGCCAGAGCACGGCCATGAGGCGTTCCCGGCGCCGGATCATGGCTTGGCCGGCGCCGGCACCGTGGGGCTGGCCGCGTGGTTGCGGGCCTGCACGGCGGGTGTGGCGACACGGGTGTCGAGCACCGGGTCGGCGCCGCGGATGGCGATGACGGCGGTGACCACGGCCGCCACCACCACGGCCAGCGGGCCGCCGACCACCAGCCACATCATGGGTTCACGCCACCAGGCCTGGCGAGGCGGCTTGTGCAGGGTTGCGGTGTTCATCGGGTCTCCTCGGGTTCGGGTGCGCGGTGCTCAGCGCGGCACCAGGAAGGTGGTCTTTTCGTCCAGCGTCACGCCGTCGTCGCCTTGCTGCTGCACCGCGATGTGCAGCGCATGGGCGCCGGCACCGGCCTGGGCGGCAGCCTCGGGCGGCACCCGCACCGACACCGGCACCCAGCGGTTCTCGGCCGGGCCGACGGCCACATCCTGCCCGCCCTCCACCACCAGGCCGGGCAGGCCTTGGGCCGTGACACGGTAGCGCTGCGGCTGCTCGGTGGTGTTCATCAACTGCAGGCGGTAGACGTTTTCGATCCAGCCATCGTCGACGATGCGGGCCAGCGAGGCACGGTCGCGCACCACGTCCACACGGAAGGGGCTGCGCAGCCACAGGCTGGCGGCCAGCGCGCCGGTGATGACGACCAGGATGCTGGTGTAGACCAGCACCCGCGGACGCAGCACATGGCGCAACATCTCGCCGCGTGTCCAGTGGCCGGCCATGCCGTTGAGCGTGGCGTAGCGGATCAGGCCACGCGGGTACTGCATCTTGTCCATCACGCCGTCGCACACGTCGATGCAGGCGGCGCAGCCGATGCACTCGTACTGCAGGCCCTTGCGGATGTCGATGCCGGTGGGGCAGACCTGCACGCACAGCCCGCAATCGATGCAGCTGCCCAGCTTGGCGGCCTTCAGGTCGGTCTTGCGGCCCCGGGTGCCACGCGGCTCGCCACGTTCGGCGTCGTAGCTGATGATCATCGTGTCCCGGTCGAACATCGCGCTCTGGAAGCGCGCGTAGGGGCACATGTACTTGCAGACCTGCTCGCGCATGTAGCCGGCGTTGCCATAGGTGGCAAAACCGTAGAACAGGACCCAGAACCACTCCCAGGGGCCAAAGCCCAGCACCATCAGCTCGGCCCACAGCGTCTTGATGGGTGTGAAGTAGCCGACGAAGGTGAAGCCGGTCCAGAGCGCGATGGCGATCCAGGCACCCTGTTTGGCGGCCGCGCGGCCGCTGCGCTCCAGCGTCCAGCCGCCGGCGTCGCGTTTCATGCGCTGGGCGCGGTCACCTTCGATGTGCCGCTCCACCCACATGAAGATCTCGGTGTACACCGTCTGCGGGCAGGCGAAGCCGCACCACAGCCGCCCGGCCACCGCGGTGAACAGGAACAGCGCATAGGCGCTGATGATCAGCAGCCCCGTCAGGTAGATGAAGTCCTGCGGGTACAGCACCAGCCCGAAGATGTAGAAACGTCGCGATGCCAGATCGAACAGCACCGCCTGGCGGTCGTTCCAGACCAGCCAGGGCAGGCCGTAGAACACCAGCTGCGTGGCCCACACCAGCGCCCAGCGCCAGCCGGCGAACCAGCCGCTGACGGCCCGGGCATAGATCTTCTTCTGGCTCTGGTACAGCGACACCACCTCCACGGCGGCGTCGTCGGCACGGGCAGCGGCGGTGTCGGTCACGGTGGGGGCGCGCTCAGCGGCTGGCCACAGCGGTGGTGCTGCGCGAGAGCTGCCACACGTAGGCGGCCAGCACGTGGATCTGCTCGGGCGTGAGCAGCTTGTCCTGCGCCGGCATCACGTTGAGCTTGCCCTGGTTCACCATCGCGGCGATGGCGTTTTCGCCGTAGCCGTGCAGCCAGGTCTTGTCGGTCAGGTTGGGCGCACCCAGGGCAGGGTTGCCCTTGCCATTGGCGCCGTGGCAGGCCGCGCAGGCGGCGAACTTGGGCTTG
>CAYTWU010000154.1:6268-8291 GCA_964442175.1 uncultured Rubrivivax sp.
CTCAGCACGTAGTGGGCGACGTTGCGCACGTCTTCACCCGAGCCCACCGCGGCAGCCATCGGCGGCATGTTGCCCTGGCGGCCCTTGGTGATGGTCTCGATGATGGTCTCGTGCGAGCCGCCCCAGAGCCAGTCGTTGTCGGTCAGGTTCGGGAAGCCCTTGCTGCCGCGCGCATCCGAGCCATGGCACTGCGCGCAGTTGTTGATGAACAGGCGCTGGCCGATGCCCATCGCGTTGGCGTCCTTGGCCAGGTCCTCGGCCGACATCGCCACGTACTTGGCGTACAGCGGCTGCATCGCGGCCTTGGCCTTGGCCTGCTCGGCCTCCCACTGGCCGGTGCTGCTCCACTTCAGCGTGCCGGGCGTGCTGCCCAGGCCCGGGTACAGCGCCAGGTAGATGGCGGCAAAGACCACCGTCAGCACGAACAGGTACATCCACCAGCGCGGCAGCGGGTTGTTCAGCTCGCGCAGGTCTTCGTCCCACACGTGGCCGGTGGTGTTGTCGTTGGCCATCACCTTGCGGCGGCTGGCGATGATCAGCAGCCCGAGACAGGCCACCAGGCCGATGATCGTGACGGCGGCGATGAAGATCGACCAGCCGCTGTTGAAGAAGTCGCTCACGCCACCCTCCCATCCTTGTTGTCCGCGTCACCGGCCAGGCTGTCCTGGAACGGGATGTGTGCGGCTTCATCGAACGCAGCCTTGCGGCTGCGGCTCCAGGTCACGCCCACCAGCACCAGGAACAGGCCCAGGCTGATGACGGTGACCACGCTGCGAAGATCATTGACGTCCATCGCTGTACTCCCGGCTCACTTGCGCGTGGTGCCCATCACCTGCAGGTAGGCGATGACGGCGTCGAGTTCGGTCTTGCCCTTCACGTCGGCCGGCGCCTGCGCGATCTGCGCGTCGGTGTAGGGCACGCCCACGGTGCGCAGGCCGCGCATGTGGGCCGCGATGCTGTCGGCCGGCACGGCCGCCTTCTCCAGCCACGGGTAGGCCGGCATGTTGGACTCGGGCACCAGATCACGCGGGTTGATCAGGTGGATGCGGTGCCACTCGTCGCTGTACTTGCCGCCCACACGCGCCAGGTCGGGGCCGGTCCGCTTGCTGCCCCACTGGAAGGGGTGGTCGTAGACGAACTCGCCGGCCACCGAATACGGGCCGTAGCGCAGCGTTTCGGCACGGAAGGGCCGGATCATCTGCGAGTGGCAGTTGTAGCAGCCCTCGCGCACATAGACGTCGCGCCCGGCCAGCTGCAGCGCGGTGTACGGCTGGATGCCTTCGGCCGGCTGCGTGGTGCTGCGCTGGAAGAACAGCGGCACGATCTCGACGATGCCACCGACCGCAACGGCCAGCAGGATCAGCACGATCATCAGGAAGTTGCTGGTCTCGATGCGCTCGTGACCGCGCGGTGTGGTGTGTGTGTTGGCCATGGTGTTCTCGCCTCCTTGTTTCAGGCGTGTGCCGCGACCATCGGCACGGGGGCGATGGCGGGTTTGTTGCTCTTGACCGTCATCACCACGTTCCAGGCCATGATCAGCATGCCGCCCAGGTACAGCAGGCCACCCAGCAAACGGATCACGTAGAAGGGGTAGGTGGCCTTCACGCTCTCGACGAAGCTGTAGACCAGGGTGCCATCGGGGTTGACGGCGCGCCACATCAGGCCCTGCATCACGCCGGCGATCCACATCGCGGCGATGTACAGCACGATGCCGATGGTCGCGATCCAGAAGTGCAGCTCGATGGCGGGGACGGAGAACATCTTCTTCTGGCCGAACAGGCGCGGGATCAGGTAGTACAGCGAGCCCATCGAGATCAGGCCCACCCAGCCCAGCGCGCCGGAGTGCACGTGGCCCACCGTCCAGTCGGTGTAGTGCGACAGCGCGTTCACCGTCTTGATGGACATCATCGGGCCCTCGAACGTGCTCATGCCGTAGAACGACAGGGAGACGATCAGGAAGCGCAGCACCGGGTCGTCGCGCAGCTTGTGCCAGGCGCCCGACAGCGTCATCACGCCGTTGATC
>CAYTWU010000155.1:0-8155 GCA_964442175.1 uncultured Rubrivivax sp.
CTGCAGGCCGTCGCGCAGGCCCACTTCGCGCACATGCACATCGGTGGCCATCATTGCCCCTTGAACTGTGGTGGCCGCTTCTCGTTGAAAGCCCGCACGCCTTCGTGCCGGTCTTCCGACGACACCAGCCGGTTGTAGGCCTCGATCTCGAAGCGGCAGCCGGTGCGCAGGTCGCCCTGCAACCCGAAGTGGATGGCCTTCTTGGCCTGGCGCACGGCCAGCGGGCCGTTGGCGGCAATGTGGCCGGCCGCCATCAGCGCATCGGCCAGCACCTGACCCGGCGCGCTGACGTGGTTGACCAGGCCCCAGGCCGCGGCCTGCTCGGCGCTGAAGGTCTGGGCGCGCAGGATCAGCTCCTTGGCGCGGCGCTCACCCACCGCACGCGCCAGGTTCTGCGTGCCACCGCCGCCGGGCATGATGCCCAGCCGCGTTTCGCTGAGCGCGAACTTGGCGTTCACGTCGGCGTAGATGAAGTCGCAGGCCAGCGCCGTCTCCAGCCCGCCGCCGTAGGCGTGGCCGTTGACGGCGGCGATCACCGGCAGCGGCAGGTCCAGCAACGCGAAGAAGGCACGCTCGAAGATCTCGTGCTGCGCGCGCCAGGCGGCGTCCGTCATGCCGTGGCGCTCCTTCAGGTCGCCGCCGGCGCAGAAAGCGCGCTCTCCGGCGCCGGTGAGCAGCACACAGCGCAGCTCGCCGGGCTCGGCCGTCAGGCGTGTCCACAGCGCCAGCAGCTCTTCGCCCATGCGGGTGTTGATGGCGTTCAGCACGGCGGGGCGGTTCAGCGTCACCAGCAGCAGGTGCGGTGCGGGCGTGGTCAGTTGCAGCGTGGTGGTCATGGGGTCAGGGCGTGTCTTGGCCCAAGCTGGGCGAGGCGCTGCGGGGCAACGCACGTTCGCCATTGAAACGCAGCGGCAGGCCCAGCATCGGGATGCTGCTGCCGGGCACGGGCTGCAGCAGGCCCAGCGCCGCGGTCTGCGGGTGGGCCAGCATCTGTGCCACGTCCTGCACCGGGGCGCAGGGCACGCCGGCGGCGTCGAGTCGGGCGATCCAGTCCGCGTTGCTGCGCGCCGCGAAGGCGGGTTCCAGCAGGGCGTACAGCGCCGCAGCGTTCTGCACCCGCGCCGGGTTGTCGATGAAGCGCGGGTCCTCGGCCCAGCCGGGCTGGCCGAGCACGCCGCACAGGGTGCGGAACAGGCCGTTGTTGCCGGCGGCCACGACCAGGTCGCCGTCGGCCGTGCGGTAGGCGCGGTAGGGCACGATGCCGGTCTGGCCCGAGCCGTTCTTGCCGGGCAACACGCCGCCGGCCTGGTACTGCGCGGCGTACATGGTCATCCAGGTGGCGGCGGTCTCGAACAGCGAGACATCCACCACCGCGCCTTCGCCGGAGGCCCGGCGCCGCATCAGCGCCGAGACGATGCCGAGGGCGGCCCACATCCCGGTGCCCATGTCGATGATCGAAGGCCCCACGCGCACCGGGTTGCCGCCGGGCTCGCCGACCACGCTCATGATGCCGCCGAAGGCCTGCATCAGCGGGTCGTAACCTGGCCGGTCGGCCAGCGGGCCCACCGAGCCGAAGGCGCCGAGGTTGCAGTACACCAGCGATGGTTTGCGTGCGCGCTGCAGCTCGGCGCCCAGGCCCAGCTGCTCCACCTGGCCGGGGCGCATGTTCTGCAGCACCACGTCGGCACGCTGGTCGATGAGGGCCTGCAGGTGCTGGCGCTGGGCCGGGTCGCGCAGGTCCAGCA
This sequence comes from uncultured Rubrivivax sp., assembly GCA_964442175.1. Classification (GTDB taxonomy): domain Bacteria; phylum Pseudomonadota; class Gammaproteobacteria; order Burkholderiales; family Burkholderiaceae_C; genus Rubrivivax. The sequence continues at coordinate 1,746 of CAYTWU010000155.1, forward strand.
CCCACGAGGCCTTGTTGCGGTTCAGCGCCTGGAAGGTGGCCGCGGCACCGTCCACAAACGGCGGGCCCCATTGGCGTGCGTCGTCGCCCGCGGGCTTTTCGATCTTGATGACCTCGGCGCCCAGGTCGCCCAGGATCTGGCCGGCAAAGGGCGCGGCCACGCTGTGGCCGAGTTCGACCACGACGATGCCGGCCAGCGGGGACGACGCCGGGTTCATTCGGCCTTGATGCCGGCGCTGCGGATCAGCTGGCCGCGCTGTTCGAACTCGCGGGCGATCTGGGCCGCGAAGTCGGCCGGCGAACTGGCCACCACCACCATGCCCGCCGCGTCCAGCTTGGCGCGCACGTCGGCGCTTCGCAGGGCCTTGACCATCTCGTCGCTCACACGCTGGGTGATGGCCGGCGGCAGGTTGGCCGGGCCGAAGAAGCCCAGCCACGACGGCATCTCGACGCCGGGCCAGGTCTCGGCCAGTGTGGGCACATCGGGCAGGCCCTCGTAGCGCTTGGCCTGCGTGAAGACGATGGCGCGCAGCTTGCCGCTCTTGATGTGCGGCAGCACCGTGATCAGGCTCGCAAACACCATCGGGATGTTGCCGCCCAGCAGGTCGTTCACGGCCGGGCCGCCGCCCTTGTAGGGCACGTGCACCAGCGGCGCGCCGCTTTTCTGCTTCAGCAGCTCACCCGACAGGTGGTGCGGCGAGCCGTTGCCCGAGCTGCCGTAGCTGCCCTTGTCCGGGTTGGCCTTCAGGTAGGCCACCAGCTCGGCCAGGTTCCTGGCCGGTGTGAACGCCGGGTTGGTGACCAGCACGATGGGGTTCAGCGCCGCCAGCGTCAGCGGCGTGAAGTCCTTGATCGGGTGGAAAGGCGGCGTGGCGCTCAGGTGGAAGTTGGCCGCGTGCGTGGCATCGGTGCCCAGCAGCAGGCTGTAGCCGTCGGCCGCTGACTTGGCGACGTTGTCGCTGCCGATGTTGCCGCTGGCACCACCGCGGTTGTCCACCACCACGGTCTGGCCCAGCGGGCCGCTGATGGCCTGGCCGACGATGCGGCCCACCGCGTCGGTGGACGCCCCGGGCGGGTAGGGCACGACCAGGCGGATGGGTTTGTCGGGCCAGGCCTGGGCACGGGCCCGGGCGGTCCAGGCCAGCGGCAGGCTGGCGATCAGCGCAGCGGCGGTGCGTCTTTGCATCGGGGAGTCTCCGGTGAATTTGTGTGCCCGGTTGTCGGCCAAGGACTTAACATCCGGTCGTCCGGACGTTATGCTGAAGACCTGTTCAAGTCAACCGGCACAACCCACATGTCCTCACTCCCCCTGGCCGGTCGCACCGCCATCGTCACCGGCTCCGGCCGCAACATCGGCCGTGCGATCGCGCTGTCGCTGGCCCGGCAGGGTGCCAACGTGGTGGTCAACGGCCACAGCGACCAGGCCGCGGTGCAGGGCGTGGTGGCCGAGCTGCAGGCGCTGGGGGCGCAGGCCCTGGGTGTGATGGCCGACGTGGGCCAGGACGCCGAGGTGCAGCGTCTGGTGCAGGCCGCCACCGAACGTTTTGGTGGTGTGGACATCGCCATCAGCAACGTCGGCATCCGGCGCAAACAGCCCTTCCTGGAGATCACGCCCGAACAATGGGACGAGGTCTTGCGCACCAACCTCAGCGCGGCCTTCTACCTGGCGCGCCACGTGGTCCCCGGCATGCGCGGCAAACGCTGGGGCCGGCTGGTGCTGATCTCGGGTTTCGACGGCTTCTGGGGCCAGGTGACGGAGCGTGCGCACAACGTCACCGCCAAGGCCGGGCTGCACGGCCTGGCGATGGCGCTGGCGCGTGAATTCGGGCCCGAGGGCATCACCGCCAACACGGTGGCGCCGGGTGCCATCGACACCGTGCGCGACTGGTCCCAATACACTCACCAGCAACGCGAACGCCTGCTGGGCGAGATCCCGCTGGGCCGTTACGGCCAACCCGATGAAGTGGCCGCCGCCTGTGACCTGCTGTGCAGCGACCGCGGCGGGTTCATCTCGGGCCAGGTGATCCACGTCAACGGCGGCCACTACATGTACTGAACCCGATGAACCCGGATGCCTTGTCCGCCGACGGCGCACCGCGCTACCAGCAGCTGAGCACACTGCTGGCGCGCGAGATCCGCGACGGCCGCCACCCCGTGGGCAGCCTGCTGCCGCCCGAGCCGCAGCTGTGCGAACGTTTTGGCGTCTCGCGCCACACGCTGCGCGAGGCGGTGCGCAAGCTCTGCGAACAAGGCCTGGTCACGCGCCACCAGGGCATCGGCACCCGGGTCAAGGCCGCGAGCGCACCGCCGCAGCGTTACCTGGCGTCGCTGGGCTCCTTGCAGGAGCTGATGCAGTACACGCAGCAGACACGGCTCAAGCGCCTGTCGCACCGCCCCGTGGTGGCCGATGCCGCGCTGGCGCGCCAGCTGCGCTGCGCCCCGGGCGAGGCCTGGCTGGAGGTGGAAGCCTGCCGCTACCCGGCCGAAGGCGACGTGCCACTGGTGCACATGCACATCTACCTGCGGCCCGAGGCGGCCGGCATCCTGGCCGACCTGGACGACGGCAGCGCCTGGGTTTTTGGCCTGGTCGAAAAACACGGCGGCGAGCGCATCACCGAAGCGCAGCAGGTGGTAGGCGCATTGGCCATGCCGGCCACCAGCGCGCGTGTGCTGGGCGTGAAACCAAGAACCCCGGGCTTGCTGGTCCGGCGCTACTACCTGGGCCGCGGCGCGCGCCTGCTGTCGGTGTCGCTCAACCTGTACCCGGCGGAGCGCTTCGAGCTGGCCACACATTGGCGGCTCGAATCGGAAGCCCCGTCACCGTGACCCGGCCGCGGCTGGCCCTGGCCGCCATGTTGCTGGTGCAGATGCTGGTGACGCTGACGATGGTGGCGGCCTCGGTGCTGGCGCCGGCAGTGGCACCCACGCTGGGCCTGGCGCCGGAGCGCATCGGCCTCTACGCCGCCGTGGCCTACCTGGCCGCGATGGTGGCCGGCCTGCGCACGGGCCACTGGGTGGCGCACATCGGCGCGTTGCGGCTGAGCCAGGTGGCGCTGGGCGCCTGCATCGCGGGCGCGCTGCTGGCCGCGGCCGCGCCGGCGGCGGTGGCCGGGCCGGTGCTGCTGGCGGCATCCCTGCTCATTGGCATCGGTTACGGCCTGGTCAACCCGGCCGCGGCGGCGGTGCTGAGCCACCACGCGCCCACCACGGCACGTGGGCTGTTTTTTTCGATCAAGCAGACCGGTGTGCCCATTGGCGTGGCCCTGGCCGGCCTGCTGATGCCGCTGGGCCTGGTGGCGTTGGGCTGGCGCGGCACGGCGGTGTCCCTGGCCGCGGCCTGCGCCCTGCTGGCGCTGGTGCTGTGGCCATTGACCCGGCGCCTGGAGCCACCACCCGCCGCTGCGCCCACGGCCGGCCCGCTGCTGCTGCTGTGGCGGGTTTGCCAGACGCCGGTGCTGCGGCGGCTGAGCCTGGCGTCGCTGGCCTATGCGCTGACGCAGCAGACCTTCGTCACCTTCCTGGTCGCGCTGCTGAACCTGCAGCTGGGTTGGACGCTGGCCGCCGCCGCGGGTGTGCTGGCGGCGTCGCAGGCGGTCAGCACCGCGGCGCGCATCGGCTTCGGGGCCTGGGCCGACCGCGTGTCACCGGGCCGCCTGCTGGTGGGCCTGGGCGCGGCGATGAGTGCCAGCTGCGGGGCCCTGGCGGCCCTGGGCCCGGGCGTGCCGGCGGCGCTGGTGGTGGCGGCGGCCTTGTTGTGTGCGGCCACCGCGATGGGCTGGAACGGCGTGTTTTTTGCCGAGCTGGCCAACCGGGTGCCCCGCGAGGACATGGCGCGTGTCTCCGGCGCCACGCAGTTCTTCACCTTTGGCGGCGGCATGCTGGGGCCGCTGCTGTTTGGCGAGAGCATCCGCGCCGGCGGCAGCTACGCGATGGCCTATGCCGCGCTGGCGCTGGTGCCGGCCGCGGCGGCGCTGATGATGTGGCGCGGTCTCGGTGCCGCGGTCAGTGGCCCTCGAAGCTGACCAGCGAAAACACCGGCACCCCCGCGTCTTTCAGCCGCGCCGAGCCGCCGAGTTCCGGCAGGTCGACGATGGCGGCCACCTCGATCACCTCGGCCCCCAGGCGCTGCAGCAGCTTGTGGCCGGCCAGCATGGTGCCGCCGGTGGCGATGAGGTCGTCGATCAGCACCACGCGCGTGCCGGGGGTCACCGCGTCGGTGTGCACCTGCACGGTGGCGCTGCCGTACTCCAGCTCGTAGGTTTCTTCCAGCGTGCTGTAGGGCAGCTTGCCCTTCTTGCGGATGGGCACGAAGCCGATGCCCAGCTCGTAAGCCACCACCGAGCCGATGATGAAACCGCGCGCGTCCAGCCCGGCGATGGCGGCCGGCCGGGCGTCGAAATAACGGTGCACGAACTGGTCGATCAGCACCCGGAACACGCGCGGGTTGGCCAGCAGCGTCGTGATGTCGCGGAACATCACGCCCGGGGCGGGCCAGTCGGGCACGGTGCGGATGTGGGCGCGGATGTAGTCCGATGGGGCGATCTGGTGTTCGTCAGGCATGGGGGTCGAGCTCAGGTGATGGCCAGGCGCGCGAGCACCGTGGGCGGGCCGCCGGCCGGGGCGCGCAGCACCAGGCCTTCGCCCGAGGCGCTGCCGGTGCCGGCGACGTCGGACAACACGAACATGTGCGTGACCCAGACCTCGAAGCGCCCGGCCGGCACAGCCTGCAGGGCCGCGCGCAGCTGCGTGATCTGCGCGCCGTAGGTGCGCTCCTCGGTGCCGCGGGGCGAGCCCAGCGCGGCCCAGGCCTCGGCTCGGCCGAAGGCCAGCTGCGCGGTGTCCAGGCAGCGGCACCAGGGGCTGCTCTTCACCGCCGCCGGTGCCAGGCCGCGCTGCGTGAACCAGGCGCCGATGCGGCGCGCCTGGGCCCGGCCTTCGTCGCTGAGGTTGCGCTGCGTGCTGCAGACACCGGGCTGGAAGTTCGGCGGGTCGAAGGTGCCCGGGGCCAGCGCGTGGCGGAAGGCGATCACCACGCCGCCGGTTTTCAAGGCCGTCTCGACGTCGTCGGCGCGGGCGATCAACGGCGCCGCAGCAGCGGCCACCAACAAGGTTCTGCGAAACATGTCAGCGCCGCTCGGCCGTTCCGGAGGCGCTGAGCGCCCCCTCGGGGGGCAGCGAACGAAGTGAGCGTGGGGGTTTCATCTCAGCCCTTCAACAACTTGGCTTCGGCCAGTGCCAGCGGTTCCGGCAGGCCCGAGATCACGAGCGTATCGCCAGCGGCCAAGACCATGGCGTCGTCAGGTGCGACCACCTCGCCCGAGCCACGCCGCACCTTGGCCACGTCGATGCCGATGGCGTGCAGCGCCAGGTCGCCCAGGGTCTGGCCCAGGCAGGCGGCGGCGGGTGGCAGCGTGATGCTGGCCAGGCGTTCCTGCTCACGTTCGTCGGCGCCGTCGTCGTCGCGGCCGTGGAAATAACCGCGCAGCAGCGCGTAGCGGGCGTCGCGCGCTTCCTGCACCACGCGCAGCACCCGCCGCGTGGGCACGCCCACCAGCGCCAGGGCCTGGCTGGCCAGCATCAGCGAGCCTTCGATGGCCTCGGGCACCACGGCCATCGCACCGGCGCTGCGCAGGCGCTCCAGGTCGCTGTCGTCGATGGTGCGCACCAGCACCGGCACGCTGGGCGCGTGTTCACGCGCCAGGCGCAGGATCTTCAGCGCCGAGGGTGTGTCGGGGTAACTCACCACCACGGCGTTGGCCCGCGCCAGGCCGGCGGCCATCAGGCTTTGCAGGCGCGCGGCGTCGCCATACACCACGCTCTGGCCGGCGGCGGCGGCCTGGCGCACGCGGTCCGGGTCCAGGTCCAGCGCCATGTAGGGGATGCCTTCGCGCTCCAGCAGCCGGGCCAGGTTCTGGCCGCTGCGGCCGAAGCCGCAGATGATCACGTGTTTTTCGGTGCGGATGGCCTTCTTGGCGATGGTGGTCAGCGCCACCGACTGCAGCAGCCAGTCGCTGGCCGAGAGTTTGTTGACGATGTGGTTGCTGTACTGGATCAGGAAGGGCGTGGCCAGCATCGACAGCACCATGCTGGCCAGCACCGGGCTCATCCACTCTGGCGCCACCAGGCCGCCGTCGGCCCCCAGGGTCAGCACCACAAACCCGAACACACACGCATGCGCCAGGTACAGGCCGGTGCGCAGCGCCACGCCCGGCGGGGCGCGGAAGGCGCGCGCGAGTGCGGCCACCAGCACAAACTTGGCCAGCACCGGGCCGAGTGTGAGCAGCAGCACCAGCGGCCACTGGTCCAGCACCGGCCGCCAGTCCAGCTTCATGCCGATGGTGATGAAGAACAGGCCCAGCAGCACGTCGTGGAAGGGCCGGATGTCGGTCTCGACCTGGTGCTTGTATTCGG
>CAYTWU010000156.1:0-8121 GCA_964442175.1 uncultured Rubrivivax sp.
CGTCGGCCTGGACGAACGCACCAGCCCGGACATCGTGCGCAGCCTGCGCGAAGGTGCGGCCGATCTGGGGGTGTTGTGGGACCACGCCGACCTTGCCGGCCTGCACCTGGTGCCGTACCGCAGCGACCACCTCTGTGTTGCGATGGCGCCCAGCCACGCGCTGGCGCGCCGGCCGTCGCGGCGTTTTGTCGACACACTGGACCAGGTCAGCATCGGCGTGGCCACGGGCGGCCTGATGGACCAGCTGCTGCGCCGCCAGGCGGCGCTGGCCGGCCGCATGCCCACGCACCGCATCCAGGTCTCCAGCATGGACGCGGCCTGCCGCATCGTCGCCGCCGGCCTGGGCCTGGCCATCCTGCCGCGCGAGGTGGCGGTGCCGCATGCCGGGGCCGGGCGGCTGGCCCTGGTGGCCCTGGCCGAAACCTGGGCCGAGCGCCGCTTTGTCATCGCCAGCCGGCCGGAGCCGCTGCGCTCCGGCAGCGCGCGTTTGTTGACCGAGTACCTGCGGGCCGTGGCTACCAGCGGATCGGCCGCCGCTGCGTGAGCCGGCGCAGGTGCGCGGTCTCGTCGGCGATCTGCTGCACAAACTGCGCGGCGCTGCCGTCCTGCGGCAGGTTGTTGGCCGCCAGCAGCCGCTCGCGCAACGCCGAGCCGGCCAGGACCTGGCGCAACGCGGCGTTCAGCCGCGCCACCAGCGGGGCCGGGGTGCTGCCGGGCGCAAACACACCGAACAGCGATTGCAGGTTGGCGTCCGGGTGGCCGGCCTCGGCCAGCGTGGGCACCCCCGGCAAGGCCGGCAGGCGCTGGGCCGCACCCACGGCCAGCGCCTTCAGCCGGCCCTCGCGCACCAGCTGCAGCGTGGCGGGCGCGACGTTGCTGGACAGCACCTCGAACTGCCCGCCCAATGCGTCGTTGAGCTGTTGCCCGCCACCCTTGTAGGGCACGTGCACGATGTCCACGCCGGCCGACAGGCCCACCTGCTCCAGCACCAGGTGGCCGGTGGTGGCCAGGCCGGAGCTGGCCCAGCGCAGCTGCCCGGGCCGGGCCCGCGCCTGGGCCACCAGGCCGCCGAAGCTGTCGGCGGCCAGCGCCGGGGTGCCCAGCACCAGCACCGGCGTGGCCATCACCGCGGCCACGGGCGCGATGTCGCGCTGCGGGTGGTAGGCCGTGGGGCCCAGCAGCGGCAACAGGGCCAGCGGCGTGACGGCGCTGAAGACCAGCACCGAGCCATCCCCCGGCGCGCGCGCCAGCAGCTCCATCGCCAGCGCGCCACCCGCGCCCGGGCGGTGTTCCACACGCACCGGCCGGCCCAGCGCCGCGGCCAGTGGTTCGGCCAGTGCACGCGCCACCTCGTCGCTCAGGCCCCCGGGCGGGTAGGCCACCACCAGGCGCAGCGGGGTCTCGGCCGCCCAGGCCGGCGCGGCTGCCAAGCTGAGCAGGTGGCGCCTGTTCATGGCACGGCCTTCTCGCGGGCCATGGTGCGTGCCAGCGCCACGAAGGTGGCCACGGGTCCGACGGCGTTGCCGCGCCAGACCAGGGTCAGCGGTGCGTCCAGCCGCACCCCGTCGGCCAGCGGGCAGTAGACGATGGCGTCCGGGTGCGCGCCGCGCATCGACGCCGGCACCACCGAGACGCCCATGCCCGCGGCCACCAGGTTGAGGTTGCTCATCATGCGTTCCACCTCGGCCGCGATGCGTGGCTGGAAGCCCGCCGCCTCGCACAGCGCCAGCAGGTTGGCATAGAGGCCTGGCGCGCCGGGCCGGCGCACCAGGATCAGCGGCTCGTCACGCAGTTCGTGCAGCGCCACCGGCCGCGGCTGGCCGCCGCTGGCCTGCAGCAGTGGGTGGTCCACCGGCAGCGCCAGCAGCGCGGGTTCGTCCAGCAGGGCCTCGAACTGCAGGCCGGCGGGCTGCGCCACCGGCACCCGCAGCAGGCCGGCATGCAGGCGGCCGGCGGCCAGGCTGTCGGTGATCTCCGCCGCGCTGCTTTCGCTGACCTGCAGCGCGATCTCGGGGTAACGCCGGCGGCATTCCCGCAGCAGCCGGGGCGTGTAGGCATGCGCTGCGGCCGAGCTGGTGAAGGCCACCTGCAGCAGCCCCCGTTCGCCCTTGGCCACCCGCTGCAGCCGGGCCTGCATCGCGGCCACGTCGGCCAGCAGGCGGCGCGCTTCGTCCAGCAGCTGCACACCGGCGTCGGTGAGGTGCACACCCTTGGGGTGGCGCTGGAACAGGCGCAGCCCCAGCTCCTGCTCCAGCGCCTTGATCTGCTGGCTCAGCGGCGGCTGCTGGATGCCCAGGGCCGACGCGGCCCGGGTCATGTGGCCGGCCTCGGCGACGGCGACGAAGTAGCGCAAGTGGCGCAAATCCATATCTGAATGATATCGATATGGCCGAATCCAGATATTGGACACGAGGTCCAAGCCGCTCTAAGGTGCCGCTCACAACAAACCTGGAGACAGACCATGACCCTGCGCGCCCTGGCGCTGGTCGGCGCCCTGCTGGCCGGCGCGGCCCATGCCGACCCCATCACCGTGCTCTTCGTCGGCAACAGCTACACCTTCGGCCGCGTGGACCCGGTGATGGGCTACAACACCGCGAACGTGAACGACCTCACCGAGCCCATGTGGCTGGCCAACCCCAGCGGCAGCAACGCCTACGAGCCGCACCCCTGGGGCGGCGTGCCCGGCATCTTCCAGCGCCTGACGGCGCAGGCCGGGCTGGACTACCAGGTGGCGATCTCGGCGCGCAACGCGGCCTCGCTGCGGGGCCACCTGCTCAACACCAACCCGGCCGGCTGGGACCTGCGCGGCAACATCGGCAGCCAGGCCTGGGACCAGGTCGTGCTGCAGGAGCAGAGCAGCGAAGCCCTGCCGCGCCAGCCGGGCCTGAGTTCCAACCCCGAGTACACCCAGCTCTACACCGACCTGATCGAAAACTGGGCCCACCAGGGTGCGGCCATGACCTACCGTGAGCGCGACTACATCGGCGGCACGCAGGAGGCCTGCATCGCCGCCGGCTACAGCAGTGGCGCCTGCAGCACGGTGCGCAACCTGCCGGCCAACGTCAATGCCAGCGCCGACACCCAGGTCTACCTGTACCAGACCTGGGCCCGGCCCAACCTGGTGGACGGGGCGTTTGTCACCAGCACCGACGAGCTGACCGGCGAGGTGACACGCAGCGACACGCCCGCCAACACCTTCTTCGACAACCTGGAGCAGATGACCGAGCAGCTGCGTGTGGCCTACGAGGCTGCCGCACTGAACGCGGCAGCCGACGGCAGCGGCGGCCTGGCCGGCATCGCGCCGGTGGGCCAGAGTTTTTTGCGCGCGGTGACCGAAGGCATCGCCACCCGCGACATGTGGACTGCCGACGCCCCCACCGACGGCCTGATCGACCTCTGGTTCGACGACGGCACCCATGCCAGCACCCACGGCAGCTACCTCAGCGCGCTGACGCTGTACGGCACGCTCACGGGGCTGGACCCGGCGCTGTTCGGCGCCGGTGAGCTGGCCGCGCAGGAGCTGGGCATCAGCGCCGCCGACGCCGTGGCGCTGCAGCGCATCGCCAGCCTGCAACTCGGCTTCACGCCGCCCGTGCCCGAGCCCGGCACCGCGCTGCTGGCGCTGGCCGGGCTGGCGGTCATTTCCCGTCGTCTTCGGAGGTCTGTCTGATGTCTCGCCGTCTCTTTTTGCTGGGCGCTGCCGCGCTGCTGGGTGCCTGCGCCCAGGCCCCCGTCGCGCCGATCTCCACCGAAGCCGCGCCCACGGCGCAGGCCTGCCCCGACAGCGTGCCCAGCGGCACGCGCTGCTGGTTCGGCCGCGACAGCGCCGGGGCGCATTACCTGGTGGCCATGCCCGCGCAGTGGAACGGCACGCTGGTGCTGCACGCGCACGGCGGCCCGACGCTGGGCGAGCCCAAGCCGGAACGTGCGCTGGAGGACCTGAAGCGCTGGAACGTCTGGGTGCGCAGCGGCCACCTGTTTGCCGCCAGCACCTTCCGCCAGGGTGGGGTGGAGGTGCGCGCCGCGGCCGAGGACACCGAACGCCTGCGCCGCATCGTGCTGCAGCATGTGGCACAGCCGAAGAAGACCATCCTGCACGGCCAGTCCTGGGGCGCCGGTGTGGCCGCCAAGGGCGCCGAGATGTTCACCGAGGGCAAGCCCTATGACGCCGTGCTGCTGACCAGCGGCGTGCTGGCCGGTGGCTCACGGGCCTACAACTTCCGGCTCGACCTGCGCGCGGTGTACCAGTACTACTGCAACAACCACCCGCGGCCGAACGAACCCCAGTACCCGCTGTGGATGGGCCTGCCGGCGGGCGCGAAGATGACGTCGCAGCAACTGGCCGAACGCACGCGTGAGTGCTTGGGGCTGGGCCTGCCTGCTGCGCAGCGCACACCCGAGCAGGCGAAGAAGCTGGCCACCATCGCGAAGGTGATCCGCATCCCGGAAAGTTCGGTGCAAGGCCACCTGAACTGGGCCACCGGCCACTTCCAGGACACGGTGCAGAACCGCACCGGCGGCCGCAACCCCTGGGGCAACATCGGCGTGCGCTACACCGGCTCGGACGACGACGCCGCGCTGAATGCCGGTGTCGCGCGTTACGCGGCCGACCCGGCCGCCGTAGCCCGCATGGTGGCCGACACCGACCCCACCGGCCGCATCCCGGTGCCGGTGCTGAGCCTGCATGCGGTGAACGACGCCACCGCCTTCGTGGAGATGCAGTCGGCCTTCCGCGAGACCATGCAGCGCGGCGGCAGCAGTGACCGCCTGGTGCAGGTGTTCGCCGACCACAGCGAACACAGCTACCTGGCCGACCCGATCTACGTCACGCTGGCCGAGGCGGCATTGGCCTGGGCCGGCGGTGGCAGCAAGCCCACGCCAGCCGGGCTGGCGCAGCGCTGCCAGGCGCTGGAGGCCAGCTGGGGCGCCGGCTGCAAGCTGCTGCCCACGTACCAGCCGGCCCCGTTCGACAGCCGCGTGTACCCGCGCTGAGCCGGCGCGGACCTCAGGCCTTGCCGACGAAGGCCGCGCTGGCACCGCCCACGGTGCGGCCAGCCAGGTTGCGCTGCGCCACCGACAGCAGCGCGCCGTCGGGCATCATCGTGCCCGCGGGCACGCTGATGTGCAGCGCCAGCGGCAGGCGCTGACCGGCGGCCTTCTCGATCTGCAGCAGGGCCTGCGAGCCCAGCAGCTCGACAAAACGCTGCCGCCCTTCCAGCACCACGCGGCCGCCGGTGAGCACGCGCACCTCGCCCACCTTGGTGTCCGGGGCGCAGTGGAAGGACGAACCCTTCTCGACCGTCAGCACACCGTCGCAGCAGCCCAGCCGGGTGCGCACGCGGGTGCGCTCCAGGAAGACCAGGCCACCGCCGCCACAAGCCGCGTCCTGTTGGCCCGTGCCGGTGTCCTTGCCAAAGTCGGGTGACAGATCCACCTGCGGGAAGTGCAGGTTGCCTTCGTCCAGTGCCAGCCGCACGGTGGCGGCCTGGGGCAGGCGGCTGCGGTCGATCATCAGCTGCAGCGCCGGCTCGCGGTCCAGCGGGTGGCCGGCCAGGAAGGGGAACATGGCGCGTGCCCCGGCCGTGTCGGCCAGCACGTTGATGACCGACAGGTTGCGCTGCGCCAGGTTGTTGCGCTGGGTCACGACCGGGCTGCCGGCCAGCGGCGCGCTGGCAAAGGCGTAGTCGTTGTCGGCCGTCACCGACGTGGTGCAGCAGGGGTGCCAGTTCTGGTCCCACAGCACCTGCACCTGGGCCGCGGAGATCGAGAACTTGGCGATCACCTCGGTGCCGGCGTTGATGCTGGCAAAGCTGGCGCTCATCGGCGTCGGCGCCAGGTGCGTGGCGTCGATGTCGGTCCAGTCGCCGGGGTACATGAACTGGGTGCCGACAAAGGGTGTCAGCCGCGCCGTGACCACCACGTTGCGCGCCGCACGCGGGCCGTTGTTGCGCACGCGGACGTAGAGGTAGTTGGTCTGCCCCAGCTCCAGGTGCCGGCTCTGCGACGGGTCGGCGGGCACGAAGACGTCGTCGTCGAACAGGCGCACGACGATGTCGCTGAAGTCCCAGAAGTTGCCACCCGCGGCCACACCGGGTTCGCTGCCGGTGTCGGCCGGCGCGTCGCGGATCATCAGGTCGGCCAGGTCCAGCGCGCGGTAGACGTTGATGCGGCCATAACCCATTTCCTGGTTCCAGCTGCCGTTGGGGTAACCCACGGTGTCGGCGTAGGCCACGGTGCCGACCTTCTCGGCGCTGCGTTCGATGGCGTTTTCCACATCGGCCTTGTTCATCGTCGGGTAGACGCTGCGCAGCAGCGCGGCGAGCCCGGCCACATGCGGTGTGGCCGACGAGGTGCCGTTGAAATCGGTGATGTAGTCGGCCGCGCCGTCGTAGCCATCGGCGCCCAGCTGGTCGGTGGTCGGGATCAGCACGCCGGGGGCCACGACCGACATCGCCGGCCCGAAGTTGGAGCCCCAGCCTTCACCGTCCGGGCTGGTCGGCGACTTGCGGTTGTCGACCTGGTCCGACGCGCCGCAGGCCATCACCAGCGCATTCGTCGCCGGGTAGGTGATGGTGCTGTTGTGGTTGTGCGTGGCCACGCACATCACGACATCGTTGTCGTGGGCATGCTGGATGGCGGGGTCGATGATGGCCGGGTCCCAGGCGTCCCAGCCGAAGCTCATGCTGATGACCTGGGCGCCGTTGTCGGTGGCATAGGTGATGCCGGCCGCGACCTCGACATCGGTCCAGTTCACGAAGGCCAGCGGCATGACCTGGCAGTTGCCGGCCACGCCGGTCACACCGGCGGTGTTGTCGAACACGCCGGCCACGATGCCGGCGCAGGCCGTGCCATGCGGGCCGGTGGGCGAGCCGTCGTCGGCCATGGTGTCCAGGTTGATGCCGGGCTCGGAGAACACCAGGTCCGGGTGGTTCAGGTCGCAGCCTTCGTCGAGCACGCAGACCACCACGCTGGCGCTGCCGGTGGAGATGTCCCAGCCTTCCGGCGCGTCGATCTGCGGCATGTTCCATTGCTGGGCAAAAAACGGGTCGTCGGGCACCAGCGCTGCCGGCCGCATCATCGGCATCGACTCGAAGCGCAGGTCCTGCAGCATCGGGTCGCCCTGGGCCATCAACTCGTCGCGCAGCGGGTAGACGTTGCCGCCCTTGGCGCCGCTGAGCTTGAAGTAGCGCCACGGGCCGAGGTAACGCGACTTTTCGACGACCTCGGTCAGCGCGCCACGGCTGGCCGCAGCCTTGGCCAGGCCTGTCATGTGCGTGCGCGGTCCGTCGTCGCCTTTGTCGCTGCGCAGCCGCGCCAGCAGCACGTCGGGCAACGGGCAGAGCAGCGCGTTGCGGCTGTCGCCCGCGGCGCCTTGCGGCACCCGGTAGACCGGGCCCAGCCAGGCCAGGTCCTTGCCGAGGTTCTTCTCGATCTGTGCCAGGGCGTCGTCGTGCAAAGCACCGTCCAGGCTGCGCACCCAGAAGCGGGTGCGGGTGTGGTTGACGGCCTGGGCCGGACGGCGCGCGGCCTTGTCGCGGTCGCCTTCGAGCACCAGCGACAGGCCGGCCAGGCGCTGGCGCAGGCTGTCCAGGTTCTGCGGGGCGTGAAAGGCCAGCAGCAAGCGGGTCGGGTCCAGTGTCATGCGGCCATGGCTGGCGTGGGGCAGGGTCGTGGGGAAACGTTCCATGGTGGTGGGGCTCCGGGGTGTGGGAATGAAGGGCTGGACAACCTTAGGTGGCGGCCTGCGGCGCTGCCTTCCCCCGAAGGGAGCGGTGGGGCCCCTAGTTGCGCCAGGGGCTCCATCGCCTTGTGGACGCAGGGCCATGGCGGGCCCGGGGCACGGCGGTCCGGCAGACTCCTAGAATGGCCGTTTGGCCTCGTGCCGGGACCCTTCCACTGCAGTCATGGGTGTCATCCGAATCCGCGGCGCACGCCAGCACAACCTGAAGAACCTGGACCTGGACATCCGCACCGGCGAGATGACCGTGGTCACCGGGCCCAGTGGCTCGGGCAAGTCCAGCCTGGTGTTCGACACCCTGTACGCCGAGGGCCAGCGGCGTTATGTCGAGACCTTCAGCGCCTACGCCCGCCAGTTTCTGGACCGCATGGACAAGCCGGCGG
>CAYTWU010000157.1:0-8085 GCA_964442175.1 uncultured Rubrivivax sp.
GACACGCGTGCGCTGGCCGTGTTCGTTCAGCACCTGGGCCTCGGCAGCCGAGCGGCGGCGTTTGCTGCGCACGGCGGCCAGGTCGTAGCGGGCGCGCAGGCTGGAGCTGGCCGGCCGCGGTGGCTGCAGGAAGTGCAGGCCCAGCTCGTGCGACAAGGCCTCGCAGACCTGCACGCCGCGGGCGCTGTTGCCCCGCTCGTCCAGCAACGGTGAAAACACGCCGATGCCCAGCTGCCCGGGCAGCACCGCGATGATGCCGCCGCCCACGCCGCTCTTGGCCGGCAGGCCCACGCGGTAGACCCACTCGCCGGAGTAGTCGTACATGCCGCAGGTGGTCATCACGCTCAAGATCGCGTCGATGAACTCGCTGCGCACCGCGCGCTGCTGCGTCACCGGGTTCACGCCGGCGTTGGCCAGCGTGGCGGCGATCAAGGCCAGGTCACGGCCATCCACCAGCACCGAACATTGTTCAAAGTACAGCTGCAGCGCCGGCTCGGGGTCGTCGTTGATGATGTCGTGGTTGCGCAGCATGTGGCCGATGGCGCGGTTGCGGTGGCCGGTGCTGCGCTCGGACTCGTACACCGCCCTGTCCAGGCCCAGCGGCCGGCCGGCGAAGCGCGAGATCGTGTCCAGGATGCGCTCGCTGCGTTGGGCCTGCGAAGCACCGTCGATCATCGAGCTGATCGCGATGGCCCCGGCGTTGATCATCGGGTTGCGCGGCCGTCCGGTGCCCGGCTCCAGGCTGATGGAGTTGAAGGCATCGCCCGAGGGCTCGGTGCCCACGATGCGCTCCACCCCCGCGCGGCCGCAGTCTTCCAGCGCCAGGCCATACACCAGCGGCTTGGACACCGATTGCAGCGTGAAGGGCTGGCGCGTGTCGCCCACCTCGTACACCTGGCCATCGACCGTGGCGATGGCGATGCCGAACCAGGCCGGATCGGCCTTGGCCAGCTCGGGGATGTAGGTGGCGACCTGGCCGCGGCTCAGCCCGGCAAAGCGGGCGTGCAGTTCAGCGAGAAAGGCCTGGACGGGGGCATGGGGCGGTGGGGTCGGATTGGGCATCGCCGCCCTGTTTGCAACTTCCGTGCAATGCGATGCGCCGCCACGGGGCGCCAGCGCGCACCAATCTCAAACACATGCGCACGGAAACGGCGCACCTCAATCGTCCGATGCAGGATCCAGGTGCGGAAACAGCACGCTGGTGAAGCCCAGCTTCGTCAGATCGGCCATGCGCGTGGGGTAGAGCCGGCCGATCAGGTGGTCGCACTCGTGTTGCACCACGCGGGCGTGGAAGCCCTCGGCCTCGCGCTCGATCAACTGCCCCTGTGGGTCGAAGCCGGTGTAGCGGATGCGCGGGTGGCGCGGCACCACACCGCGCAGGCCGGGCACCGAAAGGCAGCCTTCCCAGCCGTCTTCCAGCGCGCCTTCCAGCGGCGTGATCACCGGGTTGATCAGCACCGTGCGCGGCACGGCGGGGGCCTCGGGGTAACGCTCGTTGCGGTCGAAGCCGAAGATCACCAGCTGCAGGTCCACCCCGATCTGCGGCGCGGCCAGGCCGGCGCCGTTGGCGGCTTCCATGGTGTCGAACATGTCGGCGATCAGCGCGTGCAGCTCGGGCGTGTCAAAACCTTCGGTCGGCAGCGGCGGCGCCACGCGCAGCAGCCGGGCATCGCCCATCTTCAGGATCTCTCGCACGGCCATGGGGGTGTCCTCTCAGTTTCAACGGATGGCGGCCAGCCAGCCGGCGGCCAGCGCCAGCGTGGCCAGGGTGACGGGCACGCCGGTGCGGGCGTGGCGGCGCCAGTCGATGTGCACGCCCTGGCGGCGCGCGGCATCGACGACGATGATGTTGGCGATCGAGCCGACGATCAGCAGGTTGCCGGCGAGCGTGCTCACCAGCGCCAGCGTGAGCCCCGCGGTGGCGGGGTCGGCCCCGGCGGCCACCGGCAGCAGCAGCATCACCGCCGGCACGTTGGACACCAGGTTGCTCAGCAGCAGCGCGCTGGCAAACAGCGGCCCGGGTTCGCCCAGGTGCAGGCCCTGGGCCTGCAGCCAGGCCACGGTCTGCGCCGTGACCCCGGTGTGCTGCAGCGCGTGGTTGACGACGAACAGGCCCATGAACAGCACCAGCAGCTCCCAGTCCACCAGGCCCATCATCTGCGACGAGTGGAAACGCTGGCTGAGCAGCAGCACCCCGGCGCCGACCAGCGCGGCCACGTCGCGCGGCCAGTCGGTGAACAGGAAGACGGCCACCAGGACCGCCGCCACGGCCAGGCCCTTGCCGGTCTGCCAGACGTCAAACGGCGGCACCGCATCGTCGGCCGGTGCCTGCACGCCCGCTGCCACAGGCCGCACGCTGCGCGCCAGCAGAGCCCACAGCAGCAGCAGGCTGCCCAGCACCGGCGGCAAGGCGTCGCGCGCGTAGGCGCCGAAGGGCAGTTGCAACACCTCGCCGATCAGCATGTTCTGCGGGTTGCCGATCAGCGTGGCGGCCGAGCCGATGTTGCTGGCGCAGGCCAGCGCCAGCAAAAACGGCACCGGGTCCAGCCGGCGCGCCAGGCAGGCCTGCACCAGCACCGGCGCCACGGCCAGGCAGACCACGTCGTTGGAAAACACCGCCGACAAGGCCCCGGTGACAAAGACCACCACCCCCAGCAATGCAGGCGCCGGCAGCGGCAGCGCGGCGATGCGGCGCGTGACCGCGGCGTAGAAGCCGCCCAGCCGCATCTGCGCCGAGATCACCATGAAGGAAAACAGCAGCAGGATGGTGGGCAGGTGGATGCCCTGGGCCGCCTGCTCCACCGTCAGCTCACCCAGGCCGACGATGGCGATGGCGCCCAGCAGCGCCACACCCGTGCGGTCCAGCCGCAGGCGCGGCAGGCCGCCCAGCACCATGCCCAGGTAGACCACCGCAAAGATGGCCACGACGGCGGTGGTCTGCGGGTCCCAGGGCAGTGCGTTCATCGGCCGGATTATCCCGGGCGGTCACAATGCCCGCGGTGAGCACTGCCCCCACCGCCATCCCACCCCGCGCGCTGTTGCTGCTGGTCGTGCTGACCTTGGTGTGGGGCACGAACTGGCCGCTGTTTTCGCTGGCCACACGCGAGGTCTCGGTCTGGACCTTCCGTGCCGTGGCGGTGACCATCGCCGGTGCGCTGCTGCTGGCCGTGGCGCGGGCACGCGGGCAATCGCTGCGCGTGCCGCGTGAACACTGGGCCACCATCACCGCGGCGACGGTGTGTTACCTGCTGCTCTGGAACATCGCCAGCACCTACGCCGCCATCCTGATCCCCTCGGGCCAGGCGGCGATCCTGGGTTTCACGATGCCGCTGTGGGCCGCACTGCTGGCCTGGGCGGCCTTTGGCCAGCGCCTCTCGGCGCGCCTGGGCCTGGCGGTGGCGCTGGGTGCGGTGGCCGTCGGTCTGTTGATGTGGCGCGGGCTGGCCGCCTATGCCCAGGCGCCGCTCGGGTTTTTCCTGGGCCTGCTGGCCGGGGTGGGCTGGGCCGTGGGCACACTGATCCTCAAGCGCCGACCGGTGGGCGTGCCGGCCCTGGTGCTGACGGGCTGGCAGTTGCTGCTGACCGCCCTGCCCTTCACGGCCGGTGCCCTGCTCTTCGCCGAGGGGCCCTGGTTCATGCCCAGCTGGCAGAGCATCGCCGTCATCGGCTGGATCGCGCTGGTGCCCATGGCCATCGGCAACGCGGCCTGGTTCGCCATCGTCGGCATGTTGCCCACGCCGGTGGCGGGCCTGTCATCCATCGGCGTGCCCATGGTGGCGATGCTCTCGGGTGCCCTGATGCATGGCGAGCCGCTGGGGCCGGTGCAGTGGCTGGCCATGGCCTGCAGCGCGGGTGCGCTGTGGTTGGCGCTGGGGCGGCGCTAGGAGCCTGCGCGCCGTCAAGCTACCATGCCGCCTTGTTGGGGCCGCGAGCGGGAACCGCCGATGAAACTGCTGCTGAAATTCAACCTGATCTACATCCTGGTGATGGCGCTGGGCGTGGCCGTCAGCGGCTACATCAGCCGCAACTTCCTGCAGCAGCAGGCGGTCAGCGAGGTCCAGAACGGGGCGCGGCTGATGATGGAGCAGGCCCTGGCCGTGCGCGCCTACACCTCCACGCAGATCACGCCGCTGCTGTCGCCGCACATGACGGAGCAGTTCCTGCCGCAGACCGTGCCCAGCTATTCCGCCACCGAGGTGCTGGGCAAGCTGCAGAGCAAGTACCCGGAGTTCGGCTACAAGGAAGCCACGCTGAACCCCACCAACCCGCGCGACCGCGCCACCGGCTGGGAGGTGGACATCGTCAACGCCTTCCGCAGCAACGCCGAGCTCAAGGAGTACGTGGGCCAGCGTGACACACCCACCGGCCCGTCGCTCTACGTGGCACGCCCGCTGCGCATCGTCGACCCCACCTGCCTGCGCTGCCACAGCAGCGTGGAGGCCGCCCCGCCCAGCATGGTGGCCAAGTACGGCCCGGCCAACGGTTTTGGCTGGCAGTTGAACGAGGTCATCGGCGCGCAGGTGGTTTCGGTGCCGATGGAGCTGCCGCTCAAGCGCGCCGACGATTCCTTCCGCCTCTTCGTCGGCTCGCTGATCGGTGTGTTCCTGGTGCTGGGCCTGGTGCTGAACCTGATGATCTGGTGGGTGGTGGTGCGGCCGGTCACGCGGCTGTCGGCGCTGGCCGACCGGGTGAGCCAGGGCGAGCTGGACGCGCCGGAGTTTGCATCGGCCAGCCGCGACGAGATCGGCACGCTGGCCGAGAGTTTTGCCCGCATGCGCACCAGCGTCGTGCAGGCCATGAAGATGCTCGAAAACTGATCGGGCCTGAACACGCGTGTCCACCCACCCTGAACGCCTGGGCAAGTACCGCATCACCGGCGTGCTCGGTGAAGGCGCGATGGGTGTCGTCTACCGCGGCTTCGACCCCGACATCCGGCGCCTGGTGGCGCTGAAGACCATCCGCCGGCAGGCCCCGGGTGATGGCGGCACCAGCGTGGCCGAAAGTGCGGCCCGCTTCCGCAACGAGGCGCAGGCCGCCGGCCGGCTGCAGCACCCGGGCATCGTCTCGGTCTACGACTTCGGCGACGACGGCCGCATCGCCTACATCGCGATGGAGTACGTCGAAGGCCGCACGCTGGCCCACTACCTGGCCAACCGCACGCGCTTCAGCGACGGCGACATCGCCAGCCTGCTCGGCCAGCTGCTCGACGCGCTGCAGCACGCGCACGAACACGGCGTGTGGCACCGCGACGTGAAACCCTCGAACGTGATCATCACGCCGCAGGGCCGGGCCAAGATTGCCGACTTTGGCATCGCGCGCACCGAGAACTCCGGCCTCACGATGGCGCACAGCGTGCTGGGCACGCCGATGTACATGGCCCCGGAGCAGTTCACCGGCCGCAGCATCGACCACCGCGTGGACCTGTACGCCACCGGCGTGCTGCTGTACCAGCTGGTGGCGGGCCGCCCGCCGTTTGTCGGCAGCCCCGAGGTGCTGATGTACAAGGTGGTGAACGATGTGGCCCCGCCACCGTCCACCGTGGAAGGCGAGGCCCGCACGGCGCGTTTTGATGCGCTGGCCCTGCGCGCCCTGGCCAAGGACCCGGCGCAGCGCTTTGCCGGGGCCCAGGCCTTTCGCCAGGCCCTGGCCGAGGCCCTGGGCCAGCCGCTGCCGGCCGCCTTGTCACCCGAGGTGGTGCTGACGGCCGGCGACGCCTACGCGCCCACCGAGCGCATCCCGACCGGCATGTCCACCAGCGTGCCCACCGGCACCGGCCTGACGGGCGAGCCGCCGACGAACTTCGAGGCGACCGACCTCGCGGCGGTGGAGGCCGCGCTGGCCCGCCACGTGGGCCCGATGGCCAAGGTGCTGGTGCGGCGCACCGCGCGCCAGTGCCAGGACCTGGCCGAACTGCAACAGCGCCTGGCCGAGCAGATCACCAACGTCGCGGCCCGTGAGGCCTTCCTGGGCCGCGCGTCGAAATCCGGCCCTGGCACCGGCGGCACCCATGGCACCCACGGCAACATGACCACCGGCGGCAGCGCCGCCAGCGCCCGCACCAACACCGGGGTCGTGGGCACCACGGCCTTCACGGCCCCCATCGGCCTGGGCAGCCTGCCCGTCAGCGACGCCTGGCTCGATCAGGCCACCAAGCTGATGCTGGCCCAGGTGGGGCCCATCGCCAAGGTGATGGTGCGGCGCGCGGCCGAACGTTCACGGGTGCGCGAGGTGCTGATCCAGGAGTTCGGCGCCGCGGTGCCCGAGGCGCAACGGGCCAGGCTGCTGGCGGATTTGAACAAGCTGGCCTGATCAGGGCCCGGCCAGCAGCGCACGCAGGCCCGCTTCGTCCAGCACCGGCACGCCCAGCGCCTGCGCCTTCTCCAGCTTGCTGCCGGCTTCGGTGCCGGCGACCACGTAGCTGGTCTTCTTGGACACCGAGCCGGCCACCTTGGCGCCGGCGGCCTCCAGCAATTCCTTGGCCTCTTCGCGGCTGAGCGTGGGCAGCGTGCCGGTGAGCACCACGGTGAGGCCCAGCAACGGGCGCGGCGTGGCGTCGGCCGTGCCGTCGGACTCGGGCCAGTGCACGCCGGCGGCACGCAGGCGCTCGACGATCTCGCGGTGGTGCGGCTGCTCGAAGAACTGGCGGATCGCCAGCGCGACGATGGGGCCCACGTCGGGCACCTCCAGCAGCTGTTCGACGCTGGCGTCCATCAGCCGGTCCAGACTGCCGAAATGGCGCGCCAGGTCCTTGGCCGTGGCCTCGCCCACCTGCCGGATGCCCAGCGCGTAGACAAACCGCGCCAGCGTCGTGGCCTTGCTGGCTTCCAGCGCGGCCACCAGGTTGGCGGCGCTCTTGTCGGCCATGCGCTCCAGCGCGGCGAGTTTGGCCACGCCCAAGGTGTACAGCTCGGGCAGCGTGCGCACGATGCCGGCGTCCACCAGCTGGTCCACGATCTTGTCGCCCAGGCCCTCGATGTCCATCGCCCGCCGGCCGGCAAAGTGCAGCAGCGCCTGCTTGCGCTGCGCCGGGCAGAACAGGCCGCCGGTGCAGCGGTGGTCCATGCCACCGCGCTCGCGCCGCACCGGGCTGGCACACACCGGGCAGGCGCGTGGCATGCGGAAGTTGGGCACGTAGGCCAGCCGCTCGGCCGCGATGCGGCCCACCACCTCGGGGATCACGTCACCGGCGCGGCGCACGATCACCGTGTCGCCCACGCGCACACCCTTGCGGCGCAGCTCGAAGACGTTGTGCAGCGTCGCATTGCTGACCGTGGTGCCACCCACGAACACCGGCGCCAGCTTGGCCACGGGCGTGAGCTTGCCGGTGCGGCCCACCTGCACCTCGATGTCGTTCAGCCGTGTCAGCTGCTCCTGCGCCGGGTACTTGTGGGCCACGGCCCAGCGCGGCTCGCGGGTCTTGAAACCCAGCCGGCGCTGCAGCGCCAGTGCGTTGACCTTGTAGACCACACCGTCGATGTCGAAGGGCAGCGCGTCGCGCTTGGCACCCATCGCGGCATGGAAGGCCACCAGCCCCGCCGCGCCCTGCGCCACGGTGCGGTCGGCACACACCGGCAGGCCGAAACCGGCGATGGCGTCCAGCAGGCCGCTGTGCGTGTCGGGCAGGTCCCAGCCTTGCACCTCGCCCAGGCCGTAGGCAAAAAAGCTCAGCGGGCGCTGGGCCGTCACCGCCGGGTCCAGCTGGCGCACGGCGCCGGCCGCGGTGTTGCGCGGGTTGATGAAGGTCTTCTCGCCCTTCTCGCGCTGGCGTTCGTTCAGGCGCTCGAAGGCGTCGCGCCGCATGTAGACCTCGCCGCGGACCTCCAGCACCTCGGGCGCCGAGCCCTGCAGCCGCAGCGGGATCTGGCCGATGGTGCGGATGTTGTGCGTGACGTCTTCGCCGGTTTCGCCGTCGCCGCGCGTGGCGGCCTGCACCAGCACGCCGGCTTCATAGCGCAGGTTCAGCGCCAGGCCGTCGAACTTCAGCTCGGCGGCGTATTCGACCGGCGGTGCGTCTTCGGGCAGCGCCAGCTCGCGCCGCACGCGGGCATCAAAGGCTTCGGCGCCCGCGGCCGTGGTGTCGGTCTC
>CAYTWU010000158.1:0-8059 GCA_964442175.1 uncultured Rubrivivax sp.
CCGTGGGCATGGTGCAGGTGTTCCCGAACAGCCGCAACGTGATCCCGGGCCGGGTGAAGTTCAGCATCGACCTGCGCAACGCCAGCGACGCGCTGTGCGACAGCATGGACGCCGACATCCGCGCCGTGGCCGCGCGGCTGAGCGCCCAGAGCGGGCTGCCGATCGAGATCACCCAGGTCTCGGCCTACCCCGCGCAGCCCTTCCACGCCGAATGCGTGGAGGCCGTGGCGCGCGCCGCCGAGACGCTGGGCTACTCCAACATGCGCGCCGTCTCCGGCGCCGGCCACGACGCGGTCTACATGGCGCGGCTGGCCCCGTCCGGGATGATCTTCATCCCCTGCAAGGACGGCATCAGCCACAACGAGATCGAAGACGCGAAGCCCGAGCACATCACCGCCGGCTGCAACGTGCTGCTGCACGCGATGCTGGAGCGGGCCGGCGTCGCGGGCGCCTGAGCTTGCGCGTTGCAGCCTGCCTGGCGCTGGTTCTGCTGACGGCCTGCAGCAAGGCGCCGGATGCGTTAGCGGGTTGCCACCTGCCATCCGATGGCACGGTGCTGGCCATCGGTGATTCGCTCACCCGGGGCTTCGGCGCCGCCGGCCAAGGCTACGCCGAACAACTGCAGGCCCTGCTGGACGGCCCCGAGGTGCTGAACCTCGGCATCGACGGTGAACGCAGCGAAGGCCTGCGGTCGCGCATCGCCGACGCGCTGCAAGAGCACCAGCCCGCCGTGGTGCTGATCACCACCGGCGGCAACGATTTCCTGCGCCGTGTGCCCGAGGACCAGACCCGCGGCCACCTGGCGGCCATCGTCGCGCAGGTGCGCGCTGCGGGCGTGACGCCGGTGGTCTTTGGCATCCCGGCGCCCAGCCTGTCGGCCGCGGCAGGCATGGCCAGCGACCATGGCCTCTACGAGGCGCTGGCCAAGTCCGGCCAGGCGCACGTGATCGAAGGGGTGGTGGCCGAGGTCTTGTCGGACGACAGCCTGAAGTCCGACCGCATCCACCCCAACCGGGCGGGTTACGGCGTGATGGCGCGGGCTGCGGCCGACGCGCTGGCGCGCTGCCGCTGAAAACCCGCCACCGCGACCACGGCGTCGGCCACCGCGCGGCTCAGCGCATCGCGCTGTTCCGGGTCCGCGAGTTGTTCGGCCTGTGCTTCGCTGAGGCCGCTGTCGTCGCCGCCCAGCAGCACCAAGGGTTGCAAAAGCGGCGCGAGTTCCGCGTCGTCGAACAACGGCCCCCAGGCGGCTTCGTCCAGCGCCACGGCCTGCAGGAAGCCGATGCACCAGTCCTCGGCATCGACAACCTCGCGCTGCGGGGTTTCGGCGATGCTGAACAGCGGCTCCCAGGCGTCCAGGTCCCCGCGCAGCTGCAGGTCCACCGTGTGCAGGTGGCGCAGCACCAGGAAGGCGGCGCGCTTGCGTTGTTTCTGGCTCGGGAAGGGGCGGGCCCCTTCGCCATCGCCGCCCCAGACGGCGGGCAGCCAGGTGTCGCTCTTGCGTTGCGCAGGCGGCGTGGGCGACAGCAGCAGCCCGGTCAGGTAACCGTCCAGGCCTTCGACGTTCATCACCGCGTCACCGGGCAGGGCGGCCAGCAGCTGGTCGAGCTCGTCGAGCTCGGCCTCGCTGAGGGGCGGGGTGTCGAGCTCGGGGTTGTAGTCGGGGTAGTTCACGGGGCGATTGTCGGCGCAAGTCACGGATACCCACGCGGAGATGGTCTGCTTTGATGCAGAAATCTGTATGCTGCGAGCCATGAAGACCACGCTCGACATCAACGACCAGTTGCTCGCCGATGCCAAGGTGCTGGCGGCGCAGCAGCGCACCAGCCTCACGCGCCTGATCGAAGAGGGCTTGCAGTTGCGCCTGAAGGCCCAGCAGTCCGCACCCCGCGGTCGGGTGCGCCTGCCGGTGTTTGCGGGCCGTGGCGGCATGCTGGCCGGGGTCGATCCGCTCAGCAACCAGTCGCTGCGCGATGCGGTGGGCGATGACACCTGATGTCAATGTGCTGGTCGCGGCCTCGCGCAGCGACCACCCTCACCACGCCGTGGCGTGGGCCTGGCTCGAACAGGCCGTGCTGGCCGCATCGGCCGGCAGCCCGCTGAGCCTGATGCCGATGGTGCTGGCCAGCTTTCTGCGGCTGGTGACCAGTCCACGTGTCTTTGTGCAGCCCACTCCGATGGCCGATGCCGTGGACTTTGTAGACGCACTGTTGGCCTCCCCGGGTGTTGGCCTGGCCACGCTGGGCCCGGAGTGGCCGCGCCTGCGTCACCTGTGCCTGGACAAGGGCGCGGTCGGCAACCACGTGCCCGACGCCTGGCTGGCAGCGGCCACCATGCACCTGGGCGAGCATCTGGTGAGCTTTGACCGCGACTTTCGCAAGTGGCTGAGCCGCGCGCAGTTCAGCCTGCTGGCCCCGGGCTCGACGTAGTCAGCCCATCACCGACTGCTGCGCAATCCCCGCATCCACCAGCACATGCTGTCCGGTCATGCCGTCGCTGTCGTCGGCGGCCAGGAAGAGCGTGGGGCGGGCCACGTGGCCCGGGTCCAGGCGGATCTTCAGGCACTGCGCGTCCAGGAAGGCCTGGTCGGCCGCCGGGTCGCGGTGCAGCGTGGTCTGGCGTTCGGTGACGATGGCGCCTGGCACCAGCGCGTTGACACGGATGCAACGTGCGCCCAGCTCGCGCGCCAGCGTGCGTGTCAGCCCCAGGATGCCGGCCTTGGCCGTGGTGTAGCCCACCAGGTTCGGCCGACCGCGCATCCAGCTGACCGAGCCCATGTTGACGATGCTGCCGCCACCGGCCGCGGCCATGCCGGGGGCCACGGCCTGGATGGCGAAGAAGTAGTGCTTGAGGTTCAGCGCCAGGCGCTCGTCCCAGAACTCGGGCGTGACCTCTTCCATCGTGTGGCGGTCGTCGCGGCCGGCGTTGTTGACCAGCACGCGGATGGGACCCAGCTCGGCCGCGGCGCGGGCCAACACGGCCTGGTAGGCCGGCACGTCACGCACGTCGCAGGCGGCGTACCAGGGGGCGGGGTGGCCGGCCGCGGTGCATTCGGCGATCAAGGCATCGCCGCCACCTTCCCGCGTGCCGCAGAAGGCGACCCGCGAACCCTGCGCGGCAAAGGCCCGCACCAGCTCGGCGCCGATGCCGGAGCTGCCGCCGGAGATGAAGACCACGCGGCCCTTCAGCGAGGGGTACAGCGTCATGGCAGCACCTCGTTCATCTGGACGACACGCCCCTCGGCGATGCTGCGGTGGGCCGCCAGCCCGGTGGCCACGCTGCGCAGGCCTTCTTCCAGGCCGATCTCGGCGGGCGTGCCGTGGCGCAGGGCCGCGGCAAAACGCTGGTGCTCCACGTAGCTGGCGCCGAAGTGCTGGCCCAGGTATTTGATGTTGGTGTCGCGCACCTGGCGCACGGCCACGCCCCGGCCGGTGCCCGAAGGCTGGCCCCAGACCTCGCGCCGGCCCCAGTCCTCGCGCCGGCCGTGGCGCAGCACGCCCGAGGGCAGCAAGGACTCCAGCTTGCCTTCGTGGCCGACCACGGTGATGTGTTCGTTGTCGATGCTGTTCTCGGCGAACATGCACAGGTCCAGGTGGGCGCGTGCGCCGCTGGGGTAGTCGACGACCACGAAGGCGTTGTCCAGGATGTCCGGACGTTTGCCGTCGTAACTTTCATCCAGGTGGTTCACGTCCTGCGCGCCGCTGGCGAACACGCGGCTGGGACGCTGCTGCAGGATCAGGTCCATCAGGTTGAAGTAGTGGCAGCACTTCTCCACCAGCGTGCCGCCGGTGTTGGCGCTGAAACGGTTCCAGTCGCCCACCTTGGGATAAAACGGCTCACGGTGTTCACGAATGGCCACTTGCACCAGCCGGCCCACCGCGCCGGCATGGGCCAGGCGGATCATCTCGGCCACGGGTGGCATGTAGCGGTACTCCTGCGCCACCCAGGTGAGGGCGCTGCGGCCTTGTGCGCGGCGCAGCAGGTCCAGCCCGTCTTCGATGCGCGTGACCAGCGGTTTTTCCACCAGGATGTGCAGGTCCGTCGCCAGCGCATCCTGCAGGATGGCGGCATGCGTGAAATTGGGCGTGGCAATGGCCACCGCGTCACACAGGCCGCTGTGCAGCAGCTCGTGGTGGTGGTGGAACACCTGCGTCTTGAACCGGGCTTCTTCGCACAGCGCCAGCGCCGCGTCGCGGCTGCCGGCAAACGGATCGGCCAGCGCGGTGACCTCGGCGCCGCCCAGCGCGGCCAGGTTCAGGATGTGTTCGCGGCCCATGCTGCCGCAACCGATGATCCCCCAGCGGATCGTCTGCATGTTCAACCTTTCAAGCCACCTTGTGTGAGGCCGCCCACCACACGTTCCTGGAAGAGGGCGATCAGCACCGCCACCGGCACGATGGCCACGATGAGCGCGGCAGAGATGATGGGCCAGGGGAAGGTGAACTCACCCTGGTACAGCGTGATGCCCACCGGCAGCGTGCGCATGCTGGCGCTGGCGTTGAGCGACAAGGCCAGCAGGAACTCGTCCCATGCGTTCACGAAGGCCAGGATGCCGGCCGTGAACACCCCCGGTGCGGCCAGCGGCACGACCACGCGCCACAGCGCGCCCAGGCGTGTGCAGCCGTCGATCATCGCGGCGTTCTCCAGGTCCTTGGGGATGCTCTGGAAAAAGCCCACCAGCACCAGCGTGCAGACCGGCAGGTTCAGCACCGTGTAGGGCAGCACCAGCGCGGTGTAGGTGTTCAGCAGGTTCAGCGCGCGCATGGTCTCGAAGATCGGCACCAGCAGCGTGACCAGCGGGAACATGCTGCTCGCGACGATGCAGGTCAGGATCAGCTGCCGGTGCCGGAGGTTCAGCCGTGCGATGGCATAAGCCGCAAAGGCCGAGACCACCAGCGAGACTGCCGTGGCCACCAGTGCCACCGTCAGGCTGTTGAGCATGTACTTCAGCAGCGGCTGGTCGGTGAAGGCCTGCACGTAGTTCTGCAGCGTGCCGTTCTGCGGCCAGTAGGTGATGGGTTTGCTGACGAGCTCGGTCTCGGTCTTCAGCGAGGTCAGCAGGATCCACAGCGCCGGAAAAAAGCCGTTCAGCACGACGATGCCGGCCGCGAGCCAGCGAAGCATCTTTGGCGAATACGACGGCATCACGCGTTCTTCCCGATGCGCTTCAGGTAGAAGCCCGTGACGAACAGCGACAGGATGAACATGAACACCGCCAGCGTGGAGCCATACCCCACGTCCAGGTAGTCGATGGTGGTCTTGTGGATCAGCATGGCCAGCGTCTCGGTGGCGTTGCCGGGGCCGCCCTTGGTCATGGTGTACGGGATGTCGAAGGTCTGCAGCGCGGTGATGGTGCGGAAGATCAGCGCCACGATGATGCTGGGCATCAGCATCGGGATCGTGATCTGCCAGAACTGCTGCCACTTCGTGGCGCCGTCCACCTCCGCCGCTTCGTACAGCGACTTCGGGATCATCTGCAGCCCGGCCAGCAGGATCAGCGCCATGAAGCTGCTGGTCTTCCAGATGATGGTGGCGCAGATGGCCGTCATCGCCCAGTTCGGCCGCAGCAGCCACATCGTCGGCTCGTCGGTGCCCAGGCGGCGGAAAACATCGTTCACCACGCCGTATTCGGTGTGGAAGAACCACGCAAAGATCAGACCGGCAAACGACAGCGGCAGCGCCCAGGGCAGGAGCAGCGCCAGCCGCACCGGCCACTGCCGCTTGAAGGGCAGGTTGGCCAGCATCGCCAGGCCCAGGCCCACCACCAGCGCGCCGGGCACGGTGACCAGCGTGATCAGCACGGTGTTCTTCGTAGCGTTCCAGAAGTCCTTGTCGGTCAGCACCAGCGCGTAGTTTTCCCAGCCGACGAAACGGGCGCCGCCACCGCCCGAGAGGCGCAGGTCGAAGAAGCTGTTGAAGATCAGCTTGGCGATGGGGTAGACCACGATCAGCGCCAGCAGCAGGAACGCCGGCGCGAGCAGCAGCAGCCCGAGCGTCTTTTCGCTCGGGTCGCGCAGGCGTTCAAGGGTGCTGGGCATGGCTGTGCTCGCAAATCCTGTGGTTCACAACGGGTCTTTTCACCACCAAGACACCAAGAACACCAAGGACACCAAGGACACCAAGGAAGACGGGTTCACCTTTGTGCCTTTGTGTCTTTGTGTCTTGGTGGTGAAAAAGACCTCACCCAAGCCACCTCACCTCATCACCCGGCGCAGCCGGCTTTCGATCTCGTCCACACCTTCGGCCGGCGTCTTGGTGCGCGCCAGCACCGCGCTCGTCGTCGTGCGGATGGTGTCGCTGACCTGGCCGTACTCCTTGCTCATCGGCCGGCTCTTGCCAGCCACGACCACCTTGGCCGCGTCCTGGAACCAGGGCACGGCCTTGGTGACGGCCGGGTCGGTGTAGACGCTGGCGTAGGTGGGCAGCAGCGAACCTTCTGCGGCCAGGAACTTGCTGGCCTCGGGGCTGGCCATGAACTTCACCAGGTTGGCCGCGGCCTGCTTGTTCTTGCTGAAGGCGCTGACGGCCCATTGCCAGCCGCCCACGCAGGTGGCGCTCTGGCCACCGGCCATGGCCGGCAGCGGCATCACGCCCACCTTGCCTTGCACGGTGCTGTCCTTGTCGTCCTTGAAGCGGTCCCAGGCGAAGCCCCAGTTGATGGCAAACACCACCTGGCCGGCCTTGAACTCGTTGACGGTGTCGGGCGTCTTGACCTCGGCGATGTTCTTCTTCATCACGCCCTGGTCCACCATGTTCAGCCACTGCGTCAGGCCCTTCACGGCCGCCGGTTTGTCCAGCGTCATGCGGCCCTGCGCGTCGTTGAACTCCTTGCCCTGGCCCCAGTAGGGCAGCAGGAAGGTGCAGACCGCACCTTCGATCGGCGCGCCCTGGATGCTCACGCCCTGCAGGTTGGGGTTGCCTTCGGCGGCCTGGATCTTCTTGGCCGCCGCGGCCAGCTCGTCCCAGGTCTTGGGTTCGGCCACGCCGTGTTTGGCCAGCAGGTCCTTGCGGTAATACATGAACATCGCGTCGGCAAAGGCCGGCATCGCGGCGATCCTGCCGTCCACCACGTTGCTGGCGGCGTACACCGGCAGGTAGGGCTTCATCACGTCGGCCGGTTTGCCCAGGTAGGTGTCCAGCGGCTCCAGCCAGCCGGCGCCGAAGTACTGCGCCGGGTTGACGATGTCGATCATGTAGATGTCGATCGCGGAGTCCTTGGCGTTGAGCACCGTGCTCAGGTACTGGCGCTGCAGCTCACTGGTGGCGCCGCCGGTTTCGATGTCGATCTTCACGCCCGGGTTGGCGGCCTGGTACTGGTCGAACAGCTTGCGCATCAGGTCCGGCCGCTGGTTGGCGCCGCCGGAGAAGACACGCAGCGCGGTCTGCGCCAGTGCGTCGGTGGTGGTCACGGCGGCGAGCAGCGCGAAGGCGGCGGCGGCCAGGGTGGTTCTGCGTTGCATCGTTGTCTCCTTGGAATGGACGGGGGTCAGACGGCCGCCCCGCTCTCGGCATCGAACAAGTGGAAGTGCGCCGGGTTCACGTACACGGTGACGGGCGTGCCCGGCGCCTGGCGGAACTGCGCCGGCAGCCGCGCCACCATCTCGGCCGCGCCGCACTGCAGCGTCACCAGCGTCTCGGCACCCAGCGGCTCCAGCAGCACGACCTGGGCGTCGATGGCGGCATCGGCATCGTGTTCGCGCACCAGGCGCAGGTTCTCCGGGCGCACGCCGAACTTGAGCTTCTGCAGCGCGGCACCGCGCGCGGCCAGCTCGGCCGGCAGCGGGATCTTCAGCTCGCCGATGGCCGCCGCGCCGCCTTGCAGCACGCAGTCCGCCAGGTTCATCGGCGGTGCGCCGGTGAAGCCGGCCACGAACAGCGCCGCCGGCCGGTTGTAGATGGCGTCGGGTGTGTCGTACTGCATCTTGTGCCCGGCCGACAGCACCGCGATGCGGTCGGCCATGGTCATGGCCTCGACCTGGTCGTGGGTGACGTAGATGATGGTGGCACCCAGCCGCTGGTGCAGCTTCTTGATCTCGCTGCGCATCTCGCCGCGCAGCTG
>CAYTWU010000159.1:0-7917 GCA_964442175.1 uncultured Rubrivivax sp.
CGCATCCAGTTGAAGTTGCCCTTGACGGTGTTGATCTCGCCGTTGTGCGCGACCAAGCGGTACGGGTGCGCGAGCGGCCACTCCGGGAAGGTGTTGGTGGAGAAGCGCTGGTGCGCCAGCGCGAGCGCCGAAACGGTGCGCGGATCCTGCAGGTCCAGGTAATAGCGGCCCACCTGGTCGGCCAGCAGCAGTCCCTTGTAGATCACCGTGCGGCAGCTCATGCTGGGCACGTAGTACTCGTGGCTGTGCGTGAGCTTGAGCGCCTGGATCGCGCTGCTGGCGGTCTTGCGGATCACGTAGAGCTTGCGCTCCAGCGCGTCGGGCACGATCACGTCCGGGCCGCGGCCGATGAAGATCTGGCGGATCACCGGCTCCTTGGCGCGCACGGTGGGCGACATCGGCATCTCGCGGTCCACCGGCACCTCGCGCCAGCCCAGCAGCACCTGGCCCTCGGCCTTGATGGCGCGCTCCAGCTCTTGCTCGCAGGCCAGGCGGGAGGCGTGTTCCTTGGGCAGGAAGATCATGCCGACGCCGTATTCCCCGGGCGGGGGCAGCTCCACCCCTTGCGCCGCCATCTCGGCGCGGAAGAACTCGTCCGGGATCTGGATCAGGATGCCGGCACCGTCGCCCATCAGCTTGTCGGCGCCCACCGCGCCCCGGTGGTCCAGGTTCTCCAGGATCTTCAGACCCTGCGCGATGATGGAATGCGCCTTCTGGCCCTTGATGTGCGCCACAAAACCCACGCCGCAGGCGTCGTGCTCTTGCGCCGCGTACAGGCCCTGGTCGGCCAGGGCTTGGATCTCTTGGGGGGACGGGGCGGCCGTGGTCATGGCGCTCTCCAGGCAGTCTGCAGGGATCGCGAGCCTACCGCAGTGCAGCAATCACGGCAAGCGCGATTAATTGGGGTCAGAGACAAATTAAGGAGATCTTCTCATGAGCGATCAATAATTAGGGACACATCAAAGACCCCGCCGCTTCCCAGGCGGCCGGCCTGCTTTGCGCGGTGCAGTCGGCCGCCCGACCGCCTCGGCCAGGCGGGCAACGAATGCCGGTGACCCTGCGGCCCAGGTGCCATGCACGGCGCGTGCCAAGGCAGCCTCCATCTCAGCGTCCGGGGGGTTGTCCAGGCGCCCTTGCCAGGCCGACTCACGCTCAAAGGGTGTGTTGCCCAAGGTCCAGAACTCGGGCGGCTCGGTCAGCAAGGGGTCGTGCCGCTGGCCCAGGTGGTGGGGTGCGCTGCTCCAGGCCGCAGAAGCCAGGCCCACACGGTCCACCTGCGCCAGGGCGGCCAGCAGCCAGGGGCCGGGCTCGACGACGGCCGCCCGGAACCGGCCCGCCCACAGCGCCCCGCTGCGCTGGTGGCGCCGGTTGAAGACCTGCACATACCGCCGGCCCAACGCCTGCATCATGCGGCCCAGGCCCGCGTCGGTGGCCGGGCAGACCACCAGCTGCAGGGCCTGGGGCAACAGCACGTAAGCCCAGACCCGCACGCCGTGGGCTGCAGCGGCGTCGCGCAGCGCGGCCAGCAGCTGGCTGCGGTCACTGTCGTCCAGGGCCATGGGCTGGCCATGCACGCAGGCCTGGTGCACGAGGTGCGGTTGCCCGGCCAGGGCCAGGCGCGGCAAACGGGCCATGTCGTGGGGCCTCAGCGATGTCCGGCGTCGAAGGCTTGGCGGCCGGTCAGCCGGTGGTGCTCACGTTGTGCAAAGCGGTCGGTCATGCCGGCGATGTAGTCGGCTACCGCACGTGGCGTGTCAGCCCGCGCGGCGTGGTCGGCCGGCAGCTCCGCGGGCGAGGCCAGGTAGGCCTCGAACAGCTCCTTCACCACCACACGTGCGCGGTCGGTGGTCGCCATCACCTGCGGATGGCGGTACAGCGCCGCAAAGAGAAAGCGCTTGAGCGCGGCGGCTTCGTGTTTCAGCGTCGCGCTGCCGCCCACCATGGGCGGCAGTTGGCGCACGGCATCCGCGTCACTCGGGTCTGCGGCCGACAGGCGCCGCGTGGTCTCGGCGACCACGTCGTAGACCTGTGCCGACAGCAGCCGGCGCAGGGTCTCGGCCAGCAGGCGGCGCGGCTGGCCGGCCAGCGCCGGGTGCTCACGCAGGGCCTCGGCCCGGAAGCGGTCGACCAGCGGCAGGCCTTCCAGCTGTGCCAGGGTCAGCAGGCCGGAACGCACTCCGTCGTCGATGTCGTGTGCGTTGTAGCCGATCTCGTCGGCCAGGTTGACCAGCTGCGCCTCCAGGCTGGGCTGGGTGCCGTCCAGAAATCGGCGGCCGATGCCGCCGGGCTCTTGCTGCTCCAGCCGCTCGGCCATGGGCCGGGCACAGCGCTTGAGGATGCCCTCGCGCGCCTCGAAGCTGAGGTTCAGGCCGTCGAATGCAGCGTAGCGCTGCTCCAATTCATCGACAACACGCAGGCTCTGCAGGTTGTGCTCGAAGCCGCCGTAGGGCGCCATGCAGGCGTGCAAGGCGTCCTGCCCGGCGTGGCCGAAAGGCGTGTGGCCCAGGTCATGCGCCAGCGCGATGGCCTCGACCAGGTCTTCGTTCAGCCGCAGCAGCCGCGCCATCGAGCGGCCGAGCTGGGCTACCTCCAGCGAGTGCGTCAGGCGCGTGCGGAACAGATCACCTTCGTGGTTGACGAAGACCTGGGTCTTGTAGACCAGCCGCCGGAAGGCCGTGCTGTGCACGATGCGGTCCCGGTCGCGCTGGTGTTCGGTGCGAGGTGTCGGGGGCGGCTCTGTGTGGCGACGGCCGCGGCTGCGGGCCGGGTCACTGGCCCAACGCGCCAAGCCCGTCATGCGCCACCGTGGGCGCGCAGCACGGCTTCGACCAGGGCATCCGGCGCCGCTTGCACGGCCGCTTGGCCCGGCGCCTGGATCACCACGAAGCGGATCTCGCCGGCCTCGGCCTTTTTGTCCAGGCGCATCAGCTGCAGGTAGCGCTGCACGCCCAGGGCTGGCGCCTGCACCGGCAGCCCGGCGCGGGTGATCAGCTGGCGCAGGTGTTCGGCGTAGGCCGCAGGAATGTGCCCGAGGCGCACCGACAAGTCGGCAGCCAGCACCATGCCGCAGCCCACCGCCTCACCGTGCAGCCACTCGCCGTAGCCCAGACCCGATTCGATGGCGTGGCCGAAGGTGTGGCCAAAGTTCAGGATGGCGCGCAGGCCGGCTTCCTTCTCGTCGGTGCCGACAACTTCAGCCTTGATCTCGCAGCAGCGCCGCACGGCGGTTGCCAGCGCCTGGGCGTCACGCGCGAGCAGCAGGTCCAGGTGCGTGTCCAGCCAGTCCAGGAAGCCCTGGTCGGCGATGGGCCCGTACTTGATCACCTCCGCCAGGCCGGCGCTGAACTCCCGCGCCGGCAAGGTGGCCAGGGTGTCCAGGTCGCACAGCACACGCTGGGGCTGGTAGAAAGCCCCGATCATGTTCTTGCCCAGCGGGTGGTTAACGGCGGTCTTGCCCCCCACCGACGAATCCACCTGCGCCAGCAGCGTGGTGGGCAGCTGCACAAAGGGCACGCCACGCATGTAGGTGGCGGCGGCAAAACCCGTGATGTCACCGACCACACCGCCGCCCAGCGCAAAGAGCACGGTCTTGCGGTCGCAGCCCTCGGCCAGCAGGTGGTCGAAGATCAGGTTCAGCGTGGTCCAGTCCTTGTGGGCCTCGCCGTCGGGCAACACGACACGGCTGACGCGGGGGTAGTGCACCGCCAGCTGCGCCGCCACGGCGTCGGCGTACAGCGGCGCGACGGTGGTGTTGCTGACGATGACGGCATGGGCCGCGCGGGGCAGGCCGGGCCAGGACGCGGCGGCGGTCAACACCGAGCGGCCGATCAGGATGGGGTAGTGGCCACCCTCGGTGTGGACGGTGACCTGCTCAACGGGAAACGGCGCAGCCTGCATGCTGCGCAGTGTAAGACCGCACCTGACGCTGGATCAGGCCGGCCCGCCGGTGTCCACCGGCGAGGGCACCACCGACGGTTACACATGGCCCGCCAGCTCCATCTGCATCAGCACCATGTTCAGCAAGGCCGGCACCGAAGGCCGCGCGGTCTCGACCACGAAGTGCGCAGTGCGGCGGTACAAGGGGTCACGCTCGCGGAACAGATCGCGCAGCTTGCGCAGCGGATCACCGCCTTGCAACAGCGGGCGTTGCGTGTCGTTGCGCAGACGGCGGGCCAGTTCGTCGGGCGAGGAACGCAGGTAAAAAACCTGGCTGCGATTATGCAGGGCGTCGCGGTTGGCGGGCCGCAGCACCGCCCCGCCGCCGGTGGCCAGCACGATGCCGTCCTGCTGGGTCAGCGCGTCGATCACCCGTTGTTCGACGTCGCGGAAGGCAGCTTCGCCATGGGCATCGAACCAGGTGCGGATCGACGCGCCGATCTCACGCTCGATCTCGGCATCGCTGTCGACAAAACGCCGGCCCAGCTGGCGCGCCAGATGCCGCCCGACCGTGGACTTGCCACAGCCGGGCATGCCGACAAGGGAAACGATCACGCGGGGCTTACAGCGTCCCGGGACGTGTGCAGCCGGCGGGGACGGTGAGCCCCAGGTCGCCGAACGGACTGACCACACCGGCGGGCGGCACCTCTTCATCGGAGAAGTCGGCCGCCTGGCCCGGCAGCGTGAAGGTGGCGTCGCGGCGCGATTCGGTGCCGGAGACACGGGCGGTCGCCGTCAGCGTGACCTCCACCCACGGCGCGTAGGACTCGGCGTAGATCAACGAGATCGTGGCCCGGCCGGTGCCGTCGGTCTGCACCGAACCCGGCGAAACGGCCACCACGTTGCCCGGCCAGAGCACCCCGTCGCCATTGCTGTCTTCGCCAGGGTCCAGGATGCCATCGGCATCCAGGTCCTCATTCGGGCAGGTCTCGATCGGTGCCAGGTAACCCCAAACGGGGTCGAGGAAGGTCAACCGCCCGCGGCCGTACTTGGTGGGGATCACCCGGAAAGTGAGCGTGACGCCCGAGACCGCATTGCCGTCGGCGTCGGTGACATAGACGACCCAATCCTTGCGGTAGGTCTGCGCGTCCAGGCTGGCCACGACGTTGCCCGTGCCCAAGGTGATGAACAAGGGCGTCTGGTTGACCGTCAGCGATGCGGTGCCGGTGATGGCGGTACCACTCTGGTTCGGGACGCTGGCCTCCAGGACGACGCCGTTGGTCGCGGTGCTTTGCGAGCCGGAGACGTAGGTCACGGTCGCCTGGCCGCTGGCGTCGGTGGTGGCCGAAGCCTGTTGCAAGCTGCCGCCGCTGGGGTCCGCAACGCGGCGGAAGGTGACCGCCTTGCCCTGCACCGGGTTGTTGGCGGCATCGACCACACGCGCAATCACCTGCGTGTTGTTGGCCGTGGAGCCTGCGGGGTTCGGCGCGATCGACGCCTGCCCCACCTGCAGCACGAGGCTGGCTGGGTTCGTGGCCACAAAAGAGATCGGAAGCGTGGCACTGGTGGTACCGCCGACGACGGTGGCTTGCACGATCACCGGGCCGGCGGAGTTGGAACTGATGCTGGTGGTTGCGATGCCACTGGCGTTGGTGGTCACCGAGCCTGCCGTCAAGGTGCCGCCCGTCGCGGCAAACGCGATGGTTCGGCCGACCTGGGCCAAACCACCGACACGGTAGCTGACGCTGATGGTCTGGCTTTGTCCGATGTTGACCAGGGTGTTGGCAGCAGGCGTGGTGAAGGAAAAATCATCGCCGCTGACGGTGACGTTGGCGAGCTTTTGCGCGCCTGCACCGAAGAACCGCAGCGTGTCAGCGCCGGAGCGGGTGCTGACCAGTCGGAAGGTGGCCTGCCCACTGGCGTCGGTGACGGCTGCGTCAGGCGACACAAAATTGCCGCTCTGGCTCGTGGCTGTGACCGTGACACCCGACAACCGGTTGCCGTTGGAATCCTCCGCCGTCACCGTGTAATCGGCTGCGTCGTTCAGCGCCAGGCTCTCGCGCCCCGAGATCGTGAGGCTGGTCCCTTGGATCTGCAGCACCAGGGTCTGCGTGATGGCACCCGCCGTCACCGTGATCGTGGCGGAGCGGTTGCTCCGGTCGCTGCCGGCCGAAAACGATGCGGTGGCCGCACCGCTGGCATTGGTGAGTGCGCTCACGGCGCTGAGCGTGCCGGTGGAGGCGGAAAACGCCACCGGCTGGCTGGCCATCGCGTTGTTGCTCGCATCCTTGACGAAGGCCGTCAGCTGCACGGTGTCACCACCGGTCTTCACCGTGGTGGCGCTGGCGAGGATCTCGATCGAGGTGGCCTGTGCGCCGTCGGGGTTGGCGACGACACTCAAGGCCGCTGTGCGTGTGATCGACCCTGACACCGCCGTGACGGTGATCGTGCGCACGGAGGTGTCAGACCCGATGCCGACGACACCCGTGAGCACACCGGAAGCGTTGGTCACCGCGGCGGCGTCCGCCACCGTGACGATGCCGCCGGCGTTGGCGCTCAGCGTGACAGGCGCACCGGCCAATGCATTGCGGTTGCCATCGAGTGTGGTCACCGTGGCCGTCACCGTGGCCGTGCCACTGTTGGACACCGATGTCGAGTTCAACACCAGCACCAGATCCGCTGCCACCGGCGGAAGCGTCGTGCCGCCGCCGCCGGAGCCTTCACAGGCCGTGCCGCCCGTGACGTCCTGGCAGGTGCTCGATCCGCCGCCACAGGCGGCCAGCGTGGCGATCAGCAGCGCCCCGAATGCGGCGCGCCAACCACCGCGAATGAAAGTCCGAGTCATGTCCAGCGCCTCGCTCAACGTGCCGCCGAACGGTCGGTCACGATCTTGGGGGTGATGAAGATCAGCAGTTCCGTGCGCTCAGAGCTGCGGGTGTTGCTCTTGAAGAGGTTGCCCAGCACCGGCAGGTCACCCAGCAAGGGCACCTTGTTGGTCTCGTTGCGCTCGGTCTGCGTGAAGATGCCGCCGATCACCACGGTGCCGCCGTTTTCCACCAGCACCTGGGTCTTGACGTGTTTGGTGTCGATGGCAAAACCCGCGGTGGTGTTGCGGCCAACGCTGTCCTTGTTGACGTCCACGTCCAGGATCACGTTGCCCTCGGGGGTGATCTGCGGCGTCACCTCCAGCTTGAGGTTGGCCTTGCGGAACTGGATGTTGGTGGCGCCGCTGGAGGTGGCGGCCTGGTACGGCAGCTCTTCGCCCTGCTCGATCAGCGCCTTCACCTGGTCGGCGGTGATGACACGCGGGCTGGAGACGATCTTGCCCTTGCCATCGGCCTCCAGGGCCGACAGCTCCAGGTTCAGGAAACGGTTGGCCGAAGAGTTGAACAGCGACAGCGCAAAGGTGGCCGCACTGGCGCCGCCCAGCGCGCTGACGTTCGCCGGCAGGTTGACCATCTGCGTGTTGCCGAAGTCGATGGGCAACGCCACCTGGCCGGTCTGCGCGCCGACGGCCGTGTAGTTGCCGCCCACCGTGATGCCGGTGCGCTGCGGCCGTGTCAGGTCGACCGCGCCCAGCTTGACGCCGAGCGAGCGGCCGAAGGTGTCGTCCGCCTCGACGATGCGCGCCTCGATCAGCACCTGGCGCACCGGGATGTCGATCTTGGCGATCAGCGCCGTGATCTCCTCCAGCTTGGACGGGATGTCCGAGACAAAGAGCTGGTTGGTGCGTTGTTCAAAGATCACGCTGCCACGCGGCGAGAGGATGCGCGTGACCTGGCTGTTGCCGCCACCGCTGCCTTGGCTGGACTGCCCGCCCCCCTGGTTCTGGCCGGTCAGGCCCTTGGCCACGTCCTCGGCCTTGGTGTAGTTGAGCTGGAAGGATTGCGTGCGCAGCGGCTCCAGCTCGGCGATCTTCTTCTTCGCCTCCAGATCCAGCTGCTCCTTGGCGCTGAGCTCGTCCTTGGGTGCGATCCACAGCACGTTGCCGTTCTTGCGCACGCCCAGGCCCTTGCTCTGCAGGATGATGTCCAGCGCCTG
>CAYTWU010000160.1:0-7912 GCA_964442175.1 uncultured Rubrivivax sp.
GCAGCCGCGGCGACCGGTTCGGGCGCCGACGAGGCATTGGCGACCGGTTCGGGCGCCGACGAGGCATTGGCGACCGGTTCGGGCGCCGATGCAGCCTCCGCCACCGGCTCCACCGCGGCGGCCACAGGCGGCGGCGCAGGCACAACGGCTGGCGCGCTGCGGCGCGGCGGCGGCGCCACCACGGCCACTGGCGCGGCGGGCGCCAGCACGCGCACAAAGGCCACGTCCAGGCGTTGCGGCCGGGTGTCGGCCGCGCCCTCGCCCAGGCGGGCCAGCGCCAACGATTGCGCCAGCCAAGTGTGCGCGGCCAGCACGGCCGCCGCCAGCAACAGCGCCGCCACGCGGCGGCGCAGCGGTCTCACACGCCCAGCCAGGCCCGGCGGCGGGCCTGGGCGTCGGCGGGGGCCTGCGGGTCCAGGCGCAGCACCACGGTGGCCATGGCAGGCTGGGCGGGCGGCGCCAGCCGCAGCGTGTGCAGGCGCTGGTCGCGCGCCACCAGCAGGTCCACCGGCTGGGCCGGCTGCAGCCAGGCGCGGGCGTCTTCCAGGCGGCGCAGGCGCCAGCCGTTGGCAGCCAGCAACTCATCGCCGGGCAGCAGGCCAGCGGCCTCGGCGG
Organism: uncultured Rubrivivax sp.; assembly: GCA_964442175.1. GTDB lineage: Bacteria > Pseudomonadota > Gammaproteobacteria > Burkholderiales > Burkholderiaceae_C > Rubrivivax. The sequence continues at coordinate 616 of CAYTWU010000160.1, forward strand.
CACTGCCGCGCAACACAACGCGCACCGTCACGCCGCTGACGGGGCCCTCGTTCAGCCGCAGGCCCAGCGTGGCGGCCAGCGTGGGCGTCTCGTGCTGCAGTTGCACGCCGAAATGCGGCAGCAGGGCGGGCAACGGCAATTCCCCGGTGCCATGCACCCAGGCGGCAAGCTCGGCGTCCAGCGGCCGGCCGGCCTCGGCGGCCAGGGCGGCGGCGATGTGTGCCTCGGTCACCGGCCGGCGCAGGGCCCAGAGCCGCCGCAGCACGCCGTCCAGCGTGCCGGGGCCGGCCAGGCGCAGCGTCAGGTCCAGGCAGGCGGCCACCAGCGCGCCCTTGGCGTAGTAGCTCACCGTGCCATTGGGCGTGTTCGCGTCGGGCCGGTAGAAGCGTGTCCAGGCGTCGAAGCTGGCCTGCGCCACGCTTTGCAGCTGGCGGCCCGGCGTGGCCGCCACCTCGTTCAGGTGGCCGGCCAGCGCCGCGAGGTAACGGGGCGCGTCGATCAGGCCACTGCGGGCCAGCACCAGGTCGTCGTAATACGAGGTGGTGCCTTCGAACCACCACAGCAGCCGGGTGTAGGCCTCCTGGCCCAGGTCGGGCGCGGCCAGTTCCACCGGCACCAGGCGCTTGACGTTCCAGGCGTGGAAGTACTCGTGGCTGATCAGCCCCAGCAGGCGCTGGTAGCCGTTGTCGGTCGCCGCGTCGCTGCCGGCGCGCGGCAGGTCGCGCCGATGGGCCAGCAGCGCGGTGCTGGCGCGGTGTTCCAGGCCGCCGCCGCCCTCGTCGGCCACACGCAGCAGGAACAGGTAGTGGGCGAACGGCGGTTTGCCGCGGCCGTGCCACAGGCCGATCTGCACGGCGCAGAGGCGGGCGGTGTCGGCCAGCAGCCGCGCGCCGTCGAAGCCGGGCCAGGCCCCGGTGACCACGAACTGGTGCGGCACGCCACCGGCCTGGAACTCACCCCGCCAGAAGCGGCCCATTTCCACCGGGTGGTCGATCAGTTCGGCGTAATCGGCCACCTCGTAGACCTGGCGCCCTGCACCGGCCGGCAGGCTGGTGGCGATGTCCCAGCCGGCGGGCAGGCGGCCGATGCTCAGGCGCAGCGGCTCCTGCGTGCGGCCCTCGGCGGCCAGGAACAGGCTGCTGCCGTTGAAAAAGCCGCGGTCACCATCCAGCCAGGCGCCGCGCACCGAGGCGTCGAGCGCATGCACCCGCCAGCTCAGCTGCAAGGCCGCACGGCCGCTGCAATGGGCCACCCAGGTGGTCTTGTCCTGCTGCACCAGCGGCACCGGCCGGCCGGCCTGCGTGGCCCGCAGGTCCTGCACGTGGCGCGCAAACTCGCGCAGCAGGTAGCTGCCGGGCAGCCACACGGGCAGGCGCAGCAGCTGCTGCGCGGCCGGGGCCGGCAGGCTCAGCGAGACGCGGAAGAGGTGCGCGCCGCGGTCGTCCAGCGCGACACGGTAATGCGGGCTGGTGGCAGGCACCGGCGGGCTGGCGGCAGGCACCGGCGTGCGGCTCAGGCCCGCGCCAGCGGGGATGGCGCGCGGCGGGCCATCGTCAGGATTTTTTGTCCGCCGCCACCAGCAGCGCCTCGACCTGCGCCGCCGGCAGCGCGCCGGGTTTGCGCACGCCGTTTTCAAACACCAGCGCAGGGGTGCCCTGCACGCGGTGCTTCTGGCCCATCGCGATGTTGCGGTCGATGGCGCTGGTGTCGCAGCTGCCCATGGTCTTGATCGGCACCACGTTGTCCACCATCCAGCCGCGCCAGGCCTTGGCCGCGTCCTTGGCACACCAGATGTCCTTGGACTTGGCGGTGGAGTCCGGCCCCAGGATGGGGTAGAGAAAGGTGTAGATGGTCACGTCCTTGACCGTGGCCAGGTCGCGCTCGAAACGTTTGCAGTAGCCGCAGTTGGGGTCCACAAACACCGCCAGCTTGCGTGCGCCCGTGCCCTGCTTGACGACCACGGCGTCCTTCAGCGGCAGCTTGGCGAAGTCGATCGCGGTCAGCTTCTCGATGCGCTCTTCCGTCAGGTTGGCACGGGTGCGGGTGTCGATCATCGAGCCCTGCAGGATGTAGCTGCCCTGCTCGTCGGTGTAGAGGATCTCGGTGCCGAGGCGGATCTCGTAGAGGCCGGGGATCGGGGTCTTGATCACCTCGTCGATCTTCGGGAAGTTGGGCAGCCGCTCGGCCAGGTTCTTGCGGATCACGGCTTCCTGGGCCAGGGCCAGGCCGGTGGCCATCAGGCCGGCCAGGGCCAGCGCGGTGAGGGACAGGGACTTCATCGGTGCACCTTGGTGTAAGGGGTTCAGGCCTGACGCGCCGAGGCGACGAGCCAGCGTTTGAGCGGCGGCAGGTGGTCGATCAGTGTCAGGCCGCGGTTGCGGAGTTCCCGCAGCAAGGGCTGTTCACTGGCAAAAAGCTGCAGCAGGCCGTCGGTGAGCTGGCCCATCGCGGCCGTGGGCGCGGCACGGCGGCGGGCGTAGCGCTGCAGCACACGCGCATCCCCCAGGCCCCGCCAGGGCTCGCGGGTGCGGGCCTCGGCCAGCACGGCGTCCAGCGCCGCCACGTCCGCCAGGCCCAGGTTCAGGCCCTGGCCGGCCAGCGGGTGCACCAGGTGGGCGGCATCGCCCACCAGCACCCAGCCTTCGCCGCAGACGCGGTCGGCACGGGCCAGCGCCAGCGGCCAGGCCGCACGTGCGCTGGCGAGCCTGAGCGTGCCGGCCGCGCCGCCGGTGGCGTCCATCAGGGCCTGCTCAAACGCAGCGTCGGGCAAGGCCAGCAACTCCTGCGCCCGCGCGTCGGGCACCGACCAGACCAGGCCAAAACTATGCTGCGGCTGCGGCCGGTCGAACGGCAGCAGCGCCAGCACATCCGGGCTGCGGAACCACTGCCGGGCCAGGCCCGCGTGTGGCTGATCAGACACCAGGCGCGCCGCCACGCCGCACTGGCCGTAGAGCGCGCGCGGCATCTGCACCCCCAGCGCGGCGCGCGCGGCGGAGTCCTTGCCTTCGGCCAGCACCTGCAGCGGGGCGTCCACCGTGCCGGGGCCAACAATCTGCACATGGGGCGCAAAGCGCACGGCACTGCGCAGGGCCGCTTCCAGTTCGGCGGCGTCGACGATCCAGGCCAGCGCATCGAGCGCGCCGCTCCAGGCCGAAAAATGCAGCACCGCGCCGGGCTGGTCGCCGTGGATGCGCATGTCCTGCACGGCGGTGCGGGCGTCGGGCGGCAGCGCGTCCCAGACCTTCAGGCTCTGCAGCAGCGTGACCGACGCGGCGCTCAGCGCGTAGGCGCGCACATCCTCGCGCGGCGCGGTCAACTCGGCCTGCAGGGCCACCGACAGGCCGCGCCGGCCCAGCGCCAAGGCAGTGGCCAGCGCCACAGCGCCAGCCCCCCGCACCAAGACCTGATGGCTCACCATGCCGGCATTGTAGGGAGGCGGCACAATCCGGCCTCCCCCCAGGAATCCGACCCTTGAGCGATCTCACCTGCACGCTGGCCGCGCTGGGCCTGCACCCCTTGAAGTCCTGCGGCGCGCTGGCGCCCCGCACGGCCCTGCTCACCGACACCGGCCTGGACCTGGACCGGGCCTGGATGGTGGTCACACCCGACGGCGAGATGCTCACCCAACGCGAGCACCCGCGCATGGCGCTGATCCGCCCGACGCTGAAGCTGTCGGACGTGGTGCTCAAGGCGCCCGGCATGCTGGGGCTGCACCTGTCGCTGGAGGCGGTGGAGGCCCCCACCCGGGTGCGGGTCTGGGACGACATCGTCAAGGCCTGGGACATGGGCGCGCTGGCGGCCCAGTGGTTCACCGATTTCCTGGGCACGCCGGCCCGGCTGGTGCGCTTCGACCCCGACGAGCGCCGCGTGGCCGACCGCCAATGGACCGGTGAACACGAGGCCCTGACGCAGTTTGCCGATGGTTTCCCGCTGCTGGTGAGCAGCACCGCTTCGCTGGCCGACCTGAACCAGCGTCTGGCCGCCGCCGGCCACGCGCCGGTGGGCCACGACCGGTTTCGTGCCAACCTGGTGCTGGACGGCCTGAGCGCCTTCGATGAAGACCACATCGACGAACTCAGCATCAGCACCGACGAGGGCGAGGTGCGGCTGAAGCTCGTCAAACCCTGCAGCCGCTGCGGGATCCCGAACGTCGACCCGGCCAGTGCCGAGACCAGCGCCGAACCGGGCCGGACCTTGGCCGCGTTCCGCGCCGACGCCCGGGTGGGCGGCGCCATCACCTTCGGCATGAACGCCATCGTGCTGGCCGGTGCCGGCCACACGCTGCGGGTGGGCCAGGCGGCCCGCGCGACGCTGAAGTTCTGAGCCGGGGTCCAGCACGATGACCCGCCTGCCGGCCTGGCAGCTGTTTGCGCTCGCCGTGCTCATCTGGGGCACGACCTGGCACGCCATCACCTACCAGCTGGGCGGCACGCCACCGGAGTGGGGCGTGGCGCTGCGGTTCAGCCTGGCCGCGGCCGTGGTGCTGGCCTTTGCCGGCTGGCGCGGCGAGCGCCTGCGCTACGGCGGGCGCGCACACGGCCTGCTGGCGCTGCAGGGGGTGTTCATGTACGGCCTGGCCTATGTGTGCGTGTACCACGCCGAGCTGCACGTGCCCTCGGGCCTGGTGGCGGTGGGGTACTCGGCTTCGCCGGTGCTGATGGGCTGGGGCGCCTGGCTGCTGTGGCGCACGCCGGTGAGCGGGCGTTTCCTGCTCGGCGGTGCGCTGGGCGTGGCCGGCGTGGCGCTGATCTTCTGGCCCGAGCTGGCCGACATGGGCGCCCGCCCCAGCGCCGGCCTGGGGCTGGTGTACACGGTGGGCGCGGTGCTGCTGTCGGCCGTGGGCGCGCTGGCCGCGAGCCGCAACGCCAAGGCCGGCCTGCCCTTCTGGCCGGCGCTGGGCTGGGGCCTGGCCTGGGGCGCGGCCACGGCCACGCTGATCGCCGCCGCCAGCCAGCCGCTGCCGGGCGCCTGGCCCACCGCGTGGACGTGGTGGTTGTCGCTGGTCTACCTGGCGGTGGCCGGCACGGTGGTGGCCTTTGCCGCCTTCCTGACGTTGCAGTTGCGCCTGGGACCGAGCAAGGCCTCCACGGTGGGCGTGATGACGCCGGTGGTGGCGCTCACCGTGTCCACGCTGTTCGAGGGTTATGTGCCGGGTGTGTTCACGCTCGCCGGCGTGGTGCTGACGATCGCGGGCAATGTGCTGATGCTCCAGCGCTGATCAACGCGCCGGCAGCGGGATGAACTCGGTCTCGCCCGGCACGACAGGGAAACGCCCGGCCGCCCAGTCGTCACCCGCCTGCTCGATGCGGTCCCTGCGGCTGGAGACGAAGTTCCACCACATGAAGCGCGGGCCCAGCGGCTCACCGCCGACCAGCGCCACACGCACCTCGCCCTCGGCCGAAACCAGCGGTTCATCGCCTGCGGCCAGCACCACCAGGGTCTGCGCCGGGATGGTCTGGCCGTCCAGCTGGAAGGGGCCATCCACGCCGTAGAGCGCACGCTCGGTGGCCAGCGGGGCCGGGAAGGCATCACCCGCCGACAGCTGCGCGTCGATGAACAGGGTTGGCGACGCCGCCTGCACCGGTGAGACGGCGCCAAAAGCCTCGCCCACCAGCACGCGGAGCTGTGCACCGCCCACCTCCAGCACCGGGATGGCGCTGGCGGGTGTGTGGGCAAAACCCGGTTCCACCTCCTCTTGTTCCGCCGGCAAGGCCACCCACAGCTGCAGGCCGTGGCTGCGCCGGGTCTGGGCGCGCAGCTCGTCGGGCGTGCGCTCGGAGTGCACGATGCCACGCCCGGCCGTCATCCAGTTGATCGCGCCGGGCTCGATGCGCTGCACGGCGCCGGTGGAATCGCGGTGCATCATCGCGCCGTCATACAGATAGGTCACCGTCGCCAGCCCGATGTGCGGGTGCGGGCGCACGTCGTGCTGGCTCTCCGGGCTGGCCAGCACCGGGCCGAAATGGTCGAAGAAGACAAAGGGCCCGACAGAACGCTGGGCCGCAGCCGGCAGCGCACGGCGGACCGTGAAACCACCGCCCAGGTCGTGGGCGCGGGGGGTGATCAGGGTGCGGTCCGTCATCTGGCGTGCTCCTTGTGCTCGGTGCCGTGTTTGTCACGCGCCTGTCTTGCGCGCTCCGTAAACTGGCCGGATGCCCGACCGTACCGCATCGCCGACCCCGCTGCTGAACCGGGAGCGCTCGATCCTGGCCTTCAACCGCCGCGTGCTGGCCCAGGCCCGCCGCGAAGACGTGCCGCTGCTGGAGCGGCTGCGCTACATCACCATCGTATCGTCCAACCTCGACGAGTTTTTCGAGGTGCGCGTGGCCGACGTGATCGAGCTGGCCCGCAGCGGCGGCTCGAACGCCGAGCTGGACGTGGTGGCGGCGCACGCCCACACACTGATCGACGAGCAGTACGCCGTCTTCAACGAGGTGGTGATGCCGGCGCTGCAGCAGCAGGGCATCGTCATCATCAACCACGCCGAGCGCGATGCAGCGCAGCGCGCCTGGGTGCGCCAGTTCTTCGAGCAGCAGGTGCGGCCGCTGCTGCTGCCGGTGGCGCTGGACCCGTCGCACCCCTTCCCGCTGGTGGCGAACAAGTCGTTGAACTTCATCGCGCAGCTGAAGGGCCTGGACGCCTTCGGCCGCGAAAGCGGCATCGCCATCGTCAAGGTGCCGCGTGTGCTGCCGCGGGTCATCCGCATGCCGGCCGAGGTGTGCCCGGGGCGCCAGGGTTTTGTGCTGCTGACCAGCGTGATCCGCGCGCACCTGGAAGAGCTGTTCCCGGGCCGCACGGTGGAATCGTTTTCGCAGTTCCGCGTCACCCGAGATTCCGATCTGGACGTGGCCGATGGCGACGTGACCAACCTGCGCCAGGCGCTGCGCACCGGCCTGACCACGCGCCACTTCGGCCGTGCGATCCGGCTGGAAGTGGTCAACACCTGCCCGGCGGACCTGTCGGACTTTTTGCTGGCGCAGTTCCAATTGCCCGCGGCGGCGCTGTACCGCGTCAACGGCCCGGTCAACCTGGTGCGCCTGAACCAGCTGATCGACCAGGCCGAGGCCGACCCGCTGCGCTTCAAGGCCTACGAGCCCGCGTGGCCGCAGAAGCGGCTGCCGCAAGGCAGTTCCATCTTCGCCCACCTGCGGCGCCAGGACCTGCTGCTGCACCACCCCTTCGAGAGCTTCGAGCCGGTGGTGCAGTTCCTGCGCGAGGCGGTGCACGATCCCGACGTGCTGACGATCAAGCAGACCATCTACCGCACCGGCGCGCAGAGCGTGCTGATGGACCTGCT
>CAYTWU010000161.1:0-7867 GCA_964442175.1 uncultured Rubrivivax sp.
GCTGGCGCTGGTCCTGCTGCTGTCGGGGCTGCGTGGCCCGGGGCCGCTGTGGGCCAGCCTGCGCGGGGCCGGGCGCACGCTGTGGCTGTCGGGCCTGTGCTGGTGCGTGATGTTCACCGCCTTCATGCTGGCGCTGAGTTTCACCACCGTGGCCAATGTGCTGGTCACGATGTCGGTGGCGCCGCTGTTCACCGCGTTGGCCGCCTGGGCCTTCTTGCACCACCGGCCGCCGGCGCGAACCTGGGCTGCCGTGGCGCTGGCCGGGGTGGGCATTTCATGGATGTACGGCAGCCAGATGCAGGGCGGCGATGCACGGCACTGGATCGGCACCGCTTTGGCGCTGGCCGTGCCGGTCGCGGCCGCGACCAACTGGACCCTGCTGCAGCACGACCGCAGCCACGCCGGCAAGACGACCGACTTCATGCCGGCGGTGCTGATCGGGGCCTTGTTGTCGGCGGCGATCACGCTGCCCTTGTCTGCTCCTTTTTCAGCCACGCCGCACGATCTGGGCCTGCTGGCGCTGCTTGGCGTGGTGCAGCTCGCCATCCCCTGCCTGCTGGCAGTGGCCGTGGCGCGTGTCCTGCCGGCGCCGGAGGTCGCGCTTCTGGGCCTGCTGGAGGTGGTGTTCGGCGTCGCTTGGGCCTGGTTGGGCGCGGGTGAGTCACCTTCGGCGGCCGTGCTGGGGGGCGGTACGCTGGTGCTGCTGGCGCTGGCAGGCAACGAGCTGTTGGGCCTGGGCCGTGCGCGGGAACCGGGTGCCGCGCTAGGGTGAGTCCCGGGTCGGGCGCACGGGCGCCGGCCTACCATCGGTGCCCATGCACCAACTCTCCGGCCTCGACGCCACCTTCCTGTACCTGGAGACGCCGGAGATGCCGATGCACGTCGGCGCCCTGCATGTCTTCGAGTTGCCGGCCGGCTTCAAGGGCCGGTTTGTCACCGCCTTGCGCGCCCACATCCAGAGCCGCCTGCCCGCCGCACCCGTGTTGCGCCGGCGCCTGTGGTGGATGCCACTGAACCTGGCCAATCCGGCCTGGGTGGACGCGGTGCCCGACCTGAAGCAACACATCGTCGAGGTCAAGCTGCCCAAGGGCGCGGGCCAGCCGGAACTGGAAGCCCAGGTGTCCGCCCTGCACCCGGTGCTGCTGGACCGCCAGCGCCCGCTGTGGAAGATGCATGTCTTCGAAGGCCTGGCGCCCGGTGCTGATGGCCGCAAGCGCGTGGCGCTGTACACCCAGCTGCACCACGCGGCGGTGGACGGCCAGGCGGCCGTGGCGCTGGCCAACGTGCTGCTGGACGTGACGCCCGAGCCGCGCAGCATCGCTCTGCGCCCCTCGCGCCGCCAGAAAACCTTCGAGCTGGGCATGAGCGAGATGCTGCGTGGCGCGCTCGGCAGCCAGGCGCTGAAGGTGGCGCAGATCGTGCGCGAGCTGCCGTCCACCGTGGGCACACTCAAAGATGCGGCGCTGGGCGTGGTGTCGCGCAGCAGCTTGCTGGGCGGCCGCAAGACACCGTCCAACCTGACGCTGGCACCGCGGCTTCCGGTCAACGTGTCGGTCGGCCGCAGCCGTGCCTTTGCCGCCACCACGCTGCCCATGGCCGAGGTCAAGGCCCTGGCAAGGGCACAGGACGCCACCGTCAACGACATCGTGCTGATGGTCTGCGGCAGCGCGCTGCGCCGCTTTTACGCCAAGCGCAAGGCCCTGCCACGCAAGAGCCTGGTGGCCGCGGTGCCGATCTCGTTGCGTGCGGCGGGCGACACCAGCGCCGACAACCAGGCCTCGATGAGCCTGGTGAGCCTGGGCACGCACATCGCCGACGTGCAGCGCCGGCTCGACCACGTGAAGGCCGCCACGTCCGCGATGAAGTCGAGCATGGGCTCGTTGAAGAACATCCTGCCGACCGACTTCCCGTCGCTGGGCGTGCCCTGGTTGATGGAAGCCGCCACCGCGTTGTATGGCAAGGCCCGTGTGGCCGACCGCATCCCGCAGGTGGCCAACGTCGTCATCTCCAACGTGCCCGGCCCGCCGGTGCCGCTGTACCTGGCGGGCGCGCACATGCTGACCAACTTCCCGGCGTCCATCGTGGTGCATGGCCTGGCGCTCAACATCACGGTGCAGAGTTACCACCAGAGCCTGGACTTCGGCCTGATGGCCGACGGCGCGGCGATGCCCGAGGTGCGCGAGCTGGCCGACGCCATCGGCATCGCCTTCGACGACCTGCGGGCCCTGCAGGCCGACGCCGAGCCCGCCCCCACGGTGGCCGGCATCGCCCGGCGCGGCCTGACGCAGGCCGTGGGTGCGGCGACCGGCGCTGCCGGCAAGCTGGCCCAGCAGGCGATGGGCCACGCGGTGCGCAGCGCTGTCTCGCAGGTGACAGGCCAGGCGCGGGTCAAGCCTGCGGCGGCCAGGAAGCGTGCCCGATAAACTGGCAGCACATGCCGCGCATTCCCCGCACCCCCGAGCCTCCGCCGCCCGAAGACACCGCGATCTCGCCCCCCGGCCCCTGGCTGCTGATGCTGGAGGCGCGCGCCCCCTGGGAGCTGGCGGCGCTGATGGCGGTGTCCCCTTTCCTGAAGAAGATGCCGGTGGGTGATGGCCACCCGGTCATCGTCTTCCCGGGCCTGGGCGCGGCCGATGCCAGCACCCTGGCCGTGCGCCAGTTCCTGCAAGGGCAGGGCTACACACCGTGCCCCTGGGGCCAGGGTTTCAACCTGGGCCCGCGCGAGGGCGTGCTGGATGGCTGCCGCGCGCTGATCCGCGAGACCTTTGCGCGCCATCGGGAGAAGATCAGCCTGGTGGGCTGGAGCCTGGGCGGCATCTATGCGCGTGAGATGGCCAAGGAGATGCCCGATCTGGTGCGCTGCGTGGTCACGCTGGGCACCCCGTTTGCCGGCCACCCGCGCGCCACCAACGCCTGGCGGTTCTACGAGATGGTCAGCGGGCAGCAGGCGCACGACGAAGCCCTGCTGGCGGAAGTGAAGCGCCCGCCACCGGTGCCCACCACCTCGATCTACAGCAAGACCGATGGCATCGTGGCCTGGCCCTGCAGCCTGAACCCGCCGCAGCACCGCCACACCGAAAACATCGAGGTGCACGCCAGCCACATCGGCATGGGCATGAACCCGATGGCGCTGTACGCGCTGGCCGACCGCCTGCGCCAGGACCCGGCGCACTGGAAGCGCTTTGACGTGCAGGGCGCACGCCGCTGGTTCTTCAAGGTCGCCCACCAGCCCGAACTGCTGGTCGATCAGTACTGATGCAGGTCACCGCCAACGGCCTGCAGATCGAGGTCGACGTGCAAGGCCCGGCCGATGGCCAGCCGTTGTTGCTGGTGATGGGCCTGGGCATGCAGCTGGTGGCCTGGCCGCAGGCGCTGGTGGATGCGTTGGTGGCGCGTGGCTTCCGCGTCATCCGCTTCGACAACCGCGATGCCGGCCTGAGCCAGGGGTTTGATGCCCACGGCATGCCCCACATGGCCTGGGCTGCGTTGCGCTACTTCCTGCGGCTGCGTGTGCCTTCGCCCTACCGCCTGGCCGACATGGCGCAGGACGCCGTGGGCGTGCTGGATGCGCTGGGCATCGTGCAGGCCCATGTCTGCGGTGCGTCGATGGGCGGCATGGTGGCGCAGCACCTGGGCGCCCACCACCCGCAGCGTGTGCGCAGCCTGACGCTGATCATGACGACCAGCGGCTCGCGCCGGCTGCCGCAGGCCCGCCCATCGGTGCAGCGGGCGCTGCTGGCCCGGCCCGACGGCCGCGAGCCGGCCATGGTGGTGGCGCACCTGGAGCGCCTGCTGCGCCTGATCGGCAGCCCCGGCTACCCGCCGGAGCCGGTGGCCTTTCGCGCGCGGCTGGCGGCCACGGTGGCGCGCGCCTGGCGGCCGGCGGGCTCGGCACGGCAGCTGCTGGCCATCGTGGCCGATGGCGACCGCACGCCGCTGCTGGGCCGCATCACCGCACCCACCCATGTGGTGCACGGCGCCGACGATCCGCTGGTGCCGCCCGCCTGCGGCGAGGACCTGGCGCGCCGCATCGCCGGCGCGACGCTGGACCTGGTGCCCGGCATGGGCCACGACCTGCCGGAGCCGTTGTTGCCCCGGCTGGCCGACGGCATCGCCGCCGTGGCCGCACGGAGGCCGGGCGTCAAACCGGCTTGAACGGGAAGAAGTACGGCACCGCGACCAGCGCCACCGCCTGGAACACCAATGCGATCGGCAGCCCGGCCCGCAGGAAGTCGCGCAGCGTGTAACGGCCGGGGGACATCACCATCAGGTTGGTCTGGTAGCCGTAGGGCGTCATGAAGCTGCAGCTGGCGCCGTAGAGCACGGCCATCACGAAGGGCAGGGGGTCCAGGCCGGTTTTCTGCGCCACGCCCAGTGCAATGGGGAAGGCCAGCGCGGCGGCCGCGTTGTTGCTCATCAGCTCGGTCAGGACCCAGGTGACGACCAGGATCAGGGCCAGCGCGCCATAGGGCCCGAAACTCTCCACGCCCAGCAGCATGCCCCCGGCCATCAAGGCGGCGGCGCCGGTCTGCACCATCACCTCGGAGATCACCAGCGACGAGGCGATGATGATGATGATCTCGTACGGCATGTTGCGCCGCAGGTCGGCCACCTTGGCAAAACCGAAGGCCAGGAACAGCGCCAGCAGCACCAGCAGCGTCTTCAGGAAATCTGCCATGCCGAACGCTGCCAGCAGGATGGCGGCCACGAAGCCGGCCATTGCCAGCACGCCCTTGCGGGGGTCGGTGAACTTCTGCACCTCGCGCTGCGAGACGATGATGAAGTTGCGCTGCAGGTTGTTGCGCTTCTCGAAGTCCTTGCCCACCACCAGCACCAGGGTGTCGCCCACGTCCAGCGGCAGGTTGGCGATGGCGCCGCGCAGGCGTTCGCTGCCGCGCCGCACCGCGATCACGGCCGCGTCGAACTGCGAGCGGAAGTCCACTTCCTTGATCGTGCGCCGGGCCAGCGGCGAGTTGGCCGCCACCACCACCTCCACCAGGTTGTCCAGCGGCAGCTTGTAGTGCTGGCCATGGGTCTCCAGGCCCTGGAAGCGCAGCAGCAGGTCCAGGCGGGTCAGGTCGCCGGTGAAGACCAGCACGTCGCCGGCTTGCAGCGCCTGGTCGGGCTGCACCGGGGCGATGATGTGGCCGTCCCGCACGATCTCGGCCAGGAAGAGGTGCGACAGCTGCCGCAAGCCCGCGCTTTCAACCGATGCGCCCACCAGGGGTGAGGTCGGCAGCACCTTCGCTTCGAGGAAGTAGTCGGACAGCTCATCGTCGGCCGGTGGCTGCTCGCGCAGGATGCGCGGGTAGAGCAGCACCATCGTGGTGCCACAGGCCACGACGATCAGGATGCCGACCGGGAACAGGTCGAAGATCTGCAGCGGGGGCAGCTTCTGGCCGATCATCAGGCTGTTGACCAGCAGGTTGGTGGAGGTGCCCACCAGGGTCAGGATGCCGCCCAGCGAGGCGGCAAAACACATCGGCATCAGCAGCCGGGACGCCGGGTGCGTGCGCAGGGTGCGCAGCGGCCCCAGCAACGAGGCCACCACGGCGGTGTTGTTCAGGAAGGCCGAGTACGCGGCCGTGGCGACATACAGCTTGGCCAGTGCCCACCGGTAGTCGCCGCGCACCAGCCGGTCGGCTACCACCTCCAGCAGGCGCGACTTGTCCAGCACCACGGACAGCAGCAGCAGCACCACCACGGTGACCAGCCCGTTGTTGGTGAACTGCTGCAGACCCTTCTGCACGCTGACGAAATCCAGCAGCATGAAGGCAAAGGCCACGCCCGCGAACACCTTGGCCGGAGAATACCGGCCGCGGATGAGTTCAACGATCAGCGCGGCCAGTCCGAAGAAGACGATGGCCTGCTGGAGTGTCATGCCGGGATCAGGCCTTTGCTGCGCAGCAGTGCCAGCACCGCGTCGGCCGCCTGCTCCGACGTCATCGCCGTGGTGTCGATGCGCAGCTCCGGCGCCTCGGGCACCTCGTACGGCGAATCGATGCCGGTGAAGTTGGCGAGCTCACCGCGGCGGGCCTTTTTGTACAGGCCCTTCACATCGCGCTCCTCGGCCACCGCCAGCGGCGTGTCGACGTGGATCTCGATGAATTCGCCTTCATCGACCAGGCTGCGGGCCAGGGCACGCTCCGAGCGGAAGGGCGAGATGAAGGCCGTGGCGACGATCAGGCCGGCGTCCAGCATCAGCTTGGCCACTTCGCCGACCCGGCGCACGTTTTCAACGCGGTCACCTTCGGTGAAGCCCAGGTCCTTGTTCAGGCCATGGCGCACGTTGTCGCCGTCCAGCAGGTACGAGTGCACGCCGGCCGCGTAGAGCTTCTTCTCCACCAGGTTCGCGATGGTGGACTTGCCGGCGCCCGAGAGGCCGGTGAACCACAGCACCGCCGGTTTGTGGCCCATCAGCTTGGCGCGTGCGGCCTTGTTGACGTCCACCGCCTGCAGGTGGATGTTGTGGGCGCGGCGCAGTGCAAAGTGCAGCATGCCGGCACCGACCGTGTTGTTGCTCATCCGGTCGATCAGGATGAAACCACCGGTCTCGCGGTTGGCGCTGTAAGGGTCAAAGGCCACCGCACGGTCGAGTGCGATGTTGCAGACGCCGATCTCGTTGAGGTCCAGCTTCTTGGCCGCCAGGTGCTCCATCGTGTTGACGTTCACCTTGTACTTGGGCTCGGTGACGGTGGCGTTGACGGTGCGCGTGCCGATCTTCATCAGGTACGGCCGGCCCGGCAGCAGGGCATCGTCGGCCATCCAGACGATGCTGCACTCGAACTGGTCTGCCACCTCGGCCGGGTTGTCCGTGCCCGAGATCAGGTCGCCGCGCGAGATGTCCACCTCGTCGGCCAGCGTGATGGTCACCGATTCACCGGCCACGGCCAGGCTGCGGTCGCCGTCCAGCGCCACGATGCGCGCCACCGTGGATTCGCGGCCCGAGGGCTGCACGCGGATGCGGTCGCCCGGCTGCACGCGGCCGCTGGCGATCATGCCGCAGAAGCCGCGGAAGTCGAGGTTGGGGCGGTTCACCCACTGCACGGGCAGCCGGAACGGGCCGGCCTGCAGCCGCGACTCGTCGATCTCGCAGGTCTCCAGGAAGGCCATCAGCGTGGGGCCGTGGTACCAGGGCATGCGGTCGCTGCGCTCGACCATGTTGTCGCCCTTCAGGCCCGACAGCGGGATGCTGGTGATGTCGGCCAGGCCGATCTGTGCGGCGAAGGCGCGGTACTCCTCGTCGATGCGGCGGAAGGTGGCTTCGTCGTAGTCCACCAGGTCCATCTTGTTGATCGCCAGCACCACCTTGCGGATACCGATCAGGCTGACCAGGTAGCTGTGGCGGCGGGTCTGGGTGAGAACGCCCTTGCGCGAGTCGATCAGGATCACGGCCACGTCCGCGGTGGACGCGCCGGTGATCATGTTGCGGGTGTACTGCTCGTGGCCCGGCGTGTCGGCGACGATGAACTTGCGCCGGTCGGTGCTGAAGAAGCGGTAGGCGACGTCGATCGTGATGCCTTGTTCACGCTCGGCGGCCAGGCCGTCGACCAGCAGCGCGAAATCGATGTCGCCGCCCTGGGTGCCCCACTTCTTGGAGTCGGCCTCGATGGCGGCGAGCTGGTCCTCGAAGAGCATCTTCGATTCGTACAGCAGCCGCCCGATCAGCGTGCTCTTGCCGTCGTCGACGCTGCCGCAGGTGATGAAGCGCAGCAGCCCCTTGCGCTCGTGCTGGCGCAGGTAGGCCTCGATGTCGGTGGCGATGAGGTCGGAGACGTGCGCCATGTCAGAAATACCCCTCTTGCTTCTTCTTTTCCATCGACGCGGCGGCGTCGTGGTCGATCATGCGGCCCTGGCGCTCGGAGGT
>CAYTWU010000162.1:0-7861 GCA_964442175.1 uncultured Rubrivivax sp.
CAATGCCGAACAAGGCCTGCGCGTCGCCGTAGAACGCGGTGAGTCCTTGGATCTGCATCAAGCTCATGACTCGATGCCCATGTAGACGCGTTTCACCTCGGGGTTGGCCATCACATCGGCGGGCAAGCCTTCGGCCAGCGGCTGGCCGAAGTTGATGACGAACAAGCGGTCGGCAATCGCCAGCAGCGCGTGCACCACATGTTCGATCCAGACCATGGTCACCCCCGTGGCCTTGATGCGGCGCAGTTCGTCGACGAGTTCCTTCGCCTCCGGCTCGGTCAAGCCGCCGGCGATCTCGTCCAGCAGCAGCAGCTTGGGCCGCGTGGCCAGCGCGCGGGCCAGTTCCAGCCGCTTGCGATTCAGCAGCGTCAGGCCGCCCGCCGGCTGGTTGGCCTGCTGAAGCAGGCCGGTCTGCTGCAGCACCTCGTGCGCCGTGGCCCAGGCTTGCTGCTCTGTTTCACCGGCCCCGAAACATGCGGCGGTGACGAGGTTCTCGAACACCGTCATCGCACCGAAGGGCTGCGGCACCTGGTAGCTGCGGCCGATGCCGGCGCGGCAGCGCTGGTGTGGCTTCAGGCCGGCGATGTCGCGGCCCTCGTAGGTGATCCGGCCGGCATCGGCCCGCACGTCGCCGCTGATCAGGTTGAACAGCGTGGTCTTGCCGGCACCGTTGGGGCCCAGGATGCCCAGCGTCTCGCCCTCGGCCACCGACAGCGAAATGCCGTCGGTGACCTTGACCGCCCCGTAGGACTTGTGCATGTCGTGCAGGGCGAGCAGGGCCATGGCCGGGTCCGGTCAGATCAGGGCCAGTTTGCCGCCGGTCGGGATGTTGCTGGCGGCCTCGTTGTTGACGATGACCAGCTCGACCTTGTTCTTGGACCCGGCCGGTGCCTTGACCCACTGGCCCAGCACCAGCGGTGTCTTGCTGACGTTCTTGAACGGGCCTTGGCCGCCCCATTTCACCGCACCGACGACGGTGTTCATGGCCGTGGCCGCGACCGCGTCGCGCACGTCCGCACCCTTCAGCGACTTGGCGCGCGAGAGGGCGTTCGATGCCACCTCGAACAGCGCGTGCGCAAAGCCTATGGGCTGCGTCCACTGCTTCTTGGTGCTGGCCTCGTAGGCTTCGGCCAGGGCCTTGGCGCTCTGTTTCGTCAGCGACGACGCAAAGGGGTGCGACGGGCTCCACCAGACTTCTGTGGACAGGCCGTACCCGAGATCGCCCAGCGCCTCGATCGCCCCCGGGAACAGCAGCGCCTTGCCGAGCGTGATGACCTTGGGCTTGAAGCCTTGCTGCCGCGCCTGCGTCAGGAAGGTCTTGGCATCCGGCGGGATCACCACGCCGGTGACGATCTCGACACCGTCCTTCTTGAAGGCGGCGATCTGCGCGCTGAAGTCCTGCGTGCCGTTCTGGAAGCGGCCCGGGTCGGTGAGCGTGTAGCCCATGCCGGCCAGCGGTTTGGGGAAACCCAGTTCCTTGTCGCCCCAGGCGTTGCCGTCGCCGTCGTTGGGGAACAGGCCGCCGACCTTCTTGTTGGTGGCCACGCTCTTCCAGCCGTTGCTGAAGTTCGCGATCACGTCCTCCAGGCCCCAGAACATGTGGTACGTCCAGTTGAAGCCCTTGGCCGGGTCGCCCTTGCGGCCGAAGAACCAGGGCTGCCAGGGCACGACGCTGCTGATGCAGGGCACCTGGTTCAGCTCGCAGGCGTCGGACACCGGATTGGCGGTCTCCGGCGTGCCGGCGGTCAGCATCAGCGCCACGCGGTCCTTCAGGATCAGGTCGTTGGCCACCTCGCCGGCGCGGTTGGGGTTGGATTGGCTGTCCTTCAGCACGATCTCCACCGCGAGCTTCTTGCCGCCCACGGTGATGCCGTCCTTGAAGGCCGCCTTCATCTGGTCGATCACCCATTTGTCGGCTTCACCAAACGGCGCCAACGGGCCGGTCTGCGGCGACACGTAGCCGATCTTGATCACGCTCTGTGCGTGCAGCAGCGGCGCGACGCCGGCGGCGGCAAGGGCGGCCGAGCCCTGGACAAAGTGGCGGCGGTTCATGGTCATCGGGGTCTCCTACTGTTGTGGGGTTTGGCCGTCGTGGGCCCTTTGGAGCAGTGATCGCAAGGCAGTGCGGTCCAGCGGCCGCGGGTTGGGATAGGGTGTGGTCACGGCGAGATCGGCCACCCGGTCCAGGCCGTCGGCTGGCATGCCGATGGCGGCCAGCGAGGTGGGTGCGCCGCAGCGGCGGGCCAGGTCGAACAGGCCTTGGTGGGCCACGACCGCGCCCAGCGCGCGCGCGATGCGGGCCATCGCCTCCGGCGCCGCGGCCGCGTTGTAGGCCATCGCGTGCGGCAGCATCACGCTGTGCACCTCGGCGTGCGGCAGGTTGAAACTGCCGCCCAGCGTGTGGCACAGCTTGTGGTGCAGGCCCATGGCCACCGCGCCCAGCACGCTGCCGCAGAGCCAGGCGCCGTAGAGCGCGTCGCTGCGCGCGGCCAGGTCGTGCGGGCTGCGCACCAGCACCGGCAGCGCCGCTGCCAAGGCACGCAGGCCCTCTTCGGCCATCAGCGCGGTGATCGGGTTGCCGTCGTGGGCGTACAGCCCCTCAGCCGCGTGGGCGATGGCGTTCAGGCCGCTGGTGATGCTCAGGGCCACCGGCAGCGTCTGCGTGAGCTCAGGGTCGTACAGGACGGCGCGCGGCAGCACACGGGCATCGCGCCCGGTCTTCTTGACGCCGGCTTCGGTGAGGCCCCAAATGGGCGTCATCTCGCTGCCGGCGTAGGTGGTGGGAATGGCGAGGATGGGCAGGCCGGACTCGAGCGCGATGGCCTTGCCCAGCCCGATGGTGGACCCGCCACCGATGGCCACGGCACAGTCCGCCCCCACGCGCAGTGCCTCGGCGCGGGCCGCACGGGCGGTCTCCACGGGCACGTGCATCACGGCCTGCGCGAAGATGCCCGCCGCGCGCTCGCCCAGCAGATCGGCCACGCGCTGTGCGGAGCCGGTCTGCTCCGGTGTGCACAGCACCAGAGCCCGCTGCGCCCCCAGGCGCTGGATCTCGTCGCCCAGCCGCGCCAGCACGCCGGGGCCAAAGACCACGCGCGACGGGAGGGCCTGGTGCACGAACGGTGTCATCGCGGGTACCAGGTCGGGATCTGCGCGTCGACATTGACCCAGACGCTCTTGACCTGGGTGTACTCGCGCATCGCGTCGAAGCCCATCTCGCGGCCGTAGCCGCTTTGCCCCACGCCGCCAAACGGCGAGCCCGGGTTCACCCGCTTGTAGCTGTTGACCCAGACCATGCCGGCCTTGAGCTCGCGCGCCATCTTGTGGGCGCGCTGCAGCTGGCCGGTCCACAGGCCCTGGCCGAGGCCATAGTCGGTGCCGTTGGCGATCTGCAGCGCTTCTTCGTCGGTCTTGAAGGTGAGCACGGTGACGAAGGGGCCGAACACCTCCTCCTGCGCGATGCGGTCCTGCGCGCTGCGCGCTTTCATGATGGTGGGCTCGACATAACAGCCCCGGCTCAGCGCGGCGGTGTCGGGGGCCCGGCCGCCGGTCAGCAGCTCCGCCCCTTCTTCACGTGCGATGTCGACGTAGGACAGCACCCGGTCGCGGTGCTGCAGGCTGGTCAGCGGGCCCATCTCGGTGCCGGGGTCCATCGGATCGCCCAGGCGGATGCTGCGGGCCAGTGCCGTGAAGCGGTCCAGGAACTCGTCGGCTATTGCGGAGTGCAGCACCAGGCGGCTGCCGGCGATGCAGGCCTGGCCCTGGTTGTGGAAGATGGCCCAGGCGCTGCCGTTGACGGCGGCCGCGAGGTTGGCGTCGTCGAACACGATGTTGGCGCCCTTGCCCCCCAGCTCCAGCTGCACCTTCTTCAGGTTGCCGGCACTGGCCTGCACGATGCGGCGGCCGGTGGCGGTGCTGCCGGTGAAGGCGATCTTGGCCACCCGCGGGTGTTCGGCCAGGTACTGGCCGGCCACGCTGCCCAGGCCGGGCACGATGTTGACCACGCCGGCCGGCAGTCCGGCCTCCATCATCAACTCGGCGATCTTCAGCGTCGACAGCGGCGTGATCTCGGCCGGCTTCAGCACGATGGTGCAGCCCGCCGCCAGCGCCGGCGCCATCTTCCAGGCCGTGAACATGAGCGGGAAGTTCCAGGGCACGACCTGGCCGACCACACCCAGCGGCTCGCGCTGCAGGTAGTTCAGGAAGCCGGTCTCCACCGGCACCACATCGCCCTGGAACTTGTCGGCCATGCCGCCGAAGTAGCGGTAGCAGGCCGCCGTGCGCGGCACGTCGAGCGCGCGGCTGTCCTTCAGCGGGTGGCCGGTGTCCAGACTTTCCAGCCGGGCCAGCTCTTCGGCGTTCGCCTCGATCAGGTCGGCCAGCTTCAGCAGGATGCGGCCGCGGTCGGCCGCCGCCAGACGTGCCCAGGCCGGGAAGGCGGCTTCCGCGGCCGCCACGGCGCGGTCGACGTCTTCGCGGCCGGCCATCGCCACATCGGCGATGGTGCTGTTGTCGTGCGGGTTCAGCGTGGCCAGGGTCTGGCCGTCGGCGGCATCGACGAAACGGCCGCCGATGAACAGTTGGTGCCGGATGGGCGAGCGCAGGCCTGCCGCGGCCGCGATGTCCGCGAGCTTCATGGCGATCTCCAAAGGGGGTGTCAGAACTGGACCGGCACTTCCGGTGCTTCGCCCTTCTGGATCTCGTACACGAGGTTGGGGCTGCCGTTCTCCCACACCAGCAGCATGCTGCGCTTGGGGCTGTAGCCCTGGTGGCGGCAGTAGGCGGGCATGGCGGCCATGTCGCCGGCCTTCATGATCACGCGGGCCAGGGGCTTGCCGGTGGTCTTGTCGGCGCAGTCCCAGTGGATCTCGTCGCACATCTGGAAGAACCACTCCACGCGGTCGTTGGCGTGGATGATGGGCAGGATGTGCTCCTCGGTGGTCGGGCACATGAAGCTGTACTTCACGACGCTGGTGAAGCTGGGGTTCCACGTGACCTGGCTGCGCGAGAGGAAGCCGAACAGGCTGAAGGCGTGCACCTCGTTCTCGAAGCCGGGTTCGGGGTGCAGTTCCGGCTGGTCCTGTGGCACGTCGGCGAAGGCCCGGTTGACCGGGGCGCCGCGGGCATCGGTGCGAAGCGCAAGGTCGTCCTTCAGGCCCACGCAGCGCTTGGCGAGCTCGCGCGCCCGGGTGATGGCGGCGGTGTTGTTGCCGTGTTTGCGGCCATAGGCGCTGCCGGTTTCCTGCGGCGCGGCGAAAGGGTCGAAACCTTCGTTTGTCCAGTCGTCCAGCATCGCGAAGAAGGTGGCGGCGATCTGCTCGGTGGGGAAGTTCTCCAGCCGGTCCACGCCCGCGGCCTTCATCGTGGCGTTGTAGGTGCCGGCGTACATGTCCACCGTCTTGTAGTGGTTGGTGGTGCCGAACACGTGGTCGAAGTTGACCCCACCGTAGAAGAAACCCCAGGCCACGTCGCGCATCAGCGCACGCAGGAAGTTGGCGATGTCGGCGGTGTGCGACAGCGGGCGGCCGTCGCTGGTGGTCCACTGGATGTGGGCGAAGTACTCGTCGCGGCGGAAGCTGAAGCCGCCCAGCGTGAAAGACTGGTAGCCGAGCGTGGTGTCGGCCGGCGATGCGATGACGGTGCTCATGGGCTTGCTCCTGTTCAGGCGGTTTGGCAGATGTCGGCCCAGCGCTCGACGCTCAGGTCGCCCTTGCAGGTCTGCAGGATCACCACTCCCGGCTGGGCGCTGCGGAACTGGTAGGCCGCGTTCTTGGGCAGCAGGGCCTGGTGGCCCCGTTGCAGCTTCATCCAGCCCATCTTCTGTCCCCGCGGTTCGCCCTTCACCAGCACGGCACCGTTGTGCTCGGCATCGGGCACGGTCTGCTCGGCGTCCAGCTTCACCAGGTGGATCTCCACCGTGCCATCCATCACCAGCGCAAACTCGTCGTGCGCGCAGGTGTACCAGGGCGATGCGCCTTCGGCGCGCAGCGCTTCCAGCACGTAGATCTGGTTCTGCCCGAACACCACCTTCTCGTACGGCGCACTGCGCGAGGCGATGTCGAAGCAGTTCGAGAAGGCGTAGTTCTTGACGTTGTCGTCGATCACCTGCACGCCGCCTTTTTCAAAGCGGTCCAGCGATCCGAACTGGGTGGTGTAACCCGTGGCGCTCATCGTGGTCTCCTGCATCGGCCTTGGTCTGCGGAGCAGTGTAGGAAGCGCAGGGCGGTGCCGGTAGGCCTCTGCCGCCGACTGGATTGTTCGGAAACACCGAATAATCTACGGGAAAACCCGGGTCATTCGACGATGGCGGGCGGCAGCACACCGCGCCCGATCAAGGCTTCGTCCCAGGGTGGCGGGCCGGCGAAGTTCTGTTCCAGCACGTCGAGAAACAGTTTCAGCTTCAGGGCGCTGCGCACCGTGGTCGGGTAGAAGACCGAGAGCCAGAACGCGCTGAGCGGGAACTCGGGCAACATCAGCCGCAGCCGGCCGTCCAGGATGGCGTCGGCCGCCACCAGCGTGGGAATGCAAACAATGCCGGCGTTCTCCAGCGCGTATTCGCGCAGCAGGTGCACGCTGTTGGTCAGCAGCACCGGTTTCAGCTCCAGCTGCACCGTCTCGGCCGCGCCGTGGAAGGCCAGGCGCTCGCGTGTGGGGTAGCCGGAGTACCAGCCGATGCGGTGGCCCATCAGGTCGCGCGGGTGGCGCGGCAGGCCATGGCGGCGCACGTACTCGGGCGTGGCGCAGAACACGCGCCGTACCGGGAACAGCTTCTTGGAGATCAACTCCTCGGAGCGCGGCGGGAAGATCTGCAGCGCGCAGTCGAAGCCCTCCTTCACCGGGTCGATCGCGGCGTCGTTGACGATCATGTCCAGCACGATCTGCGGGTAGCGCGTCTGGAAGCGCTGCAGCACCTGCGCCAAGTGGCCGAGCACGAAGCCTGGCAGCGCGTGCACCCGCAGCCGCCCGGTGGGCGAGGTGGTGACCTCGCGCATCTGGTCGACGACCTCGTTGGTGCGGCCCACGAGTTCCACACAATCGCGCAGGAAGGCCTGGCCCAGCTCCGACAGCCGCACGCTGCGCGTGTTGCGGTGGAACAGCGGCGCACCGACGAAGGCCTCCAGCTGCTGGATGCGCGCCGTGACCACCGAACGCGAGACCCGCATCTGGCGGGCCGCCTCGACGAAGCTCTGGGTCTCGGCGACACGCACGAAGGCGTCGATGGCGAGGAAGCGGTCCATGGCGGACGATTGTGTGGCTTGCCACGACAATGCACGCACCCCCGCCGGAGACCGCCCCATGCCCACCGTCGACTACTTCTTCACCCCCGTCTCGCCCTGGGCCTACCTGGGCCACGCGCGTTTCGTGCAGCTGCTGCAGGACACCGGCGCCGCCGTGAACCTGCGCCCGGTGGACTACGGCGCCATCTTCCCCGTCTCCGGCGGCCTGCCGCTGCCCAAGCGCGCACCGCAGCGCCAGGCCTACCGGCTGGTGGAGCTGCGGCGTTTCAGCGCCCACCTGGGGCTGCCGCTGAACCCGCAGCCGGCGTTCTTTCCGGTCGCGGGCGATCCGGCGTCGCGGCTGATCGTCGCGACCGACCAGGCCCAGGGCCCGCTGGCCGCGCTGGACCTGGCCGGCCGCGTGGGCCGTGCGATCTGGGCCGAGGAGCGCAACGTGGCCGATGCCAGCGTGCTGGCGGCGCTGCTGGCCGAGGCCGGCCTGCCGGCCGGGCTGCTGGACGCCTCAGGCACCGAAGCGGTGGCGGCCACCTGTGCCGGCTACACGCAGCAGGCCATCGCGGCCGGTGTCTTCGGCGCGCCCAGCTACGTGATCGCCGGCGAGATCTTCTGGGGCCAGGACCGGC
>CAYTWU010000163.1:0-5472 GCA_964442175.1 uncultured Rubrivivax sp.
CGCTCTCGGCGTCCAGCGCGCTGGTGGCTTCGTCCAGCAGCAGCAGCGGCGGGTTCTTCAGCAGCGCACGCGCGATGCTGATGCGCTGGCGCTGGCCGCCGCTGATGCGTACACCGCGTTCGCCCAGGAAGCTGGCATAACCCTCGGGCAGGGCGGTGATGAAGTCGTGCGCAAAGGCGGCCTTCGCGGCGGCCACCACCTCGGCGTCGCCGGCCGAGGGGCGGCCGTAGCGGATGTTCTCCAACGCACTGGTGGAGAAGATCGTGCTGTCCTGCGGCACGATGCCGATGCGGCCGCGCAGCTCGGCCAGCGCGAGGTGGTCCACCGCCACGCCATCCAGCAGGATGCGGCCCTGCTGCACATCGTAGAAGCGCAGCAGCAGCTGCAGCACCGTGCTCTTGCCGGCGCCGCTGGGGCCGACCAGCGCGATGGTCTCGCCGGGTTGGATGTCCAGGGTGAAGCCGTCCAGCGCCGCGGTCTTCGGGCGCGAGGGGTAGTGGAAGTGCACTTGCTCGAAGCGCACCGCCGAGCCGCCGCGCACCGCCGGCAGGGCCAGTGGAGACGCGGGCTCGGCCACCGGCGAACGTGCCGCCAGCAGCTCCATCAGCCGCTCGGTGGCCCCGGCTGCGCGCAGCAGATCGCCATAGACCTCGGACAGCACCGCCACCGCGCCGACGAATATGATCACGAAGACCACCGTCTGCCCCAGGTGGCCGGCCGTGATGTCGCCGCGCAGCACCGCCTGCGTGCCCTGGTACAGGCCCCAGAGCAGCGCGCCAAACGTGGCGGTGATGATGAAACCCACCAGCAGCGAACGGATGCGCGTGCGCTTGCGGGCGGTGTCGAAAGCGGCTTCGGTGCTGCTGTCGAAGCGGTCGGCCTCGCGGGCTTGCTGGTGGTAGCTCTGCACCACGGGGATCGCGTTCAGCACCTCGGCGGCGATGGCGCTGGAATCGGCCACGCGGTCCTGGCTGGCGCGGCTGAGCTTGCGCACCCGGCGGCCGAAGTACAGGCTGGGCAACACCACCAGCACCAGGATGCCCAGCACCTGCGTCATCACCCACGGGTTGGTGACGATCAGCGCGCCCAGGGCACCGACGCCCATCACGGTGTTGCGCAGCCCCATGCTGAGCGAGGAGCCCACCACGGTCTGCACCAGGGTGGTGTCGGTGGTCAGCCGGCTCAGCACCTCGCCGGTGGCGGTGGTCTCGAAGAACTCGGGGCTTTGTTGCACCACGTGGCGGTAGACGGCGTTGCGCAGGTCGGCGGTGATGCGCTCCCCGATCCACGTGACCATGTAGAAACGCAGCGCCGAAAACAGCCCCAGCGCGGCGCCGACGGCAAACAGCGCCAGGAAGTGTTCACGCAGTGCCAACAGCTGTTCGCCCGGCGTGGCTTGCACCAGGCCTTCGTCGATGAGGCCCTTCAGGGCGATCGGGAAGGCCAGCGTGCTGGCCGCGGCCGCGACGAGGAAAAACGCGGCCAGCGCGATGTGGCCACGGTAGGGCCGGAGAAAGGGCAGCAGGCCGGAGAGCGAGCGGGGGCTGGTGGCGGCGGGGCGGCTTTTGTCGGTGTCGGCGGGCATGGCCGGGAGTCTATCGGTCCGACCCCTCCGGCTCGGGCGGGGCAGCCGGTGGGAGCGTGCGCCCGCGCCGGGCCAGCGCCTCGCGCAGCAGGAACTCCACCTGCGCGTTGGCGCTGCGCAGTTCCTGCGCGGCCAGCCGCTCGATCTCGGCCCACAGGCGCGGGTCGATGCGCAGCGCGAAGTGTTTTTTGCCCGGGCTGGCCATCGGCAGGTCTAGGTCAGGCGTGCGGCGATGAAGGCCGCCAGCCGCTCGGGCTCGTTGCTGCCCAGGCGCAGGCGGCGGCCATCCTTCAGCGTCAGCCGCACCGCGCGGTTGCCGCGGGCGTTGTAGAGCATGCCCTCCTTGGTTCGGCGGATGCCCCAGCCTTCCACCCAGCTGCTGCGGGCCTGCTCCACGCTGCGGATGTCGGCCAGTGGCAGCTGCCAACTGGGCCATCCGAGGTAGCCGAAGTGCCAGCGCAGCGTCTGGTGGTCCACCTGCACCACAAAGCGCCCCAGGCCGGCCAACACCAGCAGCTCGATCGCAGCCACCGCGGCCACGGCCAGCTGGGCTTGGGGATAGGCCTGGACGGCGCCGGCCAGCCACCAGGTGAGCGCGGCAGTGCCGGGCAACACCACCCACAGCAGCCACAGCGGCTGGCTCCGTTGGTAGGCAGGGTGCGCCATGCCGCGCCTCAGCCGTACAAGGTGCCGGTGTTGATCACGGGCTGTGCGTCGTTGTCGGAGCACAGCACCACCAGCAGGTTGCTCACCATCGCCGCGCGGCGCTCGTCGTCCAGCTGCATCAGGTTGCGCGCCGCCAGGCCGTTGAGCGCCGCTTCCACCATGCCGACCGCGCCTTCGACGATCTTGTGCCGCGCGCTGACGATGGCCTCGGCCTGCTGCCGGCGCAGCATCACCTGCGCGATCTCGGGCGCATAGGCCAGGTGGCTGAGCTTGGCGTCCTGCACCTCCACCCCCGCGGCCTCGAAGCGCGCCTGAAGCTCGTGGCGCAGCGCCAGCGACACGGCCTCCATGCCGCCCCGCAGCGTGTGCTCCCCGCTGGCCAGGTCCTCGCCGTCGTCGTAGGCGTACATCGAGGCCAGGTGGCGGATGGCGGCCTCGGCCTGCACCTTCACGTAGGTCTCGAAATCGTCCACGTCGAACACCGCCTGCGCCGTGTGCTGCACACGCCAGACCACCACGGCACCGATCTCCACCGGGTTGCCCCGCTTGTCGTTGACCTTCAGCGTCGGTGCGTTCAGGTTGCGCGCGCGCAGCGAGAGCTTGCGCTTGCCGGCCAGCGGGTTGGCCCAGCGCAGGCCTTCCCGCCGGTCGGTGCCGGTGTACTCGCCGAACAGCGTGAGGATCGCCGCTTCGTTGGGCTGCAGCATGTACAAACCCGCCAGCAGCACCAGGCCGGCCACCACGCAGAACACGGTGAGCGCCACGCCCACGGGGTGGCGGCCGACGCCGGCCACCAACAGCAGCGGCGGCAGCACCATCAGGGCCAGGCCCAGGGCCCCCATCAGGTAGCCGTTGGTGGTGTGGGCCACACGCTCAGGGGTGCGGGGGTCGTTCATGGCGAGACCTTCTTGGATGAAATTAAAGTGATATCACTTTAGGGCTGTTGCCGGGTCGGCGTCAAGGGCTGCCTGCCGGAAACGGTGAAACTGCCTTCGTCGGCCCGGGGCTTTGTGGTCGAATGGAGCAGCCCCATGACCTGGCCCGCCATGACACAGCCTGTCTCGCCCGCGAACCCCCCGTCCCACCCCGCCTGGCGCATGGGCGCTGCGGCCCTGGCCGCTGCGGCCGTCGTCGGTGGGGTGGCCGCCAGCGCCGAGGCCTCGCCCTGGCTGGTGGCTGCCGCGGCGGCGGTGGTGGCTGGCCTGGCCGCCTGGCGTCCCGCCGCTGCGGCGCCTGCCAACCCGGAGGTCACCGGCACGGGCACTGCGCCCGCCCAGGAGGCCTCGTTGCGCGACCCGCAGACCGGCATGTTCCACCGCGCCGCCTTCCTGGCCCTGGCCGAGCGCGACTGGCTGCGCGCCGGCCGTTACGGCGGGGCGGTGGCGCTGATGGTGGTCGAGGTCGACCGCCTGCGCCAGATGACCGAACAATCCGGCCCGCGCGTGGCCGATGCCCTGCTGGCCGGCCTGGGCCGCCAGGTGCTGGCCTCGTTGCGCGCGGCCGACCTGCTGGCGCGGTTTGACGACGCCCAGCTGGCCGTCTTCCTGCCCCAGGCCGATGCCACCGGCGCGCTGGACGTGGCCGACCGCATCCGCGACATGGTCGAACACCTGCACCTGCCCGGTCTGCCCGAAGGCGCGCGTTTCAGCGCCAGCGTGGGGGTGGCCGTGCTGCGCCCGCTGCACCAGCCCTTGTCGGCCCTGGTCGGGCTGTCGCAGCAGGCGCTGCAGCAGGCCCGCCACGCCGGCGGCAACTGCGTGCGCAGCGCCAGCACCGAAGGCGCCTGGCTGCAGACGCTGGACGAACTGCCGACCGACGACAGCTCCAAGCGGCCCGCGCGACCGGGCGAAAGCCGGGACTGAGCGGCTACATCCGCAGCCGGCCGGCGTAGCCCGTCAGCTCCAGGTAGCCCAGGCCGACCCGGCGCCCCTGCGCGTCCAGCAGTTCGCTCAGGCCTTCCCAGTAGACGGTGCCCGTGCTGCTGCGGCCGTCCAGTTCCTGTCCATCCAGCAGTGGCCGCACCTTGAAGCGGCCAGCGGGCGTGGCCACCGCCCATTCCAGCGGGTAGACCGCGCCGCTGCTGCCGCTGGTCCAGGTGCGGCCCGGTGCCATCTGCACCGCGTCGGGCGCAAAGGCCTGCACCACGCCGCCCGTTGCGCGCCAGCTGCCACCGGCCCAGAGCGCGCGGCCATCGGCGCGCCGCAGCCGGAAGGCGGTGAGCGCGCTGCCGTCCAGCAGATTGAAGCCGATCCAGTCCCAGCCCACGGCCTGGGGGTGCAGCACCTCGTCGCTCCACTCGTGGTCCAGCCAGGCCCGGCCGGTGCCCAGCGGGGAGGTGGTGGCCAGCTGCGGTTCGCTCAGGTAGTGGCTGGCCTGGCGCTCCTCCGGCCCCTTGCGCGAGAAACCCTGGTCGCCCTGCAGCAGGACAGGCTGCGTGCGCCGCATCGTCAACTGCAGCGGGAGTGCGGGGTCGTCGATCAGCGCCTGCCAGGCGCTGCCGTCGTGATGAAGACGCCAGCGGCCGATGTGCACGTCGCCATCGGTCAGCGATGCACGGGCCAACACCGCCTGCGGCTCGCCGGACCAGCGTTCGATGCGGTCGGCGTGGCGGTGGCTGCGCGCGCGCAGATCGGTCAGCGCCGCGTGCGCAAACAGCAGCTGGCGCGGCGCAAACCGGCTCGTGCTGTCGGCCGCCAGCCCGGTGCGGCTGCGGAAGAACGTGACCTGGAAGCCGTGCGTCGGCGCCTCGAACGGGCCCAGCCAGCCGGTGACATACCACCACTCGGTGCGCGCCTCGGGATGGGCACCATGGTCGCGCGGGAACTGCAGCACATGGCCGCGGCGTATGCCTTCGGCCCCGGCGGGGCCGCCACTCGTCAGCAGACCCGCCAGCAGAAGATGGCGCCGCTTCACCAGTCCTCCTTCACCGACAGCACCGCGGCCCGGCCAGCGGCGCGGCGTGCGCTCCAGGCCGCCGTCAGCACGCCGGCCGTGGCCACGGCCGTGGCCAGGGCCAGCAGGTTCGCCCAGGGCAGCACCAGGTCCATGGTCCAGTGGAAGCTCTGCGGGTTGACCACGTGCACCAGCACCGCGCTGATGGCCACGCCCAGCGCCAGGCCGATCACGCAGCCGGCCGCCAGCCAGGCCGCGGCTTCACCCGCCACCAGGGCCACCACCTGCCGGCGCGTCAGCCCCAGGTGGCTGAGCAGGCCGAACTCCTT
>CAYTWU010000163.1:5482-7850 GCA_964442175.1 uncultured Rubrivivax sp.
CCCACCGCGATGGCCACGGCCTGCAGGTAGCGCGTGACGGCAAAGCTGCGGTCGAAGATGCGCAGCGACAGCGCGCGGATCTCGGCCGCGGCGCCAAACTCCAGCATCGCCGGGTCGGGCACCAGCGCCTGCAGGGCCTCGCGCACGCGGGCCAGCTCGGCACCGGGGGCCAGCCACAGCGCCAGGTCGTTGAGGCGCTGGTCGCCGGTCAGCCGCTGGTACGCGCGCTGGTCGATCGCGATGGCGCCAAACTGGCGGGCGTAGTCGCGCCAGACGGCGCGCACCTGCACCTCGACCAGCGTGCCGTCCGTGCCCAGCGGCAGCTGCAGCCTGTGGCCTGGCGTGGCCCCGTACAAGGCCACCACCGCTTCGCTGACGTAGACCGCCGGCAGGCCGGGCTGCGCCGGCACCGGGGCGGCCAGCAGCGGCAGGCTGGCCGCGGGGTCGGCCAGGTCGCGCGCCAGCAGGGCCACGGCCGGCCGGTCGGGCTGCAGCGCCAGGCTGCGCACGCGGCTGGCCTGCACACGTTGCACCCCGGGAACCTGCGCCGCAGCCGTGACGAAATCCGGCGGCAGCCAGGCCTGTTCCCCAGCGCTGCTGCTGCTCGCCGTGCGGGCATACAGATCCGCCGGCAGCACCGAATCCAGCCACTGCGTGACCCCGACGCGGAAGCTGCTGACCATCACCGTCAGCGCGACGCTCAGCGCCAGGCTGGCTACCACGCCGGCCACGGCCGCGGTGGCCGTGTGGCGCTGGAAATGCGCGCGCCGCAACGCCAGCCGCGGCAGTGCGGCGCCCGGCAGCGGCAGCACCGCCAGCAGGCCCTGCACCACCGCCGGCACCAGCGCCACGCCGCCGAACAGCAGCGCCGCCACGCTGGCATAGGCCGCCAGCGGCAGGCCGGCGATGGGCGGCAGGAAGGCCAGGGCCACACCGAGCGCGATCAAGGCCAGCCCGGGCCACAGCGCGGCCGGCGGCGCGTCCAGGCTGGACAGGCCTTTCAGCGCCCGGGCCGGTTGCAGGCGCTCGGCCTGGCGGGCGGGCCACCAGCCGCCGGCCACGGCCGCGGCCGTGCCCAGCAAGGCCAGGCCGGCCAGTGCGAGCGGGGTCCACTGCAGCGTGGGCGTGACGCCCGGGAAGTAGCCGCCGCCCAGGTCACCGGCCATCCAGCGCAAGGCCCCCGCGGCCAGGGCCGCGCCGGCGAGCAGGCCGATCAGGCTGCCGGCGGCGCCCAGGCCGGCACATTCCAGCAGCACGCCGCGGCGGCGCTCGGCGGCTGTCATGCCCAGCACACCCAGCAAGGCAAACCCGGGCAGACGCTGCGCCACCGACAAGGCCAGCACCGAGTACACCAGGAAGGCGCCCACCAGCAGCGCCACCAGTGCCAGCACCGTGAGGTTGACGCGGTAGGCACGCGAGAGCTGCGAGACCCGCTGCTCGGCGTCACGCGGGCGTTCGGCGCGCTGGCCCGGCGCCAGCGCCGGCGGATCGGCGCCCGGGGCCAGCCGCAGGTCCACGCGCGACAGCCGGCCCACGCGGCCGAACAGGTCTTGTGCCGCCGCCAGGTCCAGCACGGCCAGCGGCGGCCCGCCCGCCGGCACCCAGCCCGCCACGCGCAGCGTGAGCCAGCGACCGCCGGATTGCAGCGCCAGCATCTCGCCATCGCGCAGCTTCAGGCGTTCGCGTGCGGTGGCGTTGAGGAAGACACCCCCCGGGTCCAGCGCGGCGAGGCGGTCTTCGCCGTCGGCGGGGCGGGGCAGCAGGTCGGGCGCGAGCGGGGCGATGCGCAAAGCATCCAGGCCCAGCACACGCAGCGCCAGGCGGCTGCCATCGGCCTGGCGGGCGTAGGTGTCCAGCTCCAGCACCGGGCTGGCGTGGGCCACGCCGGGCGCCAAGGCCAGGGCCTCGAAGGCGGCGTCGGCCAGGCCGTCGGGGCCGGTGCCGCGCACCGTCAGGTCCGGCTCGCCGTGGGTGGCGCGCACGGCAGACGAAAACTCGGCCAGGGCCGAGGCGTTGATCAGGTGCACCGAGGCCGCCAGCGCCACGCCCAGCGCCACGGCCAGCAGCGCCGCGCCGTGGCGCCAGGGGTGGTGCCGCCACTCGCGCCAGGCCAGGCGCCAGAGGTCTGCCAGGCGCGGGCCGGCGTTCGGTGGTGCGCTCACGCGCGGATGCCGTCCGCGCCCAGGCGCAGCACACGGTCGGCCCGCTGCGCGGCGGCTTCGGAGTGCGTGACCAGCAGGCAGGCCGCGCCGGTGTCACGCACCTGGGCCAGCAGCACCGACAGCACCCGCTCGGCGGTGGCCGGGTCCAGGTTGCCGGTGGGCTCGTCGGCCAGGATCAAGGCCGGCGCGTGCACCACCGCACGGGC
>CAYTWU010000164.1:0-7785 GCA_964442175.1 uncultured Rubrivivax sp.
TCCGCCTGGCCTGGCTGCAGGGCTGGCCAGCGGCCCGGGCCCAGCCCGCCCAGTTGCGCCAGATCGAGGCCCGCTGGCGACGCGACGGCCTGGCCGCGGCGGCCGCGCACCCGCTGTGGCAGGCGGCTCAGGCCGCCTGGGCCCCCTTGGCGGGGGCCGCACCGCAGGCCTTGTCCACCTGGTGCGCGGCCCTGGGCGTGGCGCTGCAGCAAGCCGGCGAGTGGGCCCTGCTGGCACAGGACCCGGCCGGCGCCCAGGTCTTGCAGGCGCTGCGCCTGGACGGTGGCAGCCCGCGCTGGCTGGCCCTCGCCGGCGCGGTGCCCATGAGCGCCGAGCACTTCATCGCCTGGGTGGATGCCGAGCTCGAGGGTGCGAGCTTCAGCCTGCCCGCCTCATCGGCCGACGTGGTCTTGACGCCCTTGTCGCGCGCCTTGCTGCGGCCGTTTGGGCGTGTCGTGGTGCCGGGCATGGATGCACGCCACCTCGGCGGCAACGCTGCCCCGCCGGGCCTCGTCAGCGAGGCGATGGCCGCGCAACTGGGCCTGGAGACCGCCGCGCAGCGCCACCTGCGCGAGCGTCTGTCCCTGGCCCAGCTGCTGCGTGTGCCCGATCTGCGGCTGCTGCGCCGCCGGCTCGACGGTGACGAGCCGCTGGCGGCCAGCCCCGCGCTGCAGGCCCTGGCCCTGCGCCGGGCCCAGGCCGGGCTGCCGCCGCTGCCGCGGCGCGTGCCTGTGCTGGAGGCGCTGCCCGTGACGCACCAGCCCGTACTGCGGCCGGACCCCCAGGCGCCTCGGGCCTTGCCCGAGTCGCTCAGCGCCAGCCAGGTGGAGCAGCTGCGGTGCTGCCCCTACCAGTTCTTCGCACGCGCCTTGCTGCGCCTGTCGGTGCCCGAGGAGCTGGACCGCGAGGTTGAAAAACGCGACTACGGCACCTGGTTGCACGCCGTGCTGCACCGCTTCCACGAAGCCGGCGGCGGCGATGCCGCACAGCTGGCGGCGGTTGCGGAAGCCGAGCTCTTGAAGACCGGGTTCACGGCCGCCGACTTGCTGCCCTACCGCGCCAGCTTCGAACATTTTGCGCCCCGGTACCTGGCCTGGTGGCAGGCACGCAGCGCCGCCGGCTGGTCCTGGCGCGAGGGCGAAACCGACCTCCGTGTGCAGCCGGCCGAACTGGCCCCCACCGGGCTGCACGGCCGTCTGGACCGGCTGGACCAGGCTGGTGCCGAGGGTTGCGTGATCGACTACAAGACCGGCCGCGCAGACCAGTTCAAGAGCCGCTTGAAGAACCCGACCGAAGACACGCAGCTGGCGTTCTACGCCGCGCTGCTGGCGCCCCGCTGGACGGGGCCGCTGGCCGCGGCCTACCTGACGCTGGACGACCCCAAGGCGCCCGAGCTGCTGCTGCACACCGACGTGCAGCAGACCGCGCAGACCCTGCTGAGCGGCCTGGGCGACGAATTGCAGCGCCTGCGCGAAGGCGCGCCGCTGCCAGCCCTGGGGGAGGGCAAGGCCTGCGAACACTGCCCCGTGCGCGGACTCTGCCGGCGCGACCAGTGGGGCGCACCTTGAACGCAGCCGGCTACCTGTGTGACGGCCGCTCGGTCGCACCGGCCGAGTTCTACGCCGTCGCCTGCGATCCGCAGCGCAGCGTGGTGGTCGAAGCCTGTGCCGGCGCGGGCAAGACCTGGATGCTGGTGTCCCGCATCCTGCGTGCGCTGCTGGACGGCGCCCAGCCGTCGCAGGTCCTGGCCATCACCTTCACCCGCAAGGCCGCCGGCGAGATGCGCGAGCGCCTGGACGAGTGGCTGCGTGACTTCGCGGCCCCCGGCTGCGACCACGCGGCGCGCACCGAGGCGCTGGTCCAGCGCGGCCTGGCGCCTGCCGCGGCGCACGCGCTGGCCGATCGCCTGGGCGCACTGCAGGCCCAGGTGCTGGCGGCCGGCCGGCCGGTGCAGGTGCAGACCTTCCACGGCTGGTTTGCGCAGCTGCTGGCCGGCGCGCCCCGCAGCCTGTTGCGCAGCCTGGGCCTGGCGCCCGGGGTGCAGCTGCTGGAAGACCCGCAAGCGCTGCGCCCGGCGCTGATGCGCGACTTCCACGCCGCCGTCGATGCCGACGCCGCGCTGCGCGCCGACTACCTGGCGCTGGTGCGCCGCCACCGGCGCAGCACGGTGCTGGAGTGGCTGGCCGCAGCCTGGCAGCGCAGCGCGGAGCTGCAGGCCGCCGACGCCGCCGGCACGCTGGGCCCGGCCGTGCCGCCACCGCCGCGCGACCCGGCGGCGGTGTGGGCCGAGGCCCGCTGGCGTGCCGATCTTCAGGCGCTGGCCAGCGCGCTGGGTGCGCGTGGCAAGGCCAAGTCGGACACGGCGGCCCGCGGGCTGGTCGACGCCTTGGCGGCCAGCACGCCGCGCGAGGCGTTTGACGCCGCCTGGGCAGCGCTGATGACGCAGGAAGGCACCCCCCGGCGGCAGCTGGGCGATCTGCAGGCCCAGGCCGAGCTCGGTGCCCAGCTCCAGGCCCAGCAGCAGGACTGGCTGCAGCGCGACGCCCACGAGGACCACCGTGCCATGGTGGGCCTGGCGCACGTGCTGCTGCAGGCCTACACCGAGCTCAAGCGCCGCCAGGGCCTGGCCGACATGGCCGATCTGGAGCAGGTGGCCCAGCGCCTGCTCACCGACCCCGAGGCCTCGGGCTGGGTGCAGGAGCGCCTGGACCTGCGTGTGCGCCACCTGCTGATCGACGAGTTCCAGGACACCAGCCCGCTGCAGTGGCAGACACTGCGCCCCTGGCTGGCCGGCTACGCCGGCGCTGGCGGCGGGGCCAGCGGCCAGCAGCCGCTGCGGGTGTTCATCGTCGGCGATCCCAAACAAAGCATCTACCGCTTCCGCCGTGCGGAACCCCGTGTGTTCGCCGCCGCGAGTGCCTTTGTGCGCGACGCCCTCGACGGGGCGCTGCTGGCCTGCGACCACACGCGCCGCAACGCGCCCGAGGTCTTGGCGGCCCTCAACGCCGTGTTCAGCCACGCCGCCGCGCACGACGCCTGGGACGGCTTCCGGCCGCACACCAGCGGCGCCGCGCCGGGTGGTGGTGTCTGGGCGCTGGCCGACCCGCCCGAATTGCCTTTGGGCCTGGGCGCCACGCCCACGGCACCCGGGCGCATCGACGGCTGGCGCGACTCACTCACCCAGCCGCGGCAGGCGCCGGAAGAACACCGCGCCCAACAGGAGGCGAGGGCGCTGGCCGCCGCGATCGCCGGGGCCCTGGCGGCCCGTCGGTGGACGGCGGGCGAGGTGATGGTGCTGGCGCGCCGCCGCAGCACCTTGGCCCGCGTGGCCGAGGCGCTGGCTGCGCAGGGGCTGCCGTACACGGTGCCCGAGGCACTGGCCCTTGCCGAGGCACCCGAGGCCCAGGACCTGCTGGCCCTGCTGGAAGTGCTGGCCTCCACAGGCCACGACCTGGCGTTGGCGCAGGCACTGAAAAGCCCGCTCTTCAGCGCCGGCGACAGCGACCTGCTCTGGCTGGCCGAGCATGCCGGCCCAGCCGGCGGCTGGTGGCCGCTGCTGGTGGGCAGCACGCCGTTGCCGAGCGCCGCGCTGCAGCGCGCCCGGCCGTTGCTGCTGGCCTGGGCCGATGCCGCGGGCCGGCTGCCGCCGCATGACCTGCTGGACCGCATCGTGCATGAGGGCGATCTGCTGCCGCGACTGGCGGCCGCGCTGCCACCGGCCCGGCGCCACGCCGGCCTGCAGGCGGTGGACGCGCTGCTGGCCACCGCCTTGCAGCTGGACGGCGGCCGTTACGCCACGCCCTACGGCTTCGTGCGCGCGCTGCGGCGTGCGGGCACCCAGGTGCGGCTGCCGGCGCCGGCCGATGCCGTCCGCCTGCTCACCATCCACGGGGCCAAGGGCCTGGAGGCGCGCGCCGTGTTCGTGGTCGATGCCGACCCGCCGGCGCGCCGCGCCGAAACCGCGACGCTGCTGGTGGACTGGCCGGCCGAAGACCTGGCCCCGGCGCGGGTGGCGTTTGTGGCGCGCGAGTCGGCGCCACCGCCGTCGCTGGCCGCGCTTCTGGATGAAGAACGCCGCGCCCGCGCCCGGGAAGAGCTCAACAGCCTGTACGTGGCGATGACCCGGGCACACGAAACGCTGGTCTTCAGCCGCACGCCGGCCCGCGTGTCCGACCCGGGCTCGTGGTGGGCACGTGTGGCCGCGACCACGCAGCCCTGGCCGGACGCCACGCGCACCGGCTCACCGCTGGACGACAGGCCGATCCGGCTGCCCATCTTGCCGCGGTTGCCGGTGGCGCGGCCCGACCCGCAGCCCTCTGCTGGCACGGTGGCCGTCGAACACGGCCATGCCCCGTTGGGCCGCGCCGTGCACCGCCTGCTGGAGTGGATCAGCCGCCCCGACCATCCCTTGGCACCGGCGCGCTGGACGGCCGCCGCCGCCAGCGCCGGCCGCCAGTTCGGCCTGCCGCCTGGCGAAGCGGCCGAGGTGCTGGCCATCGCGCGCCGCATCGTGGACAGCCCGGACTGCGCCGCTTTCTTCGACCCGGGCCGGCTGGCCTGGGCCGGCAACGAGGTGTCCTTGGCCTTCGAAGGCGAGGTGCTGCGCCTGGACCGCCTGGTGGCCTTGCACGGCGCACCGGGTGGTCCCGGCCGCACCTGGTGGGTGCTGGACTACAAGCTCGCCGGACAGCCCCTGGCCGACCCGGCCATGGTGGCCCAGCTGCAGCGCTACCGCCAGGCCGTGGCGGCCTTGCAGCCCGGCGAGACGGTGTGCGCCGCGTTCATCACCGGCGCGGGCCGGCTGCAGCCGCTGCCCGGCTGAACAGGGGCCGGTTTTCCGGCTTGATCCGGGCATGGGCGGCAGTGGCTTGCCGTCCAATCCAGAACGATGACCACGCCCGTCACATCTGCTGCCCAGCGCACGGCGCCTCCTGCACCCGGCGCGGCGGCTGCCCGTCCCGCGCAGGCCGTGCGGCACTTCGGCCGCTTCCAGCTGCTGCAGCTGCTGGGCAAGAGCGAACGCACGATGGCCTGGCGGGTGTCCGACCCGCGCGCGCGGCAGGACCTGGTCCTGGTGCTGCCGCGCCAACAACCCGCCAGCCCGGAGGCGCTGGAACGCTGGATCGCCGCCGTGCGCAAGGCCGGCCGGCTGCAGCACCCGGCACTGGCGACTGTGGTGGACAGCGGCGTCGTCGACCATTGGCCCTACGTCGCCTACGACCCGGTGGACGCCGTGACCCTGTCCGAACGCCTGAGCGCCAAGGGCCAGCCGGGCACCGAAATGGCCGCCTGGGCCGCGCAAGCACTGGAAGGCCTGGCCTTTGCCCACGAGGCCGGCGTGGCCCACCATGACCTGCAGCCCTACCTGGTGCTGCTGGGTGAACAGGGCCAGGTGAAGCTGATGGGCATCGAGGTGGCCGCCGTCGATGCGGACGGCGCCGCGGCGCGCGGAGGTGCGGCGCTGGAGGCCGGTGCGCTGGCCGCCCAGCGTGCGGCCGCGCAACGCGATGTGCTGGCCTTCGGCTTGTTGATGCACCAGGCGCTGGCCGGTGCAC
Organism: uncultured Rubrivivax sp.; assembly: GCA_964442175.1. Lineage (GTDB taxonomy): Bacteria > Pseudomonadota > Gammaproteobacteria > Burkholderiales > Burkholderiaceae_C > Rubrivivax. The sequence continues at coordinate 5,556 of CAYTWU010000164.1, forward strand.
CGGCGCTGGAAGAACCCGACATCGGCCGCGCGCTGCGGCTGCTGCCGCCACTGGGCCGCGAGATCGTGCGCCTGCCGTTCACCACCGCGCAGCCGGTGGCCGAGCCGCTGCGCGCCATCGTCAACCGCGCCACCGATCGGCAGGAGCGCCAGCGCTACCGCAACGCCCGCACCCTGGTGCGCGCGCTGCAGGGCTGGCTCAAGACCGACGCCGACAACGGCGCCGGCCCGCTGGCCCTGCTGCTGGACCGGCTGCACAGCGTGGGCCTGCTGCCGGCCTCGCCCGGCTCGGCCGACCGTGCCGCGCGGCTGGCGCTGATGGAGCGCGAGCGCACCATCGAGCTGGCCGAGATCGTGATGCAGGACCTGGCCCTCAGCTTCGAGATGCTGCGCGCCGTCAACACGGCACAGATCCGCAGCGGGCAGGTGGCCGGTGCCGGCCCGATCCTGACCATCCGCCGCGCGATCGCGATGCTGGGGCTGGACGGCGTGCGCCGTGCCGCCCTGTCGCTGCGCGGCTGGCCCGGCCCGCTGGACGACAACGGCAGCGCCTTGTTGCAACGGCTGTTCGAGCGTGTCAAGCGCGCGGCCCGGGTGGCGCAGTCGCTGCGCCCGGCGGGTTACGACGCCGAGGTCGTCTACCTCGTCACCCTGCTGCAGAACCTCGGGCGCCTGGCCGTGCAGTACCACTTCCCGGACGAGGCACAGCAGATCCGCAGGCTGATGCAGCCGGCCCCCAACCCCAAGGCCGGCGAGCCCGACGAACCGGGCATGAGCGAGGAGGGCGCCGCCTTTGCCGTGCTGGGCACCGACCTCGACGCGCTGGGCGTGGCCGTGGCGCGGCACTGGGGGCTGGATGCCTCCGTGCAGCACATGGTGCGGCGCCTGTCCTTCACCGCACCGGTGCGCCACGGCGACACCGACGACGACATGCTGCGCCTGACGGCCAGCTGCGCCAACGAGGCCGTGGATGCGCTGGCGCAGCCGGCAGCCCAGGTGCAGCCGGCGCTGCAGCGGGTGGTGCAACGGTATGGCCGGCCGCTGGGCCTGGGCATGAAGGAATTGCAGCTGGCGCTGGAGATCCTGCCGCCCGGCGCGGCCGACGCAGCGCGGAGGACGGCGTGAGCGTCACAACGGAAAAACCCGGCCGGCGTGTCGGCCGCTTCGAGCTGCTGCGTGAACTGGGCCGCGGCGCGCAGGCCACCGTATGGTTGGCCCACGACGCCCGCCTGGACCGCGAGGTGGCGCTGAAGCTCGTGAACCCCAACGCCGACGGCGCCGAGGTGCAGGAGTGGCTGCACGAGGCCCGCGCCGTCAGCCGGCTCACGCACCCGCACATCGTGCCGGTGTTCGAGGCCGACGAGGTCGACGGCCGCCCGGCGCTGGTGTTCGAGTACGTGGACGGCGGCACGCTGACCCAGGCGCGCAAGGGCCAGGGCCCGATGCCCCCGCGCGAGGCGGTGCAGATGATGGTCGGCGTGCTCGATGCGCTGGCCACGGCGCATGCGCAGGGCATCGTGCACCGCGACCTCAAGCCCTCGAACCTGATGCTGAGCAAGGACGGCCGTGTCCGTGTGATGGACTTCGGCATCGCCGCGCGCGTGGCCGGCGGTGGTGACGGCCGCATCGCCGGCACGCCGGGCTACATGTCGCCCGAAGCGGCCCGCGGCGAGGCGCCTGCCCCGCAGATGGACGTGTTCGCCGCCGGCATGCTGCTGGGCGAGTTGCTGGCCGGCATGCCCCTGCTGCGCGAGCGCGACCCCTACCGCGCCATCCACCGCGTGCAGCACGAAGACTTTGCGGTGCCGGCGCAGATCCGCCTGGACGACACGCTGCGGGCCATCGTCGCACGCGCCGTGGCGCGCGATCCGCGCCAGCGCTACGACACCGCCGCGACCTTCCGCGACGCGCTGAGCCGCTGGCTGGACCCGGAAGACGCCGGTGACGCCGCCGCCGGTGGTGGTCATGGCACGCTGGAGTTCCTGCTGCGGCGCATGAAGCACAAGCGCGACTTCCCGGCTTTGGGCGAGTCCATCGTGCGCATCCAGCAAGTGGCCACGTCGGAGACGGAAAGCCTGTCCAGCCTGTCGGCCGAGGTGCTGAAGGACGTGGCGCTCACCAACAAGCTGCTCCGCATGGTGAACACCGTGCACTTCGCCAATGCCGGCGCGGGCAACATCAGCACCATCTCGCGCGCGGCAGCGCTGGTCGGCTTTGCCGGCATCCGCAAC
>CAYTWU010000165.1:0-3727 GCA_964442175.1 uncultured Rubrivivax sp.
TGCGGCCCCCGCCGCCAGCAGCGTCACCGCGGCCACGGCCCAGGCGCCGGGCCGCCAGGCGGCGGGGTCGGTGGGCCAGCCGCCGCCAAAGCCCAGGCCCATCACGGCGGGCCAGGCGCTGCCCGCCAGCAGCAGGCCGATGCCGCTGGCCAGCCCCAGGCGCACCGGGTGCGGCGTGTACTTGACGATGTCGCCGATGCGCAGCCAGCCCAGCAGCATCTGCAGCGCCCCTCCGGCCACCAGCCCGGCCGCCAGCAGGCCCAGCACATGGGGCAGGGCCAGCGGCCCCTCCGGCCCGCGGTGGCTGACCAGGGTCTCGACCAGCGCGCCGCTCAGCAGTGCCAACGCCGCGCGGGGTGCGGTGATCAGCCGCCCGCCACCGGCCAGGCCGGCCACCGCGTTGGCCAGCACCGCGCACAACAACGCCAGGCCCATCGCCTGCGGGGCGTGGCCCGGCCCCAGCGGCGCCAGCACCAGCAGGCCGTAGGCCAGGCTCTCGGGTGCCTGGGCCAGCGCCAAGCCGGCCAGCGAACTGCTGCGCGCGGCACCCGCGGAAAGCCGCGCCCAGCGGGGCGTGGCGGAGCGTTGGGTCGGTCGTGCAGAGGGGCGTGTCAAGCGGCTGCCGGGTCGGGCAAACTCAACAGCATGTGCGTGGTTGATGTCAGAACTGTGACACCCTCTGGCGCGGTCTCAGCGCCCGCGGCGCTGTTCCCGCAGCATGAAGCCGTACAGGCTTTCCACCTTCTCGCGTGCCCAGGGCGTCTTGCGCAGGAACTTCAGGCTGGAGCCCACGCTGGGCTCGTGCGTGAAACAGCGGATGGGCACCTGCTGCCCCAGGGCGGGCCAGCCGTAGTGCGCCACCAGCGCCGTCACCATGGCCTCCAGCGTGACCCCGTGCAAGGGGTTCCTGGGCTGGGCCGGCGGTGGGGCGGGGTTCACGCCGGCACCGTGTCCCAGGGGGCGATGTCGGGGCTGTCGCTGCTTGCCGGGGCCGGCGCGGCTGCCACGGCCTGGCGCTCGTTCAGGCCGCCCAGCGCCTCGATCAGGTCGGGCAGCAGCTGCCGCAGCTCGCCGGTGGCGATGGCGATGTCGGCATCGAAGCCACCATCGTCTTGGCCACTGTTGGCGGCATCGACCCCGGCGTTTTCCATCACCACGTCCAGCAGCTGGATCTTCTTCAGCGTCAGCGCCTCGGTCAGCACAAAAGAGACGCGGCCGGCCCAGGTGAGCGCCAGTTGCGTGGGCAGCTTGCCCTGCTGAATGTGCACACCGACCTCGTCGATGTCCAGCGTGTGGCGGGCGTAGCGCACGGTGGCCTTTTCGCTGTCGGGCTGCTTGAGCTCACATTCACGGTCGATGCTGAAGCCGGCAGGCGCCTGTTTGTCGGCCAGCCACTGGGCCATCGCGGTGGCGGGCGCCAGCTCGGTCTGCACCAGGCTCAGCTTCAGGCCGCCGCCGGCCCACTCGATCAGGCGCGTGACCACCGCGTCGGCCTTCTTGGTGCTGCCGGCGCCGAGCCAGACATAACCCGCCTTCGGGTCCAGCCAGACCAGGGTGTCGCTGCGCTTGGGGAAGGCGCGTGGCAGCAGCGCGTGCACCACGGCTTCTTTCACTTCCTTGGCCTGCTTGCCCTTGGGGCGGCGGCCGGTCTGTTGCTCGATGCTGTCCAGCTGCGCCTGCACTTGCGTCTTCACCACGCTGCCGGGCACGGCCTTGGTCTCGGTGCACAGCTTCAGCACGATCTGGCCGCCGACGCTTTCGGCGAGCGCGGCGTGTTTGTCGCCCCGCGGGGCCACCCAGCCGGCGGATTCCGGCTGCGTGGCGCCACATTCGATGAAACGGGCGCCGGCCAGGCGTTCGTCCAGTTCGGGCAACGCGGGCGCGTCCCAGTGTTCGATGCGGTAGATCAGGGCGTTCTTGAACATGTCGGGGGGGTGATGCAGCTGGCGGGCGGACAGCCCGGGGCCTTCAAAGGGGTGGCGAGTGTAGGGCGGCCCGGGCATCGGCCTCGCACTGCGCCTGCAGCGCCGCCCAGCCTTCGGCGCCCAGTTGGTCCATCGTCGCGATGTTGGCTTCGTAGATGGTTTCGGCCTCGGGGAAGGCGGCCACGGCGCGGTCGATGCTGGCCTCGCGCAGCAGGTGCAGCGTGGGGAAGGGCGAGCGGTTGGTGGCGTTGCTGATGTCGTCGGGCGCGCTGTCGGCAAACTGGTACAGCGGGTGGAAGCTGGCCACCTGCAGTTCACCGTCCAGGCCCAGCTCTTCCAGCGCGGCGTCGGCCAGGTCCAGGAAGTCGTTGTAGTCGGCAAAGTCGGCGCCGACGCCGGGGTGCACCAGCAGCGTGGTCTCCAGTTTCTCGGCGGGTGATTCCGCCAGGCGGTGCAACTCGGCCACCAGGTCGGCCATCAGGCCTTCTTCGTCGGTGGCTGTGCTCAGCACGTAGCGCACCTGGCCCTTGACCTGCGGCGCCTTGGCAAAGGGGCAGAGGTTCAGGCCGATCACGGCGCGCTCCACCCAGGCGCGGGTCAGGGCCAGGGGGTCAGTCGGTGTCGTCATCGGTGTCCTTGTCAGCGGCAGCCGCGGGGTCGGGCAGACGGCAGCCAGGCCGCACGGCGTCGGCCTGGAACATCCACCACTCGCGGCGGTTGGAGGCACCGGCCACGGTGACGCGGCTGCGGTCCACGCAGCTTTCCACCGCCACCTGGCGCGCGAAGATCCAGCGCTGCGCGGGGGCCGCCTGCAGCCAGGCCACGGCGCGTTCGAACTGCTCGGCGCGCGGGTTGCGGAAGCCAAAATCCTTCAAGGGGCGCGGCGACATCAGCAGGTTCTGCTCCTTCCAGGCCACCATCACCACCTCGCCCTGCGGGCCAGCGATGCGATCCACTTCACGCATCACGGCGGCCGAGGTCACGCTGTCGTTGGCCAGCGGGGCCACGCCCACGCCCCACAGCACCCACAGCGCGGCCAGGCCACCCAGCAACGCGTGCACCCCGCGGCGCACACGCCCCAGCGCGGCGGCCAGCAGGAAACAGGCGCCGATGGCGACGATCCAGCCGGCCAGCACGCGGAACTCGTCGCCCAGGCCCCGCTCGAGCATGATCTGCTGCATGCGGGCCCAGCGACCCGACAGCGCCCAGCCGCCAACGGCCAGCAGCGCGGTGCCGATCAACAGCGTGGCCGCGAGCGCCGTGCGGCGCAGCCAGGCGGCATCGGCAATGCGCACCAGCGTGGGCCCCAGCGCCACGGCCAGCAGCGGCAGCATCGGCAGGATATAGACCTCGCGTTTGCCGCCCGCGGCGGTGAAGAACAGGAAGACCAGCACGCACCAGCCCAGCAGCACGGCGTAGCGGCCGTCGCGGGCCGACGCCGCCGCGCGCCACTCCCGCCAGCCGCTGGCGTAGGCCAGCGACAGCGGGAAGAAGTGCAGCAGCAGCACCGGGATGAAGTAGTACCAGCCCTTGCCGTAATGCCCGCCCACCTGGCCGGCGTAACGCCGCGCGGTCTGGTTGAACAGGATGTCGTTCATGTAGCCCAGGTACTCGGGCGTGCCACGGCTCAGTGCAGCCACCACCATGGGCACCAGCCACAGCGCAATCGCGGCCAGGAAGGCCAGCGCACCGGCAGCCCAGCGCCAGCCGTCGCCTGGCTGGCCGGTGGCGCTCAGGCCAGACCAGCCGGCGCGGCGCGCGAGCGCATACGGCAGCAGCACCAGCAGCGCGATGACGCCCAC
>CAYTWU010000165.1:3737-7768 GCA_964442175.1 uncultured Rubrivivax sp.
TACTTCCAGTCGGGCCCGCCCAGCAGGTGGCGCAGCAAGGCCCAGTTCGCGAAGGTGATCAGGAAGGTGATGAGCGGGTCGATCTGCGCGCGCTTGAACTGAAAGCTGAACATCAGCGCGCTCAGTACGGCGAGGGCCGCCAGCAGCCCGGCGCCCGGGCTGAAGAGCCGGCGGCCCATGTCCCACACCAGCCACAGCGTGCCCAGGCCGGCCAGCAGCGAAGGCAGCAGGAAGGCGATGCGCCAGTTGCCGACCACGGTGTAGCTCAGCGCCTGCAGCCACATCAGCATCGGCGGCTTGTCGGAGTAGAGCTCGCTGCCGCGGTGCGGGAACAGCCAGTCGCCCGACTCCACCATGGTCTTGGCCACCAGCGCAAAACGCGGCTCGTCCGAGGGCCAGGGGTCGCGCAGGCCCATGCCGGCGCCCAGCACCAGCAGCGCGGCCAGCAGCAGCCAGGCCAGGGCGCGGCGGTCGGCGGCGGTGGTCGTGGTGGTGTTGGCGTTCACGCGCCGGGCGTTTGTTCAGACCGCTGCTTGTTGCGGTCGCGCCAGACAAACTGCAGGTTGCGGAAGTAGATGAACAGACCCGTGGCCTGGCCCAGGATGAACACCGGGTCGCGGCGGTGGATGGCGTAGGTCAGCAGCGTCAGGCCACCGGCCATGCTGAAGTACCAGAAGGCGGACGGGATCACGCTCTTCTTCATCTTCTCGCTGCTGAGCCATTGCACGATGAAACGCGCGGAAAACAGCGCCTGGCCCAGGAAGCCGACGGCCAGCCAGCCGCCGTCGATGTCGATGTTCATCGGGAATCCCCTGTCGAGATGCGTTCGGCACGTGCCACACGCGCGCGCCGCTGCAGCCACATCACGCCCAGCAGGTCGACCAGACCCACCCACAGGCGGTTGTGGATGCCGTAATGTGATTGGCCCTGCAGCCGCGGCCGGTGCGCCACCGGCACGGACTCCACCACGCCGCCGGCGCGCTGCACCAACGCCGGCAGGAAGCGGTGCATGTGGTCGAAATAGGGCAGGGCGAGGAAGTCGTCGCGTGCCAGCAGCTTCAGGCCGCAGCCGGTGTCGGGCGTCGCATCGCCCAACAGGCGCGAGCGCACGCCGTTGGCGATACGGGAGGACTTGCGCTTGACCCAGGTGTCCTGCCGCTGCGTGCGCCAGCCGGCGATCAGCACCGGCCGCCCCGGCTGCGCCGCGCGCACCTCGTGCCAGCGGGCCAGCATCCTGGGCACGTCGGCCGGGTCGTTCTGGCCGTCACCGTCCAGCGTCGCCACCACCGGCGCGCTGGCGTGCTGCACCCCGGTGCGCACCGCGGTGCTCTGGCCGCAGTTGTTGCGGTGGGCCACCACCGTCAGCCAGGGGTGGCTGCGCGCAAAATCGGTCAGGATCTTCAGCGTGTCGTCGCTGCTCAGGTCGTCGACGAACACCGCCTCGAAGGGCATGCGGCCCGTGAAGGCAGCCTCGATCTGCGCCAGCAGCGGCAGCACGTTCAAGGACTCGTTGTGCACGGGAACGACGACGGAAATCGCAGGCAGGTCGCGTGGCATCGGCAGCAGGGCTCTTCAGGTCAACCCGCGAGTATCCCACCGGCAGGCGGGGTCTTTGCAGGTGCCATGTCTCAGGGCACGGGCTTCAGCTGGCCTTCATCTGCTGGGCTTGTGCGATGAGCCCCGCCAGGTGCGTGTCGATCGCCCGGCCACCGTCGGCGGCGATGTCGAAGCTGTCCGGCGCCAGTGTCCAGGCGTGGATCAGGCCCAGCATCAGCGCGTGCACACCCACCGCGTGGCGCGGGTCGATGCCGGCGCCCTGAAGGGCGCGGGCGATGGTCGCCAGGTGTTCGCTGACGGCTTCGCGGTAACGCTCCTGCACGGCCTGCAACTCGTCCACGTACTCCATCTTCAGCGTTGCGATCGTGAAGACACGCTGCATCTGCGGATCGGTCGCCAGGCGCTGCAGCTTGATGCCCAGCATCTGGCGCAGCCGCTCCAGCGGGCTCAGCGCGGTGCAGGCTTCCAGCTGCTGCGCGGCTTCTTCCAGCGGCAGCTTGGCCCGCTCCATCATCGCGTTGAAGACGTCGGCCTTGTCCTGGAAGTGCCAGTACACCGCGCCACGGGTGACGCCGGCGGCGCTGGCGATGTCCTGCAGCGAGCTGCGCGAGACACCCTGGCGCTCGAACACCTGCTCGGCGGCGTCGAGGATGCTGGTGCGGGTGGCCTGGGCGTCGGCCTTGGTGCGGCGAACCATTTGAGCGCGATCAAGATGAAAACATACATTCTAGACTGTATGTATACTGCGGGGCTTCACGTTTCCCCGGGGCCGCTGCGCGGCTTGTCCACGATGAGGTTTACCCCCCTGGCTGCGGCCGTGCTCGCACTCACCCTGGCCGCTACCTTGGCTGCCTGTGGCGGCAATGACAAACCTGCGGCGGCGGGTGGTGGTGCGCCGCCGCCCCCGGTGGGCGTGCTCACCGTGCAAGCGCAGGCTGTGGCGCTGCAGACCGAGCTGCCCGGCCGCGTGGAAGCGCTGCGCACGGCGCAGGTGCGGGCACGCGTGAACGGCGTCGTGCAACAGCGCCTGTTCACCGAAGGCAGCGAGGTCCAGGCCGGCCAGCCGCTGTTCCGCATCGACCCCGCGCCTTACCAGGCCGCGGTGGACAGCGCACAGGCCGGCCTGCTGCGGGCCGAAGCCGCGGCCGCGCAGGCCAGGCTGACGGCCGAGCGCTACGCGCCGCTGGCCGAAGCCAAGGCCATCAGCCAGCAGGACTATGCCGTTGCACTCGCGACGCAAAAGACCGCCGAGGCCGATGTCGCTGCCGGCAAGGCCGCACTGCAGACCGCGCGCATCAGCCTGGGTTATGCCAGCGTCACGGCGCCCATCAGCGGCCGCATCGGCCGCGCGCTGGTGACCGAAGGGGCGCTGGTCAGCGCCACCGAGGCCACGTCGCTGGCGCTGATCCAGCAGGTGGGCAGCGTCTACGTGAACTTCACGCAATCGGCCGGCGAGGTGCTGCGCCTGAAACGTGCCCTGGCCGCCGGCCAGCTGCAGCGTGCCGGCGGTGACGCCGTGGCGGTGCGGGTGCTGCTGGAAGACGGCAGCGAGCTGCCCAGGCCAGGCAAACTGCTGTTCAGCGACCTGAGCGTGGACGCCACCTCCGGCCAGGTGACGCTGCGCGCCGAGGTGCCCAATGCAGAGGGCCTGCTGCTGCCCGGCCAGTACGTGCGCGTGCGCCTGGCGCAGGCCACGCTGCCGGCGGCGGTGCTGGTGCCACAACAGGCGGTGACCCGCACGGCACAAGGCGACACCGTGCTGGTGGTGGGCGAGGGCAACAAGCCCGGTTCTCGGCCCATCAAGGTGTCGGGCGCGCAGAACGGCCAGTGGGTGGTGACCGACGGCCTGAGGCCGGGTGACCAGGTCATCGTCGACGGCTTCCAGAAGATGTTCGTGCCCGGTGCGCCGGTGACGCCGGTGCCGTGGCGTCCGGCGGCGGCTTCGGCCCCTGCTTCAGCCGCCAGCCGCTGAGCCCGGACGGACAACCGACATGGCCAAGTTCTTCATCGAACGACCCATCTTCGCGTGGGTCATCGCGCTCTTCATCATGGTGCTCGGCGGCGTGGCCATCACGCAGCTGCCGATCTCGCAGTACCCGCCGGTGGCGCCGCCGTCCATCGTCGTCAACGCCGCGTACCCGGGCGCCTCGGCCCAGACGCTGGAAGACAGCGTGCTCTCCGTCATCGAACGTGAGATGAACGGTGCACCGGGCCTGATCTACATGGAATCGGTGGCCCAGGCCGATGGCAGCGGCAGCATCACGCTGAGCTTCGAACCCGGCACCAACGCCGACCTGGCCCAGGTGGAGGTGCAGAACCGCCTCTCGCGCGCCACGCCGCGCCTGCCTTCGGCGGTGACGCAGCAGGGCGTGCGGGTGGACAAATCCCGCGCCAACTTCCTGCTGTTTGCCATCCTCAGCTCCACCGACCCGGCCTGGGACCCGGTGGCGCTGGGCGACTACGCGTCGCGCAAC
>CAYTWU010000166.1:0-7760 GCA_964442175.1 uncultured Rubrivivax sp.
CGAATCCGAGGAGGTCGAAGATCTCGCGGTCCTTCATGGGGGTCACTTCGAGCGGATCGGTGCCGGCCCACAGGCGCGCCGCGAGTTGCAGATACTCCTTCTGCAGCGCTTCCAGCTCGGGCGACGGGTCCATCTCGAACAGCGTCGCTTTCTTGAGGCGGCTGCGGCGGACCACGTCCAGGTCGGGAAAGCGCGCCATGGTCTTGAGGCCCACGACCTGATTGAACTTGTCGAGTTGGTCCGTGGCGGTGCTGCGGTTGGCGATCACGCCGCCGACCCGCACCTTGTAGTTTTTCGCCTTCGCCTGGATGGCCGCGATGATGCGGTTCATGGCGAAGATGGAATCGAAGTCGTTGGCGGTAACGATCAGCGCGCGATCGGCATGCTGCAATGGCGCCGCAAAGCCACCGCAGACCACGTCGCCCAGCACGTCGAAGATCACCACATCGGTCTCTTCGAGCAGGTGATGTTCCTTCAGCAGCTTGACCGTCTGGCCCACGACGTAGCCCCCGCAGCCCGTGCCGGCCGGCGGCCCGCCGGCTTCCACGCACATCACGCCGTTGTAGCCAGGGTAGACGAAGTCCTCGACCCGCAGTTCTTCGGCATGGAAGTCCACCGTCTCCAGCACGTCGATGACGGTGGGCATCATCTTCTTGGTCAGCGTGAAGGTGCTGTCGTGCTTGGGGTCGCAGCCGATCTGCAGCACGCGCTTGCCCAGTTTGCTGAAGGCCACACTGAGGTTGCTGCTGGTGGTGCTCTTGCCGATGCCGCCCTTGCCGTAGATGGCAAACACCTTGGCGGTGCCGATCTTCAGCGCCGGGTCCAGCTGCACCTGCACGCTGCCCTCGCCGTCGGGGGGGCGCGGGCCGCGGCGGATCTGGCCGGGCGCGATGGTGGTGGTGGTCATGCGGGAGCTCCTTCGTAGACGCCTTCGAGGCGGTCTTCCAGTTCTTCACCTGCGCGCCGCAAGGCCTCCAGGGTCTGGGCATCGGGTTGCCAGAATTGGCGTTCGGACGCTTCGAGCAGCCGGTTGGCCACCCGCGCCGATGCGGTGGGGTTCAGCCTGGCCAGGCGCTCGCGCATGGCCGGGTCCAGCATGAAGGTGTCGGTGAGCTGCTGGTACACCCAGGGCTGCACCTGGCCCGTGGTGGCCGACCAGCCCAGCGTGTTGGTCAGGTGCACCTCGATCTGGCGCACCCCTTCGTAGCCGTGCTCCAGCATGCCCTCGTACCACTTGGGGTTGAGCATGCGGGTGCGGGTCTCCAGTGCCACCTGCTCGCGCAGCGAGCGCACCGCGCCATCGCCCTGGGTCTGGTCGCCGATGTAGACCGGCGGCGTGTCCTGGGGGCGGCCGCCCTTGGCCACCTTGACGGCCTGCGTGATGCCGCCCAGTGTGTCGAAGTAGTTGTCCACCGTCGTCACGCCCAGTTCCACCGAATCCAGGTTCTGGTAGGTCAGCTGCACGTCGGCCAGCACACTCTGCAGCAGCGCGGTCTGCGGCGCGGCGCGTCCGCTGCGGCCATAGGCAAAACCCTTGCGGCGGCTGTAGGTTTCGGCGATCTCGCCGTCGTCGGTCCAGGCGCTGCTTTCGACGAGGTTGTTGACGTTGGCGCCGTAGGCCCCCTCGGCGTTGCCGTAGACACGCAGGGCCGCGGTCTCCAGCGTGCAGCCATGTTCCTGCTGGTAGGCCAGTGCGTGGCGGCGCACGTTGTTCATCTCCACCGGCTCGTCGGCCGAGGCGGCCAGCCAGGCGGCTTCGGCCAGCAGCTTGATCTGCAGCGGCATCAGATCGCGGAAGATGCCCGAGAGCGTGACCACCACGTCGATGCGCGCGCGGCCCAGCTCGGACAGCGGCACCAGACTGGCACCCGCGATGCGGCCATAGCTGTCGAAGCGCGGCAGCGCACCCATCAGGGCCAGGGCCTGGGCGATGGGGGCACCTTCGTTCTTCAGGTTGTCGCTGCCCCAGAGCACGATGGCCACCGATTCCGGCAGCGGGTGGCCGTCGGCGGTGTAGCGGTCCAGCAGGCGCTGGGCCTGCTGCGCGCCGTCCTTGACCGCAAAGGCGCTGGGGATGCGGAAGGGGTCGAAGCCGTGCATGTTGCGGCCCGTGGGCAGCACGGCCGGCGTGCGCAGGACGTCGCCGCCCGGGGCCGGGCGGATGAAACCGCCGTCCAGCGCGTGCAGCAGCGCGGGCACCTCGGTGTCCACCGCCAGCTGCGCGGCGGTGGCCTGCAGGCTGGTCAGCAGGGCCAGCGTGGCGTCGTCGGCGGGCAGGCCGGCGTGGGTCAGGGCCTGCTGCACGGTGTCGCCGGCCACCAGGGCTTCGACCGTGGCGCGCGGCAGGCTCACACCGTGCCCGGCATCGGCCATGGCCAGCAGCATGTCCACGCGCTCGGCGGCGCTCGGCGCGCGCCCTGTGACGTGCAGGCCGTGCGGGATCAGCGTGTATTCCATCTCCAGCACCTGCTCGGCCAGCAGCGTGACGCGGGCATCGCTGTGCGCCCAGGCTGGTTCGGCCTCCGCCAGGTTCAGCTCGGCCGCCTGCGCCTGCAGCAGTGCGGCCAGGTCGGCGCGCTCGGGCGACAGCGGTGCCAGCGTGCGCCAGCGTTCGATGGAGGCCTTCAAGGCGTTCAGGCCCTTGTACAGCCCGGCCTGCGCGATGGGCGGCGTGAGGTAGCTGATCAGCGTGGCGCCGGAGCGGCGTTTGGCGATGGCACCTTCGGACGGATTGTTCGACGCGTAAAGGTAGAGGTTGGGCAGGTCGCCCAGCAGGCGCTCGGGCCAGCAGGCGCCGCTCAGGCCGCTTTGTTTGCCCGGCATGAACTCCAGCGCGCCGTGGGTGCCGAAGTGCAGCACGGCGTGGGCCCGGAAGTCCTCGCGCAGGTAGCGGTAGAAGGCCGAGAAGGCGTGTGTGGGCGCCAGGCCCTGTTCGAACAGCAGGCGCATCGGGTCGCCCTCGTAGCCAAAGGCGGGCTGCACCGCCACCAGCACGTGGCCGAACTGCCGCCCGAGCACGAAGATCGACTGCCCGTTGCTCAGCTGCCGGCCGGGCGCCGGGCCCCACTGGGCCTCGATTTCGGGCAGCCAGCGTTCGCGCCGCACGTGCTCGTCGGCGCTGATCAGGGTGTGCACGTTGGCGTCGGCACCGTGCTGGGCGGCGTTGCCCTGCAGCACGGCTTCGCGCAGCGCGTCCACGCTGGCCGGCATGTCCACGGTGTAGCCCTGGGCCTTCATCGCGGCCAGGGTGTGGAACAGCGACTCGAACACCGACAGGTAGGCCGCGCTGCCGATGTTGCCGGCGTTGGGCGGGAAGTTGAACACCACCACCGCCACCTTGCGACGTGCACGTTCGCTGCGGCGCAGGTCTACCAGCTTGGCCACCCGCGCGGCCAGGGCCAGCGCACGTTCGGGGCAGGTGCGCATGTCCTGCGCGCGGTCATCGGCGGTGAAGGTGCAGGCGTGGTGGCAACCGGTGCAGGTGACGCCAGGGGCACCCGGCCGACCGCCGAAGACGATGGGGCCGGTGGCGCCGTCGAGCTCGGGGATCGCGACCATGATGGTGCTTTCCACCGGCAGCAGGCCACGCTCGGAGCCGCCCCACTGGTCCAGCGTCTGGAACTCCACCGGGTGCGCGGCCACGTAGGGCACGTCCAGCCGGGCCAGCGTGTCCTGCGCGGCCTGTGCGTCGTTGTAGGCAGGGCCGCCCACCAGCGAAAAGCCGGTCAGCGAGACCACGGCGTCGACCGTGACCCGCCCGTCCTGCATGAAGAACTTGTCGATCGCCGGGCGGGCGTCGAGGCCGGCGGCAAACACCGGCACGGTGCGCAGGCCTTGGGCTTCCAGCGCGGCGATCACACCGTCGTAGTGGCCGGCGTTGTTGGACAGCAGGTAGGAGCGCAGCAGCAGGATGCCCACCGTGCCATGGCTGCCGTGCGCAGCACCTGCCGGCAGTTGTGCCATCTCGTGCGCCAATCGGCCGGGCAAACGCGGGTGGTAGACACCGACGTCCGGGTAGTCCACCGGCGGCTGCACCTTCACCGCGCCGCGCAGCACACGCCGCGGCCCGGCCACGCCGCGGTCGATCACGTGGCGCACCAGGTTCAGCATGTTGTCGTCGGAGCCGCCCATCCAGTACTGCAGCGCCAGGAAGTAGGCCCGCACGTCCTGCGCCGTGCCCGGGATGAAGCGCAGCATCTGCGGCAGGCGGCGCAGCATCTTCATCTGCTCGGCGCCGCCGGTGGCCTTTTTCTCCTTGTTGCCGCGCAGCTTCTTCAGCAGCGCCATCGGCCCGCTGGCGGGTTTGTCCATGTCGAAGTTGCCCAGGCGCGTGAGCTTGACCACCTCGGCCGCCGAGGCCATGCAGATCAGCGCGTCGCAGCTGTCGCGGCGCGCGCGCAAGGCGTCCATTACCGGCAGGAAGTGGTCCTCCAGGAACAGCATGCCGACGACGATGATGTCGGCGCGCGCAATGTCGGCGCACACACGTTCCACCAGGCGCTGGTTGCCGGCGTACTCCGATGCGGCGTGCAGGCTCAGCGTGAGCCCGGGGAACTCCTGCGCCAGCTGCGGCCGGGCCCGCTCCACCGAGCCGGCCAGGTGGGTGTCCATCGTGACGATGGCCACCCGCAGCGGCAGGGCCTCAGCGGGCGAAGTGCGCTTTGGCGTCATACAAGGTTTCCACGGTGATCGTCGCGACGCCACGCTCGGCGGCAAAGCGTTCGGTGTTGCGTCGGGCCTTGCCACGCACGAAGAAGGGGATCTTCTGCAGCTCCTGCTGCGCATCGGGGGCCCAGGTGGCCATCACGATCACGTTGTCCGCGGTGGCGGCCGGCTCGGGCTGCGGCTGGAGCTCGGCCACCGCGGGTGCGACCGGCGCCGGCGCGGCCACCGCGGTGCGCCCCAGGTGAGACGCCGCCGCGCCTTCATGGAACTCGAAATCACCCCGGAACATGCCCAGCAGGTGTTCTTCCAAGCCCATCATCAGCGGCTGCACCCAGGTGTCGAAGATCACGTTGGCGCCTTCGAAGCCCATCTGCGGCGCGTGTCGGGCCGGGAAGTCCTGCACATGCACCGGCGCCGAGATCACGGCGCAGGGGATGCCCAGACGCTTGGCGATGTGGCGCTCCATCTGCGTGCCCAGCAGCAGCTCCACGCCCAGCTCGGCCACCTTCTCTTCGATCTCGAGGTAGTCGTCGGTGATCAGCGCCTCCAGCCCGTAGCGCCTGGCGGCGTCGCGGATGTCGCGTGCAAATTCGCGGCTGTAGGTGCCCAGGCCCACCACCTCGAAGCCCAGCTCGTCGCGCGCGATGCGGGCGGCGGCGATGGCGTGCGTGGCGTCGCCGAACACAAACACACGTTTGCCGGTGAGGTAGGTGGAGTCCACCGACTTGGCATACCAGGGCGCGCGCGAGTGCACGTCGGGCCGGGGGGTGTCGGCCGGCAGGCCGGCCAGGGCCAGCACCTCGGTGATGAACTCGCCGGTGGCGCGGATGCCGATGGGCACGGTGCGCGTGCAGGGCATGCCGTGGATGCGCTGCAGCCAGCCGGCGGCCGTCTGCCCCGTCTCGGGGTAGAGCATCACGTTGAAGTCGGCATCGGTCAGGGTCTGCAGGTCGGCCGGGCTGGCGCCCAGCGGTGCGACCACGTGCACAGCTATGCCCAATTCGGCCAGCAGGCCGCGGATCTCGCGCACGTCGTCGCGGTGGCGGAAGCCCAGCGCGGTGGGGCCCAGCAGGTTGCAGCGCGGGCGCGCACCGGCGCGGCGGGCCGGCTTGTCGCGTTTCTGCGCGCCGACGAGCGTGCGCACCAGTTGGTAGAAGGTTTCAGCCGCGCCCCAGTTTTCCTTGCGCTGGTAGGACGGCAGCTCCAGCGGGATCACCGGGATGGGCAGGTTCATCGCGGTGGCCAGGCCACCCGGGTCGTCCTGGATCAGCTCGGCCGTGCACGAGGCGCCGACGATCATCGCCTGCGGCTGGAAGCGTTCGTAGGCTTCCAGCGCGGCGCGCTGGAACAGGCCGGCGGTGTCGCCACCCAGGTCGCGCGCCTGGAAGGTGGTGTAGGTGACCGGCGGCCGGCGCGGCAGGCGCTCGATCATCGTGAACAGCAGGTCGGCGTAGGTGTCGCCCTGCGGCGCGTGCAGCACGTAGTGCAGCCCCGTCATCGCGGTGGCCACGCGCATCGCGCCGACGTGCGTCGGGCCTTCGTAGGTCCAGAGGGTCAACTGCATGTCAGGCGGCCAGTTTGGTGCGGCGGACCAGCGGGCGCGTGAACAGCTCGGCCAGGTCGGCCGCCTGCTCGAAGCCCTGGATCGGCGTGAACACCAGTTCGATGGACCACTTGGTCGTCAAACCTTCGGCTTCCAGCGGGTTGGCCAGGCCCAGGCCGCAGACCACCAGGTCGGGCTGCAGCGCGCGGCAGCGGTCGAGCTGGCGCTCCACGTCCTGGCCTTCGGACAGCACGGTGCCGGCGGGCAGCAGGTCCAGCTCGGCGGCCAGGTGGGCACGGTGCAGGTAGGGCGTGCCGACCTCGGCCAGCTTCATGCCCAGCTCGCGCGACAGGAAACGCGCGAGCGGCAGCTCCAGCTGCGAATCGGGGAACAGGAAGACCTGCCGGCCTTCCAGCAGCGTGCGGTGGCGCGCCAGCGCCCGGGCGGCGCGTTCGCGGCGCGGGCCCACGGCGCTGGCAAAACGCGCCGCGTCGCCGCCCAGCGCGCGTTTGGCGGCCTGCAGCCACAGCGTGGTGCCTTCCGCGCCGAGCGGGAAGGGCGCCGGGATGTGGCGGGCGCCGCGTTCCTGCAGTGCCCGCGCGGTGTCGGCCAGGAAGGGCTGGGCGAGCAGAAACTGCGTGTTCGGGCCGACCGGTGGCAGAGCCCGGCTGTGGCGTGGCGGGAAGAAGTGCACCGGACCGATGCCCAGCTCGTCGAACAGGCGCTTGAACTGGTCTTCGACGATGTCGGCCAGCGTGCCCACCACCAGCAGGTTGTTTTCGGTGCCGGCCGGCAGCTCGGGCACCAGCGACGCCAGGCAGGCGTCTTCGCCCTGCGTGAAGGTGGTCTCGATGCCGCTGCCGGAGTAGTTGAGGATGCGCACGTCGGGCGCAAAGCGGCCCGAGAGCCGGTGGGCGGCGCGCGACAGGTCGAGCTTGATCACCTCCGAGGGGCAGGAGCCCACCAGGAACAGCAGCTTGATCTCCGGCCGGCGCGCCAGCAGCCGGGCGACGACACGGTCGAGTTCGTCGTTGGCGTCGGCGATGCCCGAGAGGTCGCGGTCGTCGATGATCGCGGTGGCAAAACGCGGCTCGGCAAAGATCATCACGCCGGCCGCCGATTGCAGCAGGTGGGCGCAGGTGCGCGAGCCCACGACCAGGAAAAACGCGTCCTGGATCTTGCGGTGCAGCCAGACGATGCCCGTCAGGCCGCAGAAGACCTCGCGCTGGCCGCGTTCCTTCAGCACCGGGGCGTCGGTGCAGCCCGACGTGGCCGGTGTCGTCGGCGCTGGGCGGATGTCGATGACGGCGTTCATGCGGTGGCAGCGGGTTGGAGGCTGCCCTGCAGGCGCGCAGCGCGCAGCTTGAGCAGGAACTGCCCGGCGTTGACGAGGTAGGCCGCGTAGGCCGCCAGGGCCAGCAGCATCAGGGCGTGGGGGTCCAGTGCGCCGGTCCACCAGGCCCACAGGTAGGCCGTGTGCAAGGCCAGCACCGCCATGCTGAAGACGTCTTCCCAGAAGAAGGCGTGGGCGAAGAGCCAGACGCCGAAGACT
>CAYTWU010000167.1:0-7724 GCA_964442175.1 uncultured Rubrivivax sp.
GAGGTGGCGGCCTGACTTAAACCAACGAGCCTCCGCGAATTCCGGGGCGGTTCAACCCTCCATCAGCCGTACAAGCAGCAGGCCCGGCGATTCCGGTCTACTCGCCCGTGAGCCTGCCCCTCGGTGACCCAGTGAAGTTCTACGAGACAGATGCCAACCGCAGACTCGAAGACCACCTGCGCCGAGTCATCGACGGCGAGGGGCCAATGCCTGAGGCCCTTCTTTTCAAACGTGTTGCTCGGGCATGGGGCCTGGAGCGCACCGGATCTCGCATCTCAGGGCGGTTGCGTGGGCTGGTACCCGCGGGGATTCACCGGACTCGTGAGGCGGACGTTACCTTCTACTGGCCTACGGGCACTGACCCGAAGACGTGGAGCTTGTTTCGGGTCGCCGGCGAGCCGGAAGAGTCCAAACGCCACGTCTCCGATGTTTGTTCGCAGGAGATTGCTGCCATCGTGCACCATGTACTGGAAAGTGCCGGCAGCACGCCGAGATCAGACTTGGCCAAGGCCATTTGCAAGGTGGTCGGGATGGCCAGGACGCCGGCAGATGCCGAAGCAAGAGTCAGTGGGGTAATCCTCGGTCTGCTACATGCAACGGTCTTGGCCGAAAGCGACGGATACATCCGCCACGTGTGAGCCGGGTGCCAGCGCCTTCTCGCGCTGCTGAATCCATCGTCCTGATGCGGGGCGTTCTACAGGACGTGCACAAAGACGTTGGTCTCGCCAGGACCATCAATCGTCTGCACGCAACAGCTTCATCAGGTCGTCGGTCCGCCAGCGCCCATCGGCTCGGCCGCGTACAGCATCAAAGCGTTTACGCGCCGTCGCCCGCATGCCCGGCCCGGCCTTGGGCGGATGTAGAACTATCTCCCCGGCTGCATTCACCGAGAACTCCACCGCTGATCCAGGCGAGAGACCCGTGGCGTCACGGATTCGTTTTGGGATCGTGACTTGGCCTTTGCTGTTGAGCTTTGTTTCCATGCGGCCCTCCAAAGGGTGTCATCGGTTGGTGAGATGTAAATACATCAGCAGCCGCATCAAGCTCCAATCCTCTACAGGCCCGCGACCCGTTTTCGATGATCTGCTTCGTTCCCCCCCTGAATCCTCGACGCCCGCGTCCCCCGCACCTCATCCACCTTATAGTCCCCCTCCTCCCCCTTCAGCGCCAACACCTCCACCTTCGTCTCACGCTCGAACGCATGTGATTGGTTCGTGTTGCGGTAATGCTGGTGCACCACCCAATAGAAGCCCACCGCGGAAGCCGGGCCCAGGGCCAGCAGGAACAGGATCGCATCACCGTCCATGTCACCTCACCTTGATATGAACCACAACGCCAACGCCTCCACCACCGTGCCGATGGCCAGCGCGGCCATCACCAGCTTCCATTGCTGCACCGGCACGCTGCCCATGGTTTCGCCGGTGCGGCCGTTCACGGCGATGTAGTGGCGCAGGCCGCCGTTGCGGCCCGGCTGGTGGTGGGCGTACAGCCACACGGGCAAATACATGGCCACCCAGCGGGTGCCCTGCAGGCCGATGCGCTCGCGCTCCCAACGCACGCCGCGGTCGTAGCCCTACACGGAGCGCTGCAGCTGCGCGCGGGCGATGGAGAGCATCTGGTCCTGCAGCCGCGGCATCAGGTGCTGCACGTCGCGGTCGCGCTTTTCCGAGGTGTAGCCCACCAGGTAAGCCGCGTTCCAGGCCACCGCGTTCTCGGTGTCGAAGGGCAGGATGGTGTTGATGACGTTGTGCGTGTTGGCCTTGGTGTCCAGATTGCCGCGCTGGGCGCTGGATTCCAGCGGCAAATCGTCCACCGTGAAGTCCAGGTGGCGCTGCACGCGCCAGACGTCGGCGTCGTAGTACGTCACCTTGCGTTTGCCCTCGGTGCGCGTGTAGCTTCTGGTCTCGATCTCGCCGGTGCCCGCCACATCGGCCTGGCCGCGTGCGTCCACCACCATGTAGGGCAGGTACACGCCCACCACGTTCTCCGGCTTGAACTCATCCTTGAAGGCCTGCAGCGCAAACATCTGGCGCTTGGCCACGAAGGCGCGGATGCGCGCCACCGCGTCGTCCTTCTTGATCTGGAACGGCAGCACCGCATCGGGCACGGCGCCGTCGTCGATCTGCTCGTTCACGGCCAGCACGTGGCGGCACCAGTGGCAGCGCGCGGTCATCGCGGTGTCGGTGTTCACCACCACCTCGGCGCCGCAGCCGCCGCACTTGTAGCTGCGCAGCGGGCTGGCACCGGCCGCGATGTCGCGCGCGCCGCTGGCGATGTGCGTGCCCTGCAGCTCGGCAATGCCTTCGCCCAGGCCGAAGGCTTCTTGCACGCGGGCCGAGGCCCATTCGTGCCGGCAGAACAGGCAGACCAGGCGGTCTGTGCCGGCGCGCTGGCGCACCTCCGTAGACCCACACTTGGGGCAGGGGTTCAGGCCGTCGCGCAGGGCCTTGTCGGCGGTGTCGATGCGTTGGGGCTCGGGCGCCATGCGCAACAGCCGCAGTTACAGGCCCAGCACCTTGGCCTTCAAGGTGTCGTAATCGGTTTGCGTGATGAGGCCGGCGTCCAGCATCTGCTTCGCACGGGTCAGGCGGGCGATGGGGTCGTCGGCGGCGGGGGCAGATGCAGCGGCAGGCGCCGGCGCCGGGGCCACCGGCTGCTGCAGCCCAGCCAGCCCGCCCAGGCCCCCGGTGGCGATGCCCATGCCCATCAGGCCGGCCACGCCGGCGTTCTGGCCTGCGGCCTGCACACCGGCGGCCACCGAGGCCTGCAGGTTGCTGTTGCCCCGCGCGCCTTGCAGCGCATCGGCGCGCTGCACGGTTTTCAGCAGCTCTCGCGTGTTGGCGTCGTATTCGATGGCGACGATGGCAGTCTTGACGATCACCAGGCCGCGGCCGGTCTTCCACTGGTAGGCCTGCTCCACGGCGGCCGAGAGGCTGGCAGCAAAACCCACCGCATCCTGCTGGATGCGCGTGATGCGGTTGCCCTTGGCCGGGTCGTTGGTGTACAGGCTGAAAGCCGGCGCCAGCGAGCCCACCACCTCGTTGAACAGCTGGCTGGCGGCGGCGTTGTCCAGGTCGGTGAAGTCGAACACCTGCCCGGGCTGCAGGTAGGCGGCGGGCACAAAGCTCTTGACGAAGCGGATCGGGTCCACGATCTGCAGCGTGTAGCTGCCGCGCGTGATGGCGCCCACCTGCGCGTTCAGGTAGGCATCGTCCCAGTAGATCTCCGATTGCGTGCCGAAGCGGTTGTCCGGCAGCTCCTTCATCGAGACAAAAAACGCCGCCTGCTGCGCCCCCGGCTGGCCGCCGAACTTGAAGCGCTCCCAGCTCTGGCGCACCAGGGCATCGAACAGGCCCCCGCCGCTGAAGATGGACTTCGATTGCAGATCGTCCGATTGCCACACGTAGGCACCGGCCTCGGCCACGAAGGCGGTGACGGCACCGTCCTGCATCAGCAGCAGGCCATACCCTTCCGGCACCACGATGCGCGAGCCGTTGCTGATGATGTGGGTGGAGCCGCGGGTGTTGGAGCTGCGGCCTGCGTTGGTGCCATTTGTGACGTTAGGCACGGCGGCAAACAGCGCGGCCGTGGCCGGCAGGCCCTCGGGCACGGTGTAGAAGTCTTGCCACTGGTCGGCCAATGCGCCGCCGATCGAACCTGCTGCTGCCTGGATCAGACCCATGGTGTGTTCCTGTTGCGACGCCCAGCGGGCAGGATAACGCCTTGACAAGCGTGCCCGGCAAACCGACGCTTGTGCCATCGCCACGGCACAGCGGGGGTTTGCATGGGCATCCAGGTTGACGCATCGGGCCGCCGCGCCGTGCAGGTGGCCATGCAGGTGCCCGGCACGCCGGAGGAGGTCTGGCAGGCCATCGCCACCGGGCCCGGGCTCACCGCCTGGTTTGTGCCGGCCACGTTTGAACCGCAGGGTGGCCAGCCGGTGTCGCTGACCCTGGATTTTGGTGGTGGCATGACGTCCACGTCCACCCTCTCGGCCTGGCAGCCGCCGCAGCATTGGGGCGCGGATTCCGCCGGCTGGGTGCCGGGTTCGCCGCCCATCAGCAACCACTGGGCGGTGGAGCCGGCAACCGGCACCGCCACGCCGATGTGCACCGTGCGCATCACGCACACCCTGGTGGCCGACACCGACGCCTGGGACAGCCAGCTCCTGGGCACCGAGGCCGGCTGGCCCGCCTTCCTGCGCACGCTGCGGCTGTACCTCACGCACTTCCGCGGCCTGCAGCCGGCCATCATGAAGTGGATGGTGCCCGCACCCGGCACGGAGGCCGAGGCCTGGGACGCGCTGGGCACCGCGCTCGGCGGCCTGGCGGGCCTGCAGCCTGGCCAGACCTGGGCCGCATCCGGCAGCGCGCCGGCCCTGGCCGGCGTGGTGGAGTCCGTGGGTGCAACACCGCCGTTTGATGCCCTGCTGCGCTTGCACCAGCCCGGCCCGGGCCTGGCGGCCCTGGGCGCGGTGGATTTTGGCGGGCAGAGCCTGGTGTCGCTGAGCATCACGCTCTACGGCGCGCAGGCGTTGCACACTGTGGGCCAGCAGACGCCGCTGTGGGACGCATGGTTCCAGCGGCACTTTCCATGCTAGCCCTCTCCACCACAGGTCCCTCATGAAACTCGACCCCCAAGGCCTGGCCACCCGCCGCGCCGTGCTCGGCGACGCCTATGTCGACCAGGCCCTCGGCAAAGCCACCGAATTTTCCGCCCCGCTGCAAGAGCTGGTCACGCAGCACGCCTGGGGCAACACCTGGCAACGCCCGGGGCTGGACCTGCGCACGCGCAGCATCGTCACCGTCTCGATGCTGATCGCGCTGGGCCGCATGCACGAGTTGAAGCTGCACCTGCGCGGCGCGCTGAACAACGGCGTCACAGAGACCGAGCTGCAGGAGATCCTGCTGCACGCCAGCGTGTACTGCGGCTTCCCGGCGGCGGTGGACGCCTTCCGCACCGCGGCCGAGGTGATCACTTCGCCGCCGGCGGCCAGCCCCGGGTGACCGCCTCTTGATGCGAGTGCAATTAACAAGCATTCGCATTTGTGTCTAGAATGCAGTGCATCGATCCGGCGCGATGCGCCCTGCTGCATTCAGACACCACCCATGACCCTCTCACGCCCCCGCACAGCGCTCGCGCTGGCTACCGCCGCCCTGCTCGCCCCCCCTGCGCCAGCCTGGGCGCAAGACAGCGCCGCGCAGACCGTCGTCATCACCGCCAAACGCGCCAACCGCATCTCCAGCGGCGCCACCGGGCTGCCGCTGGACGTGAAGGAGACCCCGCAGAGCATCAGCATCCTCAGCCAGCAGGATCTGTCTGATTTCGGGCTGACGGGCAGCAACAGCGCGTTGCGTCTGGCCACCGGCCTGGACGTCGAGGCCTACGAGACCAACCGCGCCGTCTACAACGCCCGGGGTTTCGAGGTGCAGATGACGCAGATCGACGGCCTCGGGGTCAGCAACTCCTGGGGCACCGTGGTCGGGGACCTGGACACCTACCTCTTCGACCGCATCGAGCTGATCCGCGGCGCCAACGGCCTGCTCACTGGCGTGGGCAATGCCTCGGGCACGATCAACTACGTGCGCAAGCGGCCGCTGAACAAAAACGCGGCCGAGTTCCAGCTCGGCGCCGGCTCCTGGGGCCAGGCCCGCGCCGCGGCGGATGTCAACCGCGTGCTCAGCGCCGACGGTGCCTGGGCCGGCCGCCTGGTGGCCGTGCACGAAGACAAGGATTCCTACCTGCGCGCCAAGCACGACCGCAACACCACGGTGTACGGCGTGGTGGACGGCCAGGTGGGCGACAACGGCGTGCTGACGCTGGGTTTCACGCACCGCGACGCGCAGCAGGATTCGCCGATGTGGGGCTCGCTGACGCTGAACTACACCGACGGCACGATGGCAAAGTTCCCCCGCTCGTCGTCCACCTCGCAAGACTGGACGTACTGGGACACCCAAACCGACAGCGCCTTCGTCGAGTACAGCCACCAGTTGGGCGCCGACTGGCAGGCCCAGCTGACGCTGGACCACAGCATCAGCAAGGAGTCCACCAAGCTGCTGTACGCCTACACCAATGCCGGCGGCCTGAACGCCGACAACACCGGCCTGCTGGGCTGGCCCTACCGCAGCGCCACGGACACCGAACGCAGCCTGTTCGACGCCAAGCTCACGGGCCGCTTCCGGGCCTTCGGCCAGCGCCACGAGCTGATCGCCGGGCTGACGCACTCGCGCCAGAAGTTCAGCACCGACACCTGGGCCACGGCCGACTTCCTGCCGCTGCCCGCCTTCCCCTACGCCGGTGACGTGTACCCCGAGCCCACCTGGGCGCCGCGTGCGCCCAGCTCGGCCGGCGAAACCCGGCTCACCCGCGCCTACGCCGCCACGCGCTGGGCGCTGAGCGATCGCCTCAAGGCCATCGGCGGCCTCAACGCGATCCGCCTGCAGCGCAGCGGCAACTCGATCTACGGTGCAGTGATCGACGCCACCCAGTACCCGGACACGGAGGAGATCAGCCCCTACGCCGGCCTGACCTACGACATCACGCCGCAGGTGCTGGGTTATGCCTCGTACTCCGACATCTTCCAGAACCAGGACCAGTACGACATCAACCGCAATTACCTGGACCCGGCTCAGGGCGTGAACACCGAACTGGGCGTGAAGGCCGAGTGGCTGGGCGGCCAGCTGCTGACCACCGCGGCGGTGTTCAGCGCCGAGCAGAAGGGGCTGGCCACCTTCGTGGGCATCGACGCCAACGGCCAGTACTACTACGAGGGCAAGGATGTGCGTTCACGCGGCATCGAGCTCGAGGCCAGCGGCCGGCTGGGCAGCCACACCACGCTGGGCCTGGGCCTGACGCACATGAAGCTCACCGGCCCCGATGGACGCGACATCTACGAGTGGGTGCCGCGCAACACGCTGCGGGCGCGCTTCAGCAGCCAGCTGGCCACGCTGCCGGCGCTGCGCTATGGCGCCAGCCTGCAGTGGCAATCGGCCGCCAGCAAGACCGGCGGCGCACGCCAGGGCGCCTACGCCGTGGCCAATGCCTTTGCCGCCTGGGCGGTGGACACCCGCACCACGCTGCGCCTGAACGTGGACAACCTGTTCGACAAGACCTACATCGACGGCCTGACCTATGGCGCCATCTACGGCGCACCGCGCAGCGCATCGCTCACCCTGAACTACGCACTCTGAAGCATGGGCAAGACCTCCCACCCCCTTGAAGGCCGCCCTGAGCAGGCGGCATGGACCTGGCCGCTGGTGCTGGGCCTGGCCGCAGCCATCGGCCTGGGCTCGGCCCTGCTGGTGGACGGCTGGGGCGATGCCGGCGCCTGGCTGGGCCTGGGCGCCCCGCTGGCGGTGATCGGCTGGTTCCTGCGCAGGCGCTGAACCCATGAAGACCACCACCCTGCGCCGTTGGGCCTGGCTGCACACCTGGAGCAGCCTGGTCTGCACCTTGTTCATGCTGCTGCTGTGCATCACCGGGCTGCCGCTGATCTTCCACCACGAGATCGGCCACCTGCTGGGCACCGAGATCGAGACCCCCGCCAAGGCCGACGACAGCGCCCGCGTGCCGCTGGACCAGGTGCTGGCCACCGCCCGCCAGCAGCACCCCGACCGCGTGGTGCAGTTTTTCTTCCCCGACGACGAAGACCCACGCCAGGTGCACGTGACGATGACGCCCACACCGGCGCCAACGGACGACTTCCGCTCCGTGGTGGTGGACGC
>CAYTWU010000168.1:0-7708 GCA_964442175.1 uncultured Rubrivivax sp.
GTGCCCACCAGCGTGCCCAGCTGCATCAGCTTGAAGCCGTGGCTGAAGATGTCGCCGTCGGAGCCGGCGTGTTCGTTGGTCAGCGCCACCACCGGGCCGGCCCGTGATTCGTCCGGGTAGGGCGCGGGCCGCTGCCAGCGCGCGAGGTTGTAGCCGATGCGCCGGCGGGCCAGCTTCTCCAGCAGCAGCTCGGAGACATGGCCGCCGCGGTTGTAGCGCAGGTCCACCACCAGGCCGTCGCGGTCGCACTCGGTGCGGAAGTAACGGTGGAACTCGGCAAAACCGGCCGACATCATGTCGGGCACGTGCAGGTAACCCACGCGGCCGCCGGTCTGCGCGTGCACCCAGGCGCGGTTGCGCTCCACCCACTCGCGGTAGCGGGCCGGGCTGTCGTCGGCCAGCGGGCGCACCAGCACCTCGCGTGTGCCCTGTTCATTCGCCAGGCTCAGCGACACCGTCGCCCCCGCCTGGTTGAGCAGCAGCGCTTGCGGGGGACGTGTCGCATCCACCGGCTGGCCGCCGACGGCGACGATGCGTTCACCCGGCTGCGCCCCGACACCGATGGCGCGCAGCGGCGAATCGGCCGCCGGGTCCCAGGCGTCACCGGCGACCACATGGGTGATGGCCCAGCCCTGGCCGTCCCAGCGCAGGTCGGCCGCGAGCTGGCCCAGGGCCAGGGCCGGCGGCTTGCGGTGGTCGCCGCCCGACTCGTAGGCGTGCGAGGTGCCCAGTTCGCCTTGCAGTTCCCACACCAGGTCGGACAACTCGGCGCGCGTGGCCACGTGGTCCAGCAGCGGCGCGTAACGGTCCCAGACCGCGGCCCAGTCGATGCCCGACATGTCGGCCACCCAGAACTGGTCGCGCTGCAGGCGCCAGACCTCGCGCAGCATCTGCCGCCACTCGGCACGCGGCTCGTGCTGCAGCCGCACGCGGCCCAGGTCCAGCCAGCCGCTCTCGCGCCCGGGTTTGTCGCCACCGGCCTTGTCGTCGGGCTTGCGGTCGGCGGCGATAGCGCGCAGGCGCGAACCCACGCGCAGCAACACGGTGTGGTGGTCGGCCGCGACCGTGAAGGCATCGGCAGGGGCGATGCCGGTCTCGACCTGGCCGGTGGCGAAGTCAAAGCGCTCCAGGACGCCCGGGCCTTCGGTGTGGCCGCCGCGGCCATGTGCGCCGGCAATGGGCAACCGGGTCCACAGCACCTGGCCACCGGCCGCGCCGGCGATGGCACCGAAGCGGCCCTCCTGCACCGGGAAAGGCGCCACGCGCTGGGCCAGGCCGGGCAGGTCGATGCGGGTCAGGCCGCTGGTGGCGGCGGGTTTGTCGGCGCTGGCCTCGGGCTTGGGCTCCTTCAAGCCGCGCGGCGCGGGCACGAAGGGCGGCGCGGCATCGGCCTGCAGCGCCAGCAGGTAGGGCCGCGCACCGCGCGGGAAGCTGAGCTCGAACTGCAGGCTGTCGTAGACCGGGTCGAAGGTGCGGTTGGAGAGGAAGTACAGGTACTTGCCCTCGGGGTCGAAGGCCGGCGCCCAGTCGTGGAACTCGGGCTGCGTGACCGCCGTCGTGGCACCGGTGCTGACCTCCAGCAGCACGATGGCGCGGTGGCGTGCGTCCGTCCACGCGGCATAGGCCAGCCAGCCGCCGCAGGGCGACCAGGCCAGGTCGTCGATGCGGCCGGCGTCGCGCGTGTCGGCCAGCGTGAGCGCGCCGCTCGCGGTGTCACCCAGCCAGAGCTGGTTGCGGTGGTTGGCGACGGCCACGCGGTCGCCCCGCGGCGCGGCGGCCAGTGCCACCACGCGGCCCAGCTGCTCGGGTGTCCAGGGCAGCGGGTGCACCTGGCCGTGGCGGTGCAGTTCCACCCGTTCTTCGCCGTCGGCATCAGAGACGGCCACCAGCGTGCGGCCATCGGCCAGCCACTGGCCCAGGCGGTGGCGCACACCATCGGCCGGGCCGAGCTGGCGCACGGCGCCGTCCCACAGTGGCAGGGTGACCAGCTTGCCGCGCACATCCAGCGCCGCGCTGTGGCCCTGCGGGTGCACCGCAAAACCGCCCAGGTGCTCGGCCGCGACGATGCTGCGGCGGCTGGTCTGCGTGCGGGCCGCCGGCACCTCGATGGGCAGCGGGCGGGCCAGATCGGTGGCGGGGTCGAAGACCCACAGCGCAGCGGCGCATTGGTAGACGATGCGCTGGCCATCGGTGCTGGCGTGGCGGGCGTAGTGCTGCCCGTGGTCGGTGTGGCGCTGCAGGCCGCTGCCGTCAGGCCGGCACGAGTACAGGTTGCCCACGCCTTCGTGGTCGGACAGGAACCACAGCCGGTCGCCCAGCCACATCGGGCAGGTGAGGTTGCCATCGGGCCCGCGCAGGCGCTGGAACTCGCCCTGGCCGGCCGCGTCCACCCACAGGTGCCCGGCGGTGCCGCCCCGGTAACGCTTCCAGCGCGCCGGGTCGGCGGTGTTGCGGCCTATCACCCGGGCACCGTTCGGACCGAAGGCCAGGTGGTTGACCTGGCCCAGCACCAGCGGCTCAGGGCCACCGCCTTCGGGCGCCAGCGTGTAGGCCTGGTGGTTGCGGAGGAAGGGCTGGCCCTGGTTGCTGACGAACAGGATGTGGCCCTCGGGCGTCCAGCCACGCACCTGGGTGTCGGCCCCGAACCAGGTCAGGCGCTGCGTCGGCCCGCCAGCCGCCGGCATCAACCAGACCTCGGTGTGCAGCGCATCGCGGCCGGTGTAGGCCAGCCACTGGCCATCGGGCGAGAGGGCGGGCCAGGCGGGTTCGCCCAGGCCGTCGCTGAGGCGGCGCGCAACACCGCCGTCGGCGTGCACGCCCCAGAGGTCGTCGTCGCAGACGAAGACCAGCTGGTCGCCGCGGAGGGTGGGCATGCGCAGGTAGGCAGGCATCATGCGGTGGGCTTCCTTGTGCTGAGCCACGGCCGGAGCGGCCGGCGGAGAGCTTACGCGCCAGCAGCGCCGCGCCACCACGGGTACATCCCCCCAACGAGTGCCCCCCTGCGGTGGATACCCATCGTGCCCGCGCGCGCGCACCATGCGCGACCGTTGGGGCTCAGTGCCCGTGCCAGGAGACCAGGATGCACTTCCAGGAAATCACCGAAGGCGAGTACCGCATCTACGTGGGCGCGCTGGAGTCGCCGATCGGCGACGGCTACACCGCCGCGCTGGTGGTGCGCCACCCGGCGGCCGGCCGCGACACCTTCAGCGACGACCGCCTCTCCTGCGGCCACCGCTGGGCCAGCGCCGACGACGCGATGAGCTTTGCGCTGCGCAAGGGCCGCGAGTTGGTGCGATCGATGCGCGCCGTGGCCGCCTGAAACGGCCGGCGCAGGCTCAGCCGCACTCGACGCGGTTGCGGCCTGCCTGCTTGGCGCGGTAAAGCGCAGCGTCCGCCCGCGCCAGCAATGCCGTCACGTCGATCTGCGGGGCATCTGCCGAGGCCACGCCGACGCTGATGGTCACTGGCGGCCGGTGTGTGCACATCGCATCCCGCACCGACAGCCGCAGCTTCTCGGCCAGCACCACCAGCTGGTCCGCGCCGGTCTGCGGCGCCACCAGCAGGAACTCCTCGCCGCCCCAGCGGCACAGCACATCGCTGCCGCGCACCCCGGCCTGCACGCGCTGCGCCACCGCCTTCAGCACCTCGTCGCCCGCCAGGTGGCCGTGTTCGTCGTTCACGGCCTTGAAGTGGTCGATGTCGATGAAGGCCAGGCCCAGCGGCATGCCCAGGCGCTGGCAGGCCGCCGCCTGGGCCTGCAGCACGTGGCTGCCCTCCAGGCGGCTGGCCAGGCCGGTGAGCATGTCCTGCGCGGCCAGCGATTGCAGCCGCAGCTCCAGCTGCTTGCGCTCGCTGATGTCCTGCACCATGCCCACCATGCGCGTGGGCCGGCCCTGGGCGTCGGACTCGCACACGCGCCCGCGGTCGTGCACCCACAGGTAGTGGCCGTTGCGGTTGCGCAGCCGGTACTCGGCTTCGTAACGCATGCGCTTGCCTTGCAGGTGTTCGTCCAGCGCGGCCATCACGCGCGGCGCGTCGTCGGGGTGCACGTTCTGCGCCCAGGTGTCCAGGTGCGGCAGCATCTCCTCGGGGCCGTAGCCCAGCATGCGCTTGAGCTGCGGGCTGAAGAACAGGTGGCCGCTGGGCACCTCCCAATCCCACAGGCCGTCGACGGCCTCGTTGAGCGCGAACCAGAGCTGCTTCTCGCGGCTGTGGGCGCTGCCCTGGTCGGCCACGCGGTTGGTGATGTCACGCGCCACCGAGAGGAAGTACGCCCGCCCATCCAGCGTGAAGTGCGTGGTGTTGACCTCCACCTCCACCTCGTGTCCGTCCTGGTGCCGATGCCGGCCCAGGAAGCGGAAACAGTCGGTGCTTTTGATCACCTCGGCGATCTCGGACCATTGCGGCAGGCCGTGCACGTCCTTTTGCAGGCTGAGCACGCTGTGGTCGAGCACGTCTTCTCTGCTGAGGCCCAGACTGGCCCAGGCGGGGCGGTTGGCCCAGACGATGGCCGAGGTGTCCGGGTCGATCAGGTAGACGGCGTCGGCGAGCTGGTCGAACAGCGTCGCGGCGTCCGGCAAGGCGGTGGGAGCGGCAGCCACGGTGAGTGGGGTGTCACCGTGCCGCCAGCGGTCCTCCGGCCGTCGGTGCGGTGATCTGTAGTTATTTGTAACGGATTGATGATCGCGCAAGTCGCGCCGCTTGGGAATGGCGGCAAGCCCGTGGGTCAGAGCTTGAAGTCGTAATCGATGGTCAGCGGTGCATGGTCGCTGAAGCGCTGGTCGAGGAAGATCGCCTCGCGCCTGGCCTTGGCGGCGATGGCGGGCGTAGCCAGGTGGTAGTCCAGCCGCCACCCCACGTTGTTGGCCCAGGCCTGGCCGCGGTTGCTCCACCACGTGTACTGCTCGGCGTGGGGGTTGAGGGTGCGGAACACATCGACCAGGCCGCCCTCGGTGAGCAGCTTGGTCATCCAGGCCCGTTCTTCGGGCAGGAAGCCGCTGTTCTTCTGGTTGCTGCGCCAGTTCTTCAGGTCGATGGCCTGGTGCGCGATGTTGATGTCGCCCACCAGGATGAACTCGCGCTCGGCCTTGAGCGCCATCAGGTGCGGGTAGATGCGGTCCAGGAAGCGGAACTTGGCGGCCTGCCGCTCCTCGCCGCTGGAGCCACTGGGGAAGTAGCAGCTGATGACGCTGAACTTGCGTTTGGCGGTGTCGTAGCAGGTTTCGACATAACGGCCCTCGGCATCGAACTCGCCGCCGTCGAAGCCGATGCGCACATCACTGGGCGCCTTGCGCGTGTAGAGGCCGACACCGGAGTAGCCCTTCTTCTCGGCGTACTGGAAGTGGCCGTCCATGCCGCCCACCCGCTCGAAGCGCCCGGTGATGGTGTCGGCCTGCGCCTTGACCTCCTGCACGCCCATACAATCGGCGCCCGTTTGCGCCGCCCACTCGAGAAAGCCCTTGTCGGCCGCCGAGCGGATGCCGTTCAGGTTGAGCGTGACCAGTCGAAACAAGCAGGCCTCCATGAGCACTCAGAGCAACAGCGATCCCCTGGCGCAGGAATTCGTGCGCTTCGCCGTCGAGGCCGAGGTGTTGCGGTTCGGTGAATTCAAGACCAAGGCGGGGCGGCTGTCGCCCTACTTCTTCAACGCCGGTCTGTTTGACGACGGCACCAAGCTCGGCCGCCTCGCTTCATTCTATGCACGGCGCCTGGTGGCTTCGGGCCTGCAGTTCGACATGCTCTTCGGCCCGGCCTACAAGGGCATCACGCTGGCGGCCGCCGTTGCGATCGAGCTCGCCCGGCTGGGCCACAACCTGCCCTTTGCCTACAACCGCAAGGAAGCCAAGGGCCACGGCGAAGGCGGCACCCTGGTCGGCGCCAAGGTGGCCGGCCGCGTGCTCATCATCGACGACG
This sequence comes from uncultured Rubrivivax sp., assembly GCA_964442175.1. Taxonomy (GTDB): domain Bacteria; phylum Pseudomonadota; class Gammaproteobacteria; order Burkholderiales; family Burkholderiaceae_C; genus Rubrivivax. The sequence continues at coordinate 5,914 of CAYTWU010000168.1, forward strand.
TGATTTCTGCCGGCACCTCGGTACGCGAATCCATTGCGATGATCCAGGCCGCAGGCGCCACGCCCTGCGGCGTGACCATCGCGCTGGACCGGCAGGAGAAGGCCACCGAAAACGGTGCCGACGTTCCCTGGTCGGCCGTGCAATATGTGCGCGAGCAACTGAAACTGGACGTTGCGGCCATTGCGACCCTGGACGACCTGCTCCAGTATCTGCAGTCCGGGCAAGACCCGGCTCTGCACGCGGCGACCGGGCCCGTGCAGGCCTACCGCGCCCGCTACGGAACCTGATCACACACCCGATGAACCGCACGCTGCCCGCCCTGCGCACCACCCTCGGCCTGCTGGCCCTGGCCGTGGCCTGCCCGTGGGCGGCGGCGCAGAACAAACCCGCCGCCTCGGCCGCCGGCATCTACACCTGCATCGACGACCAGGGCCGCCGGCTCACGTCCGACCGCCCGATCCCGGCCTGCACGCACAAGGAGCAGCGGGTGCTCAACCGCGACGGCTCGCTGAAGACCGTCAAGCCGCCCACGCTGACGATGGAAGAACGGGCCGAGCAGGAGGCCCGCGACCGCAAGGCTGCCGAGGCCCGTGCCGCACAGGCCGACGCCGTGCGCCGCGACCGCAACCTGATGGCGCGTTTCCCGGACCAGGCGGCGCACGACAAGGCCCGCATGGCCGCGCTGGACACCGTGAAGCTGGCCATCCGTGCGTCATCGTTGCGCCTGGAGGCGCTGGGCCTGGACCGCAAGCCGCTGCTGGACGAAGCCGAGTTCTACGCCGGCAAGCCGCTGCCGGTGGCGCTGAAGGCCCAGCTCGACGCCAACGACGCCTCGTTCGCCGCGCAGCGCTCGGCGATGCAGACGCAAGAGGCCGAGCTGGTGCGCATCAACAAGCTCTACGACGCCGAACTGGCGCACCTGAAGCGCCTGTGGGCCGGCGCCGCGCCGGGCTCGCTGGTGTCGCCGGCCCCGGCGCCCCCGGCCGCCAGTCGGCCGGTGCGCTGACCCCTCGAGTCGGCCGGTGCGCTGATCAGGCCTGCGTCAACAGCTTGCGCAGAATCTCCCCGGCCTGGGCCGGATTCGCCTTGCCCTGCGAGGCCTTCATCACCTGGCCGACCAGCGCGTTGAAGGCCTTGTCCTTGCCAGCGCGGAACTCCTCCACCGACTTGGCGTTGGCAGAAATCACCTGCGCGACGATGGCCTCCAGCGCGCCGCTGTCGTTCATCTGCTTCAGGCCCTTGGCGGCGATGACGGCGTCGACATCATCGGCTTCGCCGGACCACAGCGCCTCGAACACCTGGCGCGCGGCGTTGTTGGAGATCGTGCCGTCCTGGATGCGCTGCAGCAGCAGCGCCAGCCGGGCCGGCGGGACCGGGCAGGCCTCGATGCCGGCGCCGGCGGCGTTCAGGCGCTTGGCCACCTCGCCCATCAGCCAGTTCGCCACCGCCTTGGCCGGCGCGCCCGCATCGCGCGCGGCTTCGTAGTACTGCGCAAAGGCCAGGCTCTGCGTCATCAGCGCGGCGTCGGTGGCCGGCAAGCCGTCGTCACGCTCGAAGCGGCTGGCCATCGCGGCCGGCAGCTCGGGCAGGCCGGCCTGGACACGCGCCACCCATTCCGGCGAGATCACCAGCGGCGGCAGGTCGGGGTCGGGGAAGTAGCGGTAGTCCTGCGCGTCTTCCTTGCTGCGCATCGCCCGCGTTTCGCCAGTGTCGGGATCGAACAGCACGGTGGCCTGGTCGATCTTCAGGCCGTCTTCCAGGCGGTCGATCTGCCACTGCACCTCGAAGTCGATGG
>CAYTWU010000169.1:0-7699 GCA_964442175.1 uncultured Rubrivivax sp.
GTACACCGCTGGCACGGCCATGATCTGGCGCTCGTCCACCTCGGCCTGGAACAGGCCACCGTCCACCGCCGTGTGGCGGATGCGCGGGTTCAGCACCGCCATCAGGTTCAGCGCCTGCACCACGTCCGGGCAGTTGTGGCAGGTCAGGCTCATCCAGGTCTCGAAGACGAAGTCACCTTCCAGCGCCTGGATCTGCGCGATCAGATCGGCCTCCACCTTGGGCGGGTAACCACCGGCCTGCAGCAGGCCCAGCACCAGCGAGGTGAACTCGTGGCCCATCGGGATGGCGGCAAAGCGCAGGCCCATGTCGGCGCCGATGCGGGTGATCTGGAACGACGGGCGGCGCGTGTCGGTGCCATCAAAGCGCGCCGTCACCTTGTCCGACAGGCCGGCGATCTGCGCCAGCAGCGTTTGCATCTGCGCCGATTCCGGCCGGTCGTCCAGCGAGGCCACCATTTCCACCGGCTGCGTGATGCGCTCCAGGTAGGCCTTGAGCTGGTTTTGCATGTTGGCGTCGAGCATGGTGTTCTCCGGTGAAACGTGAGGGCGTGGGGGCGTGCGTGGTCCGGCCCGGTCGTCATGGCCGGCGGGGGGCGTTGACGACAGGGCCCGAGGGCTCTGTCGAAATTGCCTTAGGCCTGTCGCCAGAGGCGCCAGGCTCTGATGAGGCGCGGGCCCCTGCGCAGGCAGGGTCCCACGTCCACATCAGATCTTGCCGACCAGGTCCAGCGACGGGGTCAGCGTGGCGGCGCCTTCGTTCCACTTGGCCGGGCAGACCTGGCCGGGGTTGGCGGCGGTGTACTGGGCGGCCTTGAGCTTGCGCAGCGTTTCCTTGACGTCACGCGCGATCTCGTTGCTGTGCACTTCAGCGGTCTTGATCACGCCATCGGGGTTGATGACGAAGGTGCCGCGCAGCGCCAGGCCTTCTTCGGGGATGTGCACGCCGAAGGCGTTGGTCAGCGTGTGGGTGGGGTCGCCCACCAGCGGGAACTTGGCCTTGCCGACGGCCGGGCTGGTCTCGTGCCACACCTTGTGCGAGAAGTGCGTGTCGGTGGTGACGATGTAGACCTCGGTCTTCAGCTTCTGGAAGGCGGCGTAGTTCTCGGCCGCGTCTTCGATCTCGGTCGGGCAGTTGAAGGTGAAGGCGGCCGGCATGAAGATCAGCACCGACCACTGGCCCTTCAGGCTTTGTTCGGTGACTTCAACGAACTTGCCGTTGTGGAAGGCCTGGGTCTTGAACGGCTGGACGGGGGTGTTGATGAGGGACATGCAATGCTCCTGAGGGCGGTTGGAGGGTTGGGAGTAACCCTGAACAGCCGCTATTCTGGTTGCAGTGCAGCATCGTTCGCATTGATTGAGAAAATCCGCAGCATTGAATCAAGCTATGGCTCGTCACCAGGCGATCTTCATCCCCACGCTGAAGGCACGCGCCCGCCGGCCGTCGGCCTGCCAGGCGGCCGAAACGTCCAGCGTCAGCCGTTCAGTGGCGGCCCAGCGCAGGCCCCCGCCGGCCCAGGGCGCACCGTGGTCGTCGCCGTAGAGCTCGACGCCGCCGTCCAGGCCCTCGAAGAAGCTCTGTTCGCGCGCCACGGCCCAGGTGGTCGTTGAGGCACCACCGCCCCGCGCGTGGCCCAGGTTGGCGTGCCAGGCACCGCCACCGGCCGGCAGGCTGAGCACCAGGCTGGCGCCGTGGCCGTCGTGTTGCCAGCGGCCGTCGGTCTTGGCCGCGCCGGTGCCAAAGGCCAGGGCCCACTGCGGCGCCTCGTCCCCGCCCGTGGACAGGGCCCACTTGCCGCCCAGCGCCACGCCGGTGGCGCTGCGGCCACCGCTGCGGCTGCGGCCTGCGCCCAGGCCCAGCTGCACGTCGCGCCCCAGCAGCGCGCCCAGGCCACACCCGGGTTGCAGCCACCACCCGCTTTCGCTGGCGCTGCCGCGGGTGCTGGCGTGCGCGGCATAGGCCTCGAACTCACATTCGCCGCCGGCCAGCACGCCCGCGTCTTCGGTGGCAAAGGGCCGGCCGGCTGTGGCCGTGCCAGCCAGCCACGTGATCAGGAGGCCGAGGACGAGGGTGTGTCGGTGCGCGGGCATGGCGGTGGCTCTGCGGGTGGCGGTGATTTATGACCGGTGATCATCGCGCGAATCAGGTTGTTGCCCGGGTGCCGGCTGCCGTACAGGTTGGCCAGCACGTGAACGAACACCGCGGCGACGGTCAGGTCCACCAGCCGCGTGTGCGTGGTCTCGACCCACTCGTTGCCCCAGAAGGCGTCCAGCGTCAGCATCCAGCCGCTGATGGCGATGCAGCTCACGGCCGCCAGCAGGAACAGGATCATCACCGCGCCCGCCGGGTTGTGGCCCGTGTGCACCGGCTCGCGGCCCCGCAGCAGCAGGCCCAGGTAGCTGAACAAACGGCGCGGCCCGGGCACGAACTGGGCAAAGCGGGCGTTGGGGCTGCCCACGAACCCCCAGACCACCCGCGCCAGCACCAGGCCGGCGGCGGTGTAGCCGGCGCCCTTGTGCAGCCAGCCGATGCGCTCGGTGAACCACCAGGCCGTGCCAAAACTGGCCACCAGGGCCCAGTGGAAGCCGCGGACGAAGCGGTCCCAGACGGGGGTGCGTGGCGCGGCCACGGCTCAGTCCCTGACGTTGGCTTCGACGATGGCGCCGGTGATCGGGTGGAAGTAGATCTCCACCTTCTTGCCCGCCTTGTCGTGGCCGTAGATCTCCCAGCACCGGCCCTTGGAGACATGCAGTTTTTTCACGTCGTCGCGGTAGCCCAGGGCCTGGAACTTCTGCGTCATCTCGGCTTCGCTCAGCCAGCGGGATTGGGGTTCGTCGGTGCACTTGGGGCCGGCGATGGCGCTGCCGGCGGTCAGGACACAGGCGAGCAGGAGGGGGGTGCGCAAGAACATGGTGTGGTCTCGGTGGGTGGAAGAACAAGCTCTGCCACGCAGCCGCCGTGCCAGTGGGCGACCCTGCGCAAGTCCTTGTCGGCATTGCACAATTTTTGGCCGACGGCGAAGTCGGCTCCTGGGGGTGGGGCATCTGCCCCACCCACGGGGTCAGGCGCCCCGCTGCCGCCAGACGCGCAGCGATTCGGCGCTGTACAGCGCCAGCGCCGCCCAGATCAGCATGAAGCCGACGGCGCGGTCGCTGCTGAAGGGCTCCTGGTAGACAAACACACCCAGGGCGAACTGGATCGTCGGCCCCAGGTACTGCAGCAGCCCCATCGTGGCCAGCGGCAGCTGCCGCGCCCCGGCGGCAAACAACAGCAGCGGGATGGCCGTGAACGGCCCGGCCAGCAGCAGCCACGCACTGGTCTGCGGGGCCTGCAGCGACAAGGCCCCCGTGCCCTGCCACGCCCACCACAGCAGCAGGCCGGCGGCCAGCGGCGCCTGCATCAGCGTCTCCAGCGCCAGCCCCTCTGCCGCGCCCAGCGGCGCGGTCTTGCGCAGCAGGCCGTAGAGGCCGAAGCTGCCCGCCAGCACCAGCGCGATCCACGGCCACTCGCCGGCACCGACGATCAGCCACAGCACCCCGCAGGCGGCCAGGCCCACCGCGGCCCACTGCAGCGGCCGCGGGCGCTCCTTGAGCACCAGCACCCCCAGCAGCACGTTGAACAGCGGGTTGATGAAGTAGCCCAGGCTGGCGTCCACGATGCGCCCGGCCGCCACGGCCCAGACGTACAGCCCCCAGTTCAGGCTCAGCAGCAGCGCCGAGGCGGCGAACACGCGCAAGGTGTGGCCGTCGCGCAGCGCCGGGCCCCACCAGGCCAGGCGGCGCCAGGCCGCCAGCAGCACGAACACAAAAACCAGAGACCACAGCGAGCGGTGGGCCACCACCTCGACCGCGTTCACATGTGCGACCTGCTTCAGGTACAGCGGGAACAGGCCCCAGCAGATGTGGGCAAGGGCGGCGGCGATCAGGCCGGGGGGGAGTGCGTGGGGCAGTGCAGGGGGCATGCAGCGGGCCGGGGGTGGGCCCGCATTGTCGCGGGATCAGCGTTGCTCGCCGTCCACGTAGAGCCAGCGCCCGGCGCGGCGCTCGAAGCGGCTGAGTTCGTGCAGCCGGTGGGCCCGACCGCCCAGCTTGCTGCGCGCGACGAACTCCACGGTCGCGTGCTCTGCATCCAGCACGCGGTGCTGCTTCACCTGCAGCCCCAGCCACTTCAGGCCCGGTGGATCGGGCTCGATCAGCGCCGGGCAGGTCTCGGGCGCCCAGGTCGCACGCAGGTAGGCCTGCAGGCCCCGCACATAGGCGCTGTAACGCGAGCGCATCAGGGCTTCGGCGTCGGGCGCGGGCGCGCCGGCGTGCCAGCGGCCGCAGCAGGCGGCGTAGGGCAGTGCGCTGCTGCAGTCGCAGGTCAGGGCGGCCGTCACAGCGTCAACAGCCAGGTTTCGCCCACCAGGTCGTGGCCGAAGCTGTGGTGGGCCTCGCTGCCCGTCAGCACATAACCGGCGCGCTGGTAGATGCCGCGCGCCGCCAGCAGGTTGGCGTTGGTCCACAGCCGGATGCGGGTGTATCCCGCCTGGCGGGCAAAGGCCTCGCAGGCCTGCGTCAGCGCCTGGCCCAGGCCCTGGCCGCGCGCCGCCGGCTCCACCAGCAGCAGGCGCAGTTGGGCCGTGCCGGGTTCGATGGCGCCGCTGGCCTCGTCGCGCGCCTGCACCAGGCAGACACAGCCCAGCGCCTGGCCGTCACGCTCGGCGATCCAGCAGGCCTCGCGCGTGGCGTCGAAACGTTCGATGAAGTCGGCGCCGATGCGGGCCACCAGGGCCTCGAAGCGGCTGTCCCAGCCGTACTCATCGGCGTAGAGGGCGCCGTGGCGCATCACGATCCAGCCGATGTCGCCCGGGCGGTGCGGGCGCAGGGTCAAGGCGGAACTCATGCCCCATTCTGCCCTGCCGCCTACACTGCGCCGCTCCTGAAAGGCTCTCCTGATGCTCGACCCCCAAGCCCGTGCGCTGCTCGACCTGATGCTGCAGCGCGGTGTGCCGCCGGTGCACACGCAGACCCCGGCCGAGGCGCGCGCCGCCTACCGCGACCGGCGCAGCTTCGCCCAGCCCGATCCGCCGCCCGTGGGCAGGGTGCGCGACCTGCAGGCCGCCGGCGTGGCGATGCGCCTGGTGCGCCCGGCCAGCGTGTCCGATGACGCGGCGCTGCCGGTGCTCGTGTACTTCCACGGCGGCGGCTGGGTCATCGGCGACCTGGACACCCACGACGTGCTGTGCCGCAGCCTGGCCGCCGGCGCCGGCTGCGCGGTGCTGGCGGTGGACTACCGGCTGGGCCCCGAGCACCGCTTTCCGGCCGCGGTGGACGACTGCGTGGCCGCGCTGCGTTTTGTGCAGGCCGAAGGCGACGGCCTGGGCCTGGACACCAGCCGCATCGCGGTGGGTGGCGACAGCGCCGGTGGCAACCTGGCCGCCGTGGTCTGCCTGGCGCAGCGGGAGGCCGGCCTGCCGCTGCCCGCGTTCCAGTTGCTGATCTACCCGGCCACCGACCAGCGTGCCGTTGCGCCCTCGCACACCAGCAACGGCCAGGGGTACCTGTTGACCACCGACAGCATGGCCTACTACCGCGGCCACTACATCGCCGACGCGGCCCAGTGGACCGATTGGCGCGCCAGCCCGCTGCTGGCCACCGACCACGCCGGCCTGCCGCCGGCCCTGGTGCTGACCGCCGGCTTCGACCCGCTGCGCGACGAAGGCCGGCAGTACGCCGACGTGCTGTCTGCCGCCGGCGTGCCGACGCAGTACGTCTGCTTCGAGCGCCAGATCCACGGTTTCATCACGATGGGGCGGCTGATCGCCGAAGCCAACACCGCGGTGGACCTGTGCGCCGCGGCGCTGCGGCGCGCCCTGGCTTGACGCCCGGCGTTGGTGCCCAACCGGACTGCTGCGCGGGTTCAGGGCCAGGCCGCATACAGGCCCAGCCCGATGTAGACGACCCCCGCGACCCCGCGGCCCCAGCGCGCCGCACCCGCCAGGCGCGGCGCCAACGCACCGGCCGCCAGCGCGTAGGCACTGTCGGTGGCCGCGGCGATGGCCACGAACACCGCACCCAGCAGCAGGCTTTGCAGCACGGCCGAGCCGGCCGGGTCCAGGAAGGGCGGCAGCAGCGCAGCGAAGAACAGCGTGGTCTTGGGGTTCAGCACCGCCACCCAGAAGGCTTGTGTGCCGGGTGCCACCGGCGCGGCGGCGGGCGCCCGCCACGCCTGCATGCCCAGCCAGACCAGGTAGACCCCACCGGCCACACGCAGGCCCGTGAACGCCGGTGGCCACAGCGCAAACAGCGCTGCCACGCCGAGTGAAGCCGCCACCGCGTTGGCGAAGTTGCCCGCGGCCACGCCGGCCACCGCCAGCAGCCCGGCGCGCCGCCCGGCGGCCAGCGTGCGGGCGACGATGAACAACACCCCCGGGCCTGGCGTGAGGGCCAGCACCAGGCTGGCGGCGGCGAAGGCCATCAGGCGCAGAATGTCCTCACAACTGTTTGTTTATCCAGTATTCTGGGCGGCCGGTTCCACCCCGCGCCTTCAGCATACCCATGCTCCCCGGTTACGCCGAACTCCATTGCCGCAGCAACTTCAGCTTCCTGCGCGGGGCCTCGCACCCCGAAGAACTGGTGGCGCGTGCGCAGGCCCTGGGTTATGCCGCCCTGGCCATCACCGACGAGTGTTCGCTCTCCGGCGTGGTACGCGCCCATGGTGAAGCCAAACGCCTGGGCCTGCCGCTGATCATCGGCAGCGAGATCGCGCTGCAGCGCAGTGCCGAGGACGCCGCGGGGCCCCGCCTGGTGCTTTTGGCCACCTCGCGCCGCGGTTACGGTCTGCTGTCGCAGTGGATCACGGTGGCCCGCCGCCGGGCACCCAAGGGCCGGTACACCGCGCTGATGGGCGACGTGGAAGGCAAGGTGCCCAACACCCCCACGCTGGCGGGCCTGCCCGATTGCCTGGCCTTGCTGCTCACGCCACCGGTGCTGCAGGCGCAGCAGCCGTTCGAGACGCTGTTTGCGCAGGCCGTCTGGCTGCGCACCTGGTTCGGCGACCGCGCCGCGCTGGCGCTGCCGCTGCTGCACCACGCGCACGACGGTGTGCTGGTCGAGATCACCCAGCGTGTGGCCACGCTCACCGGGCTGCCCATCGTGGCCGTGGGCAGTGTGCTGATGCACACCCGCTCGCGCAAGGCGCTGCAAGACGTGCTCACGGCCACGCGCCTCAAACAGCCGGTGGCCGACTGTGGTTTTGCGCTCGAACCCAATGCCGAGGCGCACCTGCGCCCCCGTGGGCGCCTGGCCGCGCTGTACCGGCCGGAATGGCTGGACGCCACGCTGCAGTTCGCCGGCCGCTGCCATTTTTCACTGGACGAGCTGCGTTACGAGTACCCGCGCGAGATCGTGCCCGAGGGCCACAGCCCCACCAGCTGGTTGCGGCGGCTCACCGAAGACGGTGTGCGGCAGCGCTTCCCGCAGGGCGAGCCGCCAGCGGTGCGCCGTTCGATAGAAGAGGAATTGGCGCTCATTGCGCAGTTGCAGTACGAGCCGTATTTCCTCACCGTGGCCGACATCGTGCACTGGGCACGCACGCAAGACATCCTGTGCCAGGGCCGTGGCAGTGCGGCCAACTCGACCGTCTGTTATTGCCTGGGTGTGACCGCCGTGGACCCTGCGCGCAGCACCTTGTTGTTCGGGCGTTTCATCAGTGCCGAAC
>CAYTWU010000170.1:0-7697 GCA_964442175.1 uncultured Rubrivivax sp.
GGCCTCGGCCACGGTGCCGATGAAATCGCGCACAAAGCCGTAGCTCTCGGTCTGGTCCACGCCGATGCGGTGTTTCACCGTCACGGGGATGCCCACCGCGTCGCGCATGGCCTTGACCCCATCGGCCACGGTGCGCGGCTCGTTCATCAGGCAGGCGCCGAAGGCTCCGCGCTGCACACGTTCGCTGGGGCAACCACAGTTCAGGTTGATCTCGTCGTAACCCCAACGCTCGCCCAGGCGCGCGGCATGGGCCAGGTCGGCCGCTTCGCTGCCGCCCAGCTGCAGCGCCACCGGATGTTCGGCGGCGTCGAAATCCAGATGCCGTGGCACGTCGCCATGCAGCAGCGCCCCGGTGGTCACCATCTCGGTGTACAGCAGCGTCTGGCGCGTGATCAGGCGGTGGAAGTAGCGGCAGTGCCGATCGGTCCAATCCATCATCGGCGCGACGGACAGGCGCCAGGGGTGGTTCACCGGCACCAGCGTCAAGACTTTCTCCGAGTGGATTTCGCATGCAACAGCGTGCCGGGCAGGCCTTTGAAGTGCTCGTCGCAGGTCAACAGCTCGGCCCCGTGTTTCTGTGCCGTGGCATAAACGATGGCATCGGCGGTGGCCAGTTTGTGCTGCCGGTGCAGATCGGCCGCCAGCAGCGCGGTCCCGGTGTCCAGTGGCACGACCCGGCACTTCTGCGTGTAGGCGATGACCTGGTCGGCCTGGTCTTCACCCAGCTCGCGCACCAGCCACTTCGACAGCTCGAGCTGCACGATGGTCGGTACGATGCAATGGGACCTGTCCGGAAACGCCTTGCCGACGGCTTGCCCCAGCGGCGTGCCTGTCAACCACTCGATCCAGGCCGAGGTGTCGACCACCCGCATCGCCGCAGCCATCAGTAGCGGTCCTCGCGATCACGGTAGCCTTCCGCGCGAGCCCCTTTGGCGATGCCGGCCAGCTCTGCAAAGTCGGGGACCGGCATGACGAGCACACCCTTGCCCTTGGGGATGAACACAAACTCCTGACCGGCCGTCCAATGGGCCTCCTCCCGAACAGCCTTGGGAATGGAGATCTGGAACTTGCTGGACAAGGTGGCAGTGGCTGTCACGTCTTACTTTCAAACCATCGATTGCTGAATGGTAAGAATATAAGCGATCCGCGCTCGGCCGAACGGCTCAGAGCGTGTGAGGCAAGCCTGTTCACCCTTGTTGGAGCGGCTCCAGCAGGGCGCCCCACGCGCTCATCAGGCCACTTCGAGCCTGAACGCATCCACCGCCTGCGCCAGCCGCTGACCCTGCTCGCCCACAGGTGATCCCCAAGGTTCAGCGCCCGCGGCCGGGCTCAGGCCAGCACGGGCACCGCTGCTGCCACATGCGCCATCGCTCCCGCCACGTAGCTGTCCTTTTCGCCCACCGGCGCAAAGTAGTGCAGCACCTCACGTGCCGCGCCTTCGCCCTTCAGCCGCGCGATCAGCCAGGCCGACACATAGGCCGCCGACAGGCAGCCGCCGGCGGTGGCGATGTTGCCGCGCGCCACGAAGGCCTGGTTCAGGATCTGCACACCCGCGGCCTGCACCCAGGGTTTGCTGGTCAGGTCGGTACAGGCCGGCACGCTGCCCAGCAGGCCCAGTTTGGCGAGCAGGAAAGTGCCGGAACATTGCGCGGCGATCAGCTGGCGTTGTGGGTCCAGCTGCAGCTGCGCCATCAACGCGGCATCGGCCGCCACCTCGCGGGTTTTCATGCCGCTGCCCACCAGCACGGCATCGGCGGTGTTCGCATCCGCCAGCATGCTCTGGGCGTCCAGCGTCAGGCCGTTCATCGACGTGACCCGCGGCGTGGGGCTGCAGATGCTGACGCGCCAATCGGCGTCACCCCGCAGCGTGAGCCGGCTCAGCATGCCGTAGGCGATCAGCGAATCCAGCTCGTTGAAGCCGTCGAAGGTGAGGATGGCGATGTGCATCGTGGGAGCATAAAGCGGCGCGTTATCCTGCCCGCACAACACCCAACCACGAGGAACAGGGCATGCAAGACCTGCGATGGGGCATCCTGGGCGCGGCCAAGTTTGCGCGCGAGTTCATGGCCCAGGCGCTGGCGCTGGCGCCGGGCGGGCACCTGGCCGCCCTGGCCACGGCAGACCCGGCCAAGGCCGCGCCCTTCCACGCCCTCGTGCCCGGCCTGCGCGTGCACGGCAGCTACGACGCGCTGATCAACGACCCGGCCATCGACGCCGTCTACATCCCGCTGCCCAACCACCTGCACGTGGCCTGGAGCCTCAAGGCCATGCAGGCCGGCAAACATGTGCTGTGCGAAAAGCCGATGGCGCTGCAGGCCAGCGACTACGACGCCTTGATCGCCGCGCGTGACGCGGCGGGCGTGCTGGCCGCCGAGGCCTTCATGATCGTGCACCACCCGCAGTGGCAGCGGGCGCGCCAGCTGCTGGCCGAAGGCGCCATCGGCCGCCTGTGGCGCATCGACAGCGCCTTTGCCTACAACAACCGAGATCCGCACAACATCCGCAACCAGGCCGCGCTGGGCGGCGGCGGGCTGCGCGACATCGGCGTCTACGTGATGGGCAGCGCGCGTTTTGCCACCGGCATGGAGCCCACCGACGTGCAGGCCCGCCTGCAGTGGGAGAACGGCGTGGACGTCTACGCCACGCTGAGCGCACGTTTCGGTGACGTGGATTTCAGCAGCTTCACCTCCACCCGCATGCACCCGCGCCAGGAGATGGCCTTCCACGGCGAAGACGGCGTGCTGCGCCTGCCCGTGCCCTTCAACGCCCGCTCCTTCGGCCAGGCGGAGCTGGAGCTGCACCGCGGGCTGCAGACCACCACCGAGCGCTGGCCTTCCGCCAACCACTACGAGCTGCAGGTGGCGGCCTTCAACCGCGCGGTGCGGGAGGGCGGCGGCTTTGCCTGCCCGCTGGAGTTTTCACGCGGGACGCAGGGGATGATGGATGCGGCGTTTGCGGCTGACGCGCGGCGCTGATCCATGCTCTGGCCGCTGGTTCACGACGGATCGGAATCGTTGACACCTGCGCTGCCCACGGTCGGTGCACCGTTGCCGCCCAGCGGCCATTGCCACAGCACCCGCCAGGCCTGGACGCCCGCCTGCTGAATCAGCGCCACCTGCACGAAGAGCAGGTGCATCGACGTCGGCGCGCCGGCCAGCGCGGCATCGCTGTTGCCCGCCGCGCGCGGGTTGCGCGGGTGGGCCAGCGTCAGATGGGCATGGTGCTGCCGCGCGGTGGGGTCGGCCAGCAGCCATCGGCGCAGCTGCTGGAAGACATCGGCGCCCTGCACACAGGGCAGCAGCACACCATGGCCCTGGAAACGCTGCGGGGCGCCAAAAGCCAGCGTCAGCGGGCCGTGCGGCCAGGTGCAGATGCGGGCGATGAGATCGTCCGCGTCCTGCGCGGCGATCTCGTCTTCACGGCAGAGCGTGACGTGTGCCGCGATCAGGGCGGCCTGCACCGGGTCCAGCCGCTGGCGCAAGGCCTCCAGCGGCGCGCGCTCAGGCGCAGGCACGAACAGCGTGAGCTGCGTTCTGAGCTGGGCGCCCGTCAACGCGCGATCTTGCGTTCGATGCTCGCCACCACGCCGGCCTTCAGCGTGATGATGGTCAGCGTTTGCGGATCACGCGAGTGCGGAAAGTAGGTCCACGACTTTTCTTCCGGCTGGCCACGCTCGTTCCTGATGAAGGCTTCATGGTCCGGCTTGCCGATGCGGAACATCACTTCACCTTCGGGCATGCCCTTGCTGATGAAGCCACGTTCGCGGGCGTCGACGGCCCAGGCCGAGATGCAGGCCATCGCGAGAACGGGGATGACAAAAATACGACGAGCGATCATGACTTGCCCTCCTTCGGTTTCAGGCCATGGTGTGGCATCAACGCAGCAAGCCAGTCTAGCGACTGACAAAGGGCCGGATGGCCAGCCCCTGGCGATCCAGCTGACTGAAGGGCCCGGACGCCCCAGGCGAAAGTCTAGGTATTCGCCTGATCCCTGGTGCTGGGCAGGCGCCGCCCCAGTTCCGTGGCGGCCTCGCTCAATGCGGCGTCCAGCGCTTCGATGCACACCGTGTTGAAGTGGCTGCCGGCATCCGACTTGGCGAAGGAGACGTACGCGTTCAGTTGATCTGTGGTCAACGGTTGGTAGGACCTGGCAAACCCGGCCAACACAAGCGCGCTGAACACCTTCAGCAGCTGCGGGCGTTGTGCCTCCAGGGCGGCTTTCACTTCCGCTGCAGACATGGCGGGGCTGTCTGGCAGAACGCTGGCGGCGCCCTTTTGCGCCGCCATTGTCGTGTTGATCGTGATCTGGGTCAGCGCTTCCGCAGCACGCATCTCCACCAGCAGCTCTTCCAGCAGTTTCCTGCGCTGCGGCGAGGTCTGGCCCAGCACTTCCGCACCCTGCCGCATCACTTCCTTCGGATCGCCGCCTTCCGTGGATGCTGCCTCTTCCAGTTTGGTGATCTGCCGCCCGACCGGGGAGTCGTACCACTGCTGGAGGTCCGCAATCAGCCGCCCCTCGAGTTTTTCGGTGACGACACGGACAACGGTGGCCCGGAGCCGGTGGTCTGCGTGCGTCTCCTTCACCGCGCGGGCAATGCGCTCGACCTCGGCAGTGCTCGGCTTCACGCCGGCCTGGGACAGCGCGGCCATCATGCCCGACTCGATCTGAGGCGAGATGGTGGACAACTGTTCCCAGAGGCCTGATTTGCGGAGAAGACTTTCCGCTGTGGCGCTGTCGGTCTGAGCCCATGGCGCGCCGGAGCCCAGTGTGAGTGCCCATAGGCACAGGATGCGCAGGAACATTGTCATGTAAACCTTCCGGTTCGGCGGTCAACAGGTGTGGTTTGTGGCCGCGTCCTACAGGGTACTGCAGTGCTGGCGGGCTGCCTCAGCACCATCATCGGTGATCCACTCAGCAAGGTGCATCACCTGATGGGCCATCTCGCTCTCGCCGTCACCGGCTCGGTGCTCAACGTTTCAGTCGCCATGATGAATTGCTCCGAAACTCTTCCTGGCGAGCAATCGCTTGATGGCTGGGGAAGCCCTTCTAGTTCGATCGGAGCGAGAGGATAGGCATCACTCGCGCTCGAAGTAGTCGGCGTCGATCTTCAACTCGTACATCCCGACTGTTGACACGCCAACGTGGTAATCGATCATCAATTCTGCAAGCTGTTGCCCGTCGATGAGGATGATCTTCGTATTGATCGTATTGGAGTAGTCCATGGCCTCTCGCGAGTAGCTTGAAGTGGTGATGAATCGCGTTGCGCAAGACGATCACCCGAGACCTGCGCCACCTGAACCTGGTGACTACCCGTCCGAGGGGCTTTTCGTTCGCGAAGCGCGACCCTCGACCCCTGGGCCAGCGGGTACACGATCAAGCTTCATCCCAGCGCGCCCGCCCTTTGACCGGCCAACATCGCCGTCCCACTGTCATCCTTCAACCCCACCCCACTCACCCTCCGCCGCAGCGCCTGCCGCACCAGCCAGGCCAGCCGCTGGCCGGCAGCAACAGGCGCCAGGCCCTCGGGCCGGATGTTGCTGACGCAGTTGCGCTCGGCATCCGTGCGGCCGGGCTGCGGGGCCCAGGTGAGGTAGGCGCCCAGGCTGTCGGCGGCGCTGAGCCCGGGGCGCTCGCCCAGCAGGATCAGCGCCAGCCGCGCCTGCAGCGCCGCGCCCACGTCGTCGGCCAGCGCCACGCGGGCCTGCGTGGCGATGACGACCGGGGCCCAGGTCGGCGATGGGCCGTCGCTGGCGCTTCCCGCTTGCAATGCGGCGTGCAAGGCCAGCACCACCGGCAGCGCGTGTTGTTGCACGGCCAGGGCCGAGAGGCCGTCGGCCACCACCACCACCAGATCGACGGGGCCGACGGAAGCCCCGGCCTCGCGCAGCCTGTGGGTGTCTTCCGGCCGCAGGCGACGCCCCCAGTCGGGCCGGCGCAGGTACTCGGGGCGGGTGGGCGCCTGGCTGGCCACCTGCAGCGGCGGCCAGCCGGCGGCAGTGAGTTCCGTGGCCAGCTGGGCCGTGTCCAGCGGCACGTGCACGGCATCGCGGGCGCGGGCGTGGGCGCTGGCCAGGCGCAGCACCTCGGCCGTGGGCAGACTGCCGCCGCTGCGGCCCAGCGCGATGCGCGCCGGGGTGTGGCGGCGCAGCGCGGCCCAGGGGTCGGGCGGGACCAGATCGCTCATGTGGGCCCCAGCAGCGGGCTGAAACGCTGCGCCAGCGCGGGGGCGGCGCTGGCGGGCAGCAGCCGGCCCTGGGCATCCGTCAGGCCCTGGGCCAACAACCAGGCTTCGAACTCGGGCGCGCGGCGTTTGCCCAGCAGCTGGCGGATGAAGAGCGCGTCGTGGAACGATGTGCTCTGGTAGTTCAGCATCACGTCATCCGCGCCCGGCACGCCCATCATGAAGTTCAGGCCCGCGCTGGCCAGCAGCACGAGCAGGTTGTCCATGTCGTCGCTGTCGGCCTCGGCATGGTTGGTGTAGCAGATGTCGCAGCCCATCGGCAGGCCCAGCAGCTTGCCGCAGAAGTGGTCTTCCAGGCCCGCACGGATGATCTGCTTGCCGTCGAACAGGTACTCCGGCCCGATGAAACCCACGACCGTGTTCACCAGCAGCGGCTGGTAGCGCCGGGCCACGGCGTAGGCGCGGGCCTCCAGCGTCTGCTGGTCCACGCCGTGGTGGGCGTTGGCCGAGAGGGCACTGCCCTGCCCGGTCTCGAAGTACATGCAGTTGGGCCCGACGGTGCCGCGGCCTTGCGCCTGCGCTGCGGCATGCGCTTCGTCCAGCAGCGCCAGCGTGATGCCGAAGCTGCGGTTGGCGGCCTGCGTGCCGGCGATGCTCTGGAACACCAGGTCCACCGGCGCGCCCTGCGCCATCGCCTGCAGCGTGTTGGTCACGTGGGTCAGCACGCAGCTTTGCGTGGGGATGGCATGGCGCTGCAGCAGCTCGTCGAACAGGTGCAGCAGCCGCACCAGCTCGGGCACGCTGTCGGTCACGGGGTTGACGCCGATGCAGGCGTCGCCCGCGCCGTACATCAGCCCGTCCAGCACGCTGGCCAGGATGCCGGCCGGGCTGTCCGCCGGGTGGTTGGGCTGCAGCCGCACGGCCAGGTGGCCGGGCAGGCCCAGCGTGTTGCGGAAACGCGTGACCACGCTGCAGCGGCTGGCGGCCCCGATCAGGTCCT
The DNA here is from genome assembly GCA_964442175.1 of uncultured Rubrivivax sp. Lineage (GTDB taxonomy): Bacteria > Pseudomonadota > Gammaproteobacteria > Burkholderiales > Burkholderiaceae_C > Rubrivivax. Next base: position 7,182 of record CAYTWU010000170.1, read on the forward strand.
GGTTGCGCATGATCTTGCTCACGGCGGCTACCATCTCGGGCGTCAGGCCCGGGGCCAGGGCCTGCAGCACGGGCGTCGTCGCGGCGTCTGACAACAACCAATCGCGGAAACCGCCGACCGTGAGGTGCGCCACCGGCGCAAACGCCACGGCATCGTGGCGGTCGATGATCAGGCGCGTGACCTCGTCGTCCTCGTATGGCACGACGGTGTGGTTCAGGAAATACCGCAGCGGCAGATCGGCCAGCCGCTCGCGCGCGGCCATGCGCTGCTGTGCACTGGTGGCGGCCAGGCCGGCCAGCTCGTCGCCCGAACGGGGTGGCGAGGCGTGGGCCAGCAGCGTGGCCAGGGGGTTGGGGCGGGCAGCGGCCATGGTGATGGCCAACGAGTCTAGGGCCTGTTCACACTACGGCAGGGCACCGCGCCGTCGTGTGAACAGGCCCTGAACCATCGTCATGGGCCGCTGCGCTGGTTCAGCTGGTCGTGCCTGGCGCGCACCTCCGGCGGCCAGCGCGACTT
>CAYTWU010000171.1:0-7563 GCA_964442175.1 uncultured Rubrivivax sp.
GTTGATGGCGGCATCGGTCTGCACCACGCCGCGGATGCTGCGGTTGTTGAAGGACTCAATCTCGCGGTTGAGTGCGCTCACCACGCCGGTGGTCAGCGTCTGGTCCAGGCCGAAGGGGTTGCCGATGGCCAGCACACGCTGGCCCACCACGAGGTCGCGGCTGCTGCCCACCGGGATGGGCGGCAGCTTGGCTGCGGGGGCTTCGATCTTCAGCACCGCCAGGTCGCGGTCGGGGAAGGCGCCGACGAGCTTGGCGTCATAGGTGCTCTGGTCGGCCAGCGTCACGCGCGCGCCGCTGCCGCCCTGGATGACGTGGAAGTTGGTGACGATGTGGCCGGCCGTGTCCCACACGAAGCCGGTGCCGGTGCCGCGCGGCACCTGCTGCACGTTCATCGAGAACATGTCGCGTTGCGCGCCCAGCGTGGTGATGTGCACCACCGAGGGCGACAACCGGCGGAACAGGTCGATGGTGCTTTGTTCGTCGGCACCCAGCGGGCCGCGCGGCGTCACGGCGCGTGGCGCAGGCGGATCGGTGCGCGAGGTGGCCGTGCCGACCACGGCCAACGAGGCCGCCAGGGCGGCGGTGGCCAGCAGCACCAGGGGGCGGAAGGCAGGCAGCTTCATGAGGGGCAGCAGCGCAGTGGAGGCGACCCGATGCTAGATCGGGTCGGTTGCTGCCACGTCAAGGGCGGGTCAAGGCCGGGTGATGATCTCGCGGTGCATCGGCGCCAGCCGGGACAGCAGGGCGCGCTGCACCGGGAAGGGCACGGCCTGGGCGTCGAGCGCATCCTGCAGCACCTCCACCAGGGCGTTGAAGTCGGCCCGCGTGATGCCGAGTTCGGCATGCGACTTCTTCATCGTCTCGCCGTCGTAGCTGCAAGGCCCTTGCAGCATCACGCAGGTGAAGGTGCTGAGCTGCCTGGCCAGGTGGCTGCTGCGCACGTCCTTGAACTGGTGGCCGATGCGCGGGTCGGCCTTCACGCGGGTGGCGAACTGATCATAGAGTGCGTCCAGGCCGGCCGTGCCCCCCAGCGCATGGAAAAGCGGGTCGGGGTCTGCCGCGTGGGCCGGCATCCAGGCGGCGAGCGCCAGGGTGCCGATGAGCAGGGTGCGGATCATCTGTGTTCCTCTCCGGGGCAATCAGAAGGCCAGCTGGGCCGACAGGTAGGCGCCGGTCTGGCGCCTGGGCTGCACGGCCGGGGCGATGCGGCCCAGGTCCACCCACGCGGCGGTGAGCGACAGGTGTTTGTTCGGCGTCCAGGCGACGAAGATGTCCCACCAGTCGTCCTCGGCTAAGGCGCCCGTGCCCAGCACCGAGCGGTTCAGGTGGTCGGGTTTGGCGCGGTACTCGGCGCCCAGCGCCCAGCGCCTCTGCAGCCACCAGGCCACGGACACTTCGGGCTGAAGACGCACGGAGTCGCTCTGCGCACCGCCAAAGCCGAGCAGGCCGCCCTGGTTGGCCTTGGTGGCGCGCAGCGTGCCGTTGAGCAACAGGCCGGGTGCGAGGAACAGCTTGGTGGCGCTCAGGTAGAGCTCGGTACCGCGTGTGTCGGCGCCCAGCGCGCCGGTGAGTGTGGGGCCCAGCGCACCCGGGTTGGCGCGTTTGTGCAGCAGCCCCAAGGCCAGCTGCGGGCGCCAGTCGTCGGCCTCCAGCACGGCCTCGCCGGCGAAGCGCCACTTGATCCCCACGATGTCCTGGCGCAGGTGCAGGCCGGGCAGGCCCAGGGGCGCCAGGTTGTCCCGGGTGTCGAAGTCCTGGCGGGCCACGGACAGCTCCAGCCGGTCGTCCCAGGCCAAGGCCACACCGGTGGCGGTCAAGGCGTAATCCTGCGTCACCACCCGAGTGGCGAAAGCGGTGGCGCCCCATTGCTGCGCCGTGGCATAGCTGCCGGTCACGGCCCAGGGGGTCAGGCCGCCGCCGGCGGCGCCGTCGATGCTGCTGACACCGCCGGTCAGCAGCAGCTTGCCTTGGCCCGCGGCTGCGGCGGGTGCTGCGAGGCAGACGGCCAGCCCGCAGGCCGCCACCGCAGCGCGCGCACGTCGTGTGATCTTCATGGTCGCTCCCGGCCCAGGCGGGGCCACCTTGGAGCTATCGGCGCGCTGCGCTTGTGCTTGAGCTTCAGGCCACCACGTAGGCGGCCGAGCTGGTGGCGATCAGCGTGCCTTCGTCGTTGTGCAGCCGGCACAGCACCGAGCCGACACGGCCGCCCAGGCGCGTGACCTCGGCGCTGGCGCTGAAGCCGCTGCCCAGGCCGGGCCGCAGGTAGTCCACGCGCAGGTCGATGGTGCCAAAGCGGCCGAAACGCTGCATCACCTGCTCGGCGCCGTCGGCCGGGTGGCGCTGGGCCAGTTCGACCATCAGCGCCAGGCCGCCCAGCGCATCCAGCGTCGCCGAGATCGCGCCGCCGTGGATGCGGCCGTGGCTGAAGTGGCCGATGAGCTCGTCCTTCATCTTCAGCGCCAGCCGCACATCGCCCGGCCGCAGCGACGCCACCTTCAGCCCCAGCACCGCGTTGAAGCGGATGCTGTGCTCGAACATGTGCGTCAGCGCGGCTTCGAAGCGGGCCTGCTCCTCGGCGCTGCGCGGGGGCGCGGTTGGCGCTGTGGTCATGCGCGCAGGCCCAGCAGTGCGCGGGCCTCGGCCGGGCTGGCCACGCCGCGCCCGGCCTGGTGTGCGCAGGCCGCCAGCGCCTCGATCATCACGCCGTTGCCGGTGGCGCGGGCGCCGCCCGGCAGGTAGAAGCTGTCTTCCAGCCCGGTGCGCAGCATGCCGCCCAGCTCGGCGGTTTTCTGGTGCACCGGCCAGATCTCGGCGCGGCCGATCAGCGTGCTCTGCCACACGGCGCCGGGCGGCAGCCAGCGCGGCAGCAGGGCCAGCAGGTCGGCATCGCAGGGCATGCCGCTGGCCACGCCCATCACGAAGTTCAGCTCCGGCACGCCGCTGAACAGGCCGTTCTTCAGGTACATGCCCACGCTGCGCACGATGCCGACGTCGAAACACTCGAACTCCGGGTGGATGTGCAGCTCGTTCATCACGTCCAGCATGGCCTGCACCTTGGCCACCGGGTTGTCAAAGACCATGGGCGGCCAGGCCCAGCTGCCATCTTCCTTGAGCTTCAGGTAGTTCAGGCTGCCGGCGTTGCAGGCGGCCGCCTCGGGTTTCACGCGGCGCAGGCAGGCCAGCGGGCCGCTGATGTCCGGGCCGACGACGCCGGTGGTCAGGTTGATGACCACGCCGGGGCAGGCGGCGCGGATCGCGTCCACCACGGCCTCGGCGACAGCCGGGTCCCAGCTCGGCAGGTGGCCCTGGCCGGGCTCCTGGCGGCGCAAGTGCACGTGCATCACGCTGGCCCCGGCGTTGAAGGCGTCGCGCGCCTCGGCCGCCATCTGCTCGGGTGTCACCGGCACCGGGTGCTGCTGCGGGTTGGTCAGCACGCCGGTGAGCGCGCAGGTCAGGATGGCTTTGTCACTCATGGTGCCAGTTCCAGTTCGATCAACAGGTCGCCGGCAGCGACCGAGGTCTTCACGCTGCGGTGCACGGCTTTCACCGTGCCGGCGGCGCTGGCGTGCAGCCACATCTCCATCTTCATCGCCTCCACGCAGGCCAGGGGCTGGCCGGCCTGCACCGCATCGCCGACGGCCACGCGCAGCTGCGCCAGCTGGCCAGCCACCGGGGCGCGCACGCAGGCCGGGTCCTGGTGGTCTGCTGGCTGCGGCCAGGGCGAGGCTTCGCTGAAACTGAAGGCGGCACCGTCGATGGCCAGGTGCAGCCACTCGCCACAGCGCACCGCGGGCCAGCGGCGCTGCACGCCGTCCACCTCGGCGCGCAGTTCGCCGTCGGCGAACTGCAGCACGCGCACACCGACGGCCGGCGTGCGCAGGCGGCGGGTGTCGCCCTGGCACTGCAGCACCAGGTCGATCGGCGCGCCGCTGCCGCCCAGCACCGCGGCGGCCAGGCGCCAGGCCAGGTCGCCGGGTGCGGGGCGCTGCAGCACGGCATCGCCCCGTGCGGCCCAGTGCTCGATGCGGGCCGTGGTCATCGCGCCGGCGGCGAAGTCCGGGTGCTGCAGCAGGTCGCGCAGGAAACGCGCGTTGGTCGGCAGGCCCAGCAGCGGCGATACTTCCAACGCGCGCACCAGGCGGCGGATGGCATCGGTACGGTCGTGGCCGTGGGCGATGAACTTGGCCACCATCGCGTCGTACCAGGGCGTGACGCTGTCGCCCTCGGCGATGCCGTGGTCGATGCGGAGGCCGGCGCGCTCCGGCCGCCACAGCGCCACGGTGCCGGTCTGTGGCTGAAAGCCCTGGTACGGGTCTTCGGTGTAGAGCCGGGCCTCGATGGCGTGGCCGCTGAAGTGCAGCGGTGCTGCAGGCAGCGGCTCGCCGGCCGCCACGCGCAACTGCCATTCCACCAGGTCCAGGCCGGTCACACACTCGGTCACCGGGTGCTCCACCTGCAGCCGGGTGTTCATCTCCAGGAAGTGGTGATGGCCGTGGGCATCGACGATGAACTCCACCGTGCCGGCGCCCACGTAGCCCACGGCGCGGGCCGCGGCCACGGCGTCGCGGCCCATGGCCTCGCGCTGCGCCGGGTTGAGGGCGGGGGAGGGGGACTCTTCGATCACCTTCTGCCGCCGGCGCTGGGCGCTGTGTCGGCAAACACCTGGATCTCGATGTGGCGGCCGTCTTCGATCAGCCGCTCCAGCATCAGCGTGCCATCGCCAAAGGCCGCCTGCGCCTCGCGCCGGGCGCCGGCCAGCGCCTCGGGCAGGTCGGCCATCTGCTGCACCAGGCGCATGCCACGCCCGCCACCGCCGGCGGTGGCCTTCACCAGCAGCGGCAGGCCGAGTTGCTGCGCTTCGGCCAGCAACCGCTCTTCGGATTGGTCCTCGCCCCCGTAACCCGGCGCACAGGGCACGCCGGCCGCCAGCATGCGGCGCTTGGCGCGGGCCTTGTCGCCCATCGCGCGCATGGCCTCGGCCGGCGGGCCGATGAAGACCAGGCCGGCGGCCTTGCAGGCGTCGACGAACTCCGGCCGCTCGGAGAGGAAACCATAGCCCGGGTGCACGGCATCGGCACCGCTGCGGCGCGCGGCATCGACCAGCGCCACGATGTCCAGGTAGCTCTGGGCCGCCGGTGCCGGCCCGATGCACACGGCAGCATCGGCCTGCCGGGTGTGGGGTGCGCCGGCATCGGCGTCGCTGTAGACGGCCACGGTGCGGTAGCCGAGGCGGTGCGCGGTGCGGATCACGCGGCAGGCGATCTCGCCGCGGTTGGCCACCAGCACGGTGCGGAAGCTCATGCTGCGGGCACCCAGGCCGCCGGCCGTTTGGCGACAAAGGCGGCCGTGCCCTCGGCACCTTCGGCGCCCGCCACGGCGGCGGCAAAGGCTTCAGCCGCCTCGTGCACCAGGCTGGCGGGTGTGTGCAGGCGTGCGCGCGCCAGCAGGGCCTTGGTGGCGGCCACCGCGCCCGGCGCGCAGCGCAGGATGTCACCCAGCACGCGCGCCAGCGCCGAATCCAGGGCCGACCCGGCGTGCACCTCGTGCACCAGGCGCAGCGCCAGCGCTTTGGCACCATCCAGCCGCGCGCCTGTCACGGCCAGACGCCGCGCTTCGCTCAGGCCCAGGCGCTCGACCAGGAAAGGGCCGATCTGCGCCGGCAGCAGGCCGAGCGAGGTCTCCGGCAGCCGGAAGGCCACGCTGTCGTCCGCGAGTGCAACGTCGACCACACACGCGAGGCCGAAGCCGCCGCCCATCACCGTGCCCTCCAGCACGGCCACGGTGGCCAGGCCGGTCTGCGAAAACGCCACGCACAGCTCGCCGAAGGCGGCGCTGAGCTGCACCACGGCCGCGTGGTCGCCGCGTGCAGCCGCCATGTCGCGGATGTCGCCCCCGGCACAGAAGTGCCCGCCGGCCCCGCGCAGCACCACCACGCGCGTCTGCCCGTCGGTCTCAGCGGCGGCCAGTGCTTCCCGCAGTGCCTGCACCATGGCTACGGACATCGCATTGCGCTGCACCGGGCGGTTCAGCGTCAGGTGCAGGACCGGGCCGTCCTGCCGTACCAGCACATCGCTCATGCGTGTTTGCGCCCGGGCAGCGTGTTCTCGAGCTTGCAGATGATGCCCAGCATGATCTCGTCGGCACCCGCGCCGATGGAGTTGAGCCGGCCATCGCGGTAGGCCTGCGAGACCGGGTTGTCGGCCGTGAAACCCATGCCGCCCCAGTACTGCAGGCAGCTGTCGGCCACCTCGCGCGACAGGCGGCCGGCCTTCAGCTTGGCCATCGACGCCAGTTTGGTCGCATCCTTGCCGTCGACATACATCGCCACCGCGCGGTAGGTCAGCGCGCGCAGGGCTTCGACCTCGGTGCGCAGCTCGGCCAGTCGGAAGTGCACCACCTGGTTGTCCAGGATCGCGTGGCCGAAGGCCTTGCGTTCGCGGGTGTAGGCGATGGTCAGGTCGATCAGCCGGTCCAGCGCGCGCAGGCTGGCGGCGGCGCCCCAGAGCCGCTCTTCCTGGAACTGCAGCATCTGGTAGGTGAAGCCCATGCCCTCCTGGCCGATCAGGTGGCGGCGGGGCACGCGCACGTTGTCGAAGAACAGCTGCGCCGTGTCGGAGCTGTCCATGCCGATCTTGTGGATCTTCTGCTTGCTGATGCCGGGCGCGTCCATCGGCAGCACGACCAGGCTCTTGTTGCGGTGCGGCGGCCCGTCGCCGGTGTTCACGAGCAAGCAGCACCAGTCGGCCTTCAGGCCGTTGGTGATCCACATCTTGCTGCCGTTGATGACGTAGTCGCCGCCTTCGACCCGCGCATGAGTTTTGGCCGCCGCCACGTCGGAGCCCGCGCCGGGCTCGCTGACGCCCAGGCAGGCCACATAGTCGCCCGCGATGGTGGGGGCGAGGAACTCGCGCCGCAACTCGTCGCTGCCAAAGCGCGCCAGCGCCGGCGTGGCCATGTCGGTCTGCACGCCGATGGCCATGGGCACGCCGCCGCAGGCGCAGCTGCCCAGGGCCTCGGCCATCACCATGGAGTAGCTGAAATCCAACCCTGCGCCGCCGAATGCCTCGGGGTACTTCAGGCCCAGCAGGCCCAGGTTGCCGAGCTTCTTGAAGACCTCGTGGCTGGGGAACTCTTCGGCTTTTTCCCAGGCGGGCACGTGGGGGTTGACCTCGCGCTCGATGAAGCGCGTGACAGTCTCGTCCAGGGCCTTGTGTTCGGCGGTGAATTGCATGGTTGGTCTCCTAAAGCCTGGCGACGCCGAAGGCGTTCGGGTGCAGGGTTCTTTGGGCCGCCTCGCGCGCCAGGTCCAGGCACAGGCCCAGGATGCGGCGCGTGTCGCGCGGGTCGATGATGCCGTCGTCCCACAGACGGGCGGTGCCGAAGAGGGCGGTGGATTCGGCGTCCAGCCGGCGGCGCAGCGCATCGCTCATCGCGGCCAGGGCTTCGTCGTTCACAGCTTGCCCGGCGCGCTGCAGCTTCTGGCGGTTGACGATGTCCATCACCATCGCGGCCTGCGCACCACCCATCACCGCGGTGCGGGCGCTGGGCCAGGCGAAGATGAA
>CAYTWU010000172.1:0-4003 GCA_964442175.1 uncultured Rubrivivax sp.
TCATGTCCTCGATCAGCATCTCGGCCGCGGCCTTGGCCGGCACGCCGAACACCGACGCGGCGCCGGAGGTGAAGGTGGTGATGCCCAGCTTCAGTTCGGCTGGTTTGTCCTGTGCGCTGGCGGCGCCGTGGACCAGAGCGGCGGCGGCGAACAGGCTGCTGACGAGCATGCGTTTCATCGGGTCTCCTGGGGTTCTGGCGTTGTGGCCGCGAGTGTGCCAACACCCCCCGGGAGCACCTATTCCTGATTGCGAAAGCACGGCTTCCTCAAAGCTGAAGTCCGGGTCTGCCCCAGTGCGCCGCGCACAGGGCCGGAGCCGGCCGCGCCCTGTCAGCGACTCCTCAGCGCCGCGGCGCCGCGCGCGTCAGCGACCACAGGAAATCCAGCTTGGTGTAGCCGCCGAACAGCGCGGCATCGCCGGCATCGATGAAGCCCGAGGGCTGGTAGGCCGGGCTGTCGCCGTACTGGCCGGGGGCCGGCTTCGCGGCCGCTTTCCAGGCCGCCATGCGGTGGCAGCTCATGCAGTTGCTGTGCACACCCGTCCAGGCGATGGGCGTGCCGCCGGGCCCGGGCACGGTGCCGGTGAGGTTGGTTTCCAGGTAGGGGTTGAAGCCGATCCAGGGCTCGCCCGCCGGGTCGCGGGCGGGCAGGGTCATGAAGTAGGCCGTGGTCATGTTGTAGTGCGACCAGGGCGCGGTGATGCGGCGCGGCCGGTCGGCGCCGTACAGCGGGTCCTGCGGGTTGGCACCCCACCAGAAGGTCTGCCAGGTCCAGTTGGCGATCTCCTTGGTCGTCACGTGCATGGCCATCAGCAGCGCCACGTTGCCGGCCTTCACCATCGCCTGCAGGCTGGCGGCATCGGTCTTGTTCTTGGCGCCGATGTCGTCGCCCGAGGCTTCGGCAAAACTGCTGAACGCCGCCGCCTGCGCCGCCGTGAGCCGGATCGCGTAGAAGTCCTTCAGGCCGACCACCGGCCAAGGCTGGGCCGGCTCGGCGTTGCAGGGCAGGCTCAGGGTGCTGCCGGGTTTCAGCCGGCCGGTGGGATCGACCACCACGCAGCGGCGCCAGGTGTCGGCCGAGGGGTTGTCCAGGTTCACCGTGGCCGGCGGCGAGATGCCGGTCCACACCGGCACGGCCGTGGGCTGCTGGCCGTCGATGAACTGGAACACGGCCTTGGTGACGATGGCGCGCGCATCGGTGGCACGCGCCGAGGTCTGCACCTCACGCTGGCGCACCGGCGTGCCACGGCGGTCGAACTCGGCGTTGATGCGGTTGAGCACGGCGCTGTCGTTCAGGCCCTTGTCCCAGATGTAGGCCGCCACACTGGGGCTGAAGCGGTTGAAGGCCGTGGGCTGCTCGGCAGCGGTGCGCGGGATGTTCGGCTGGTGCGGGTGGTGCACCTGGCGCGCGGTCTCGAACGGCAGCGCGGTGCGGCGCGCCTGCCGCGCCCCGGCGCCCACCTCAAACAGCTCGTGGCCGGAATACCAGGTCTGCCAGACGGGCTCGCCGCCCTGCGCCTTGACGGGGCGGTTGATGGACGCCCACACGTCCCAGGCGTGGGTGCGGATGCGGGCGATGTCGCCACGGTTGATCCAGCGCTGCACCTCGGCGGCTGGGGCGGGGTAGCTGCCGACGGCGGGCGGCGGCACGGCCGGCGTCATGGCCGACTGCGCGACGGCCGCCCCGGCCAGTGCCGCCAGCGTCCAGGCCGCCGCGGCTTTCATCGCGCCGGCAGCGCCAGCAGCGCCAGGCGGGCCAGATCGCTCAGCCCGTCGCGGTGCGCGGCGTCGCGCACCGCCACCAGCAGCGGCCGGGCCTGCTCGGCCTGGCCGCTCGCGGACAGCGCCAGGGCCAGGCGGAAGCGGCTGTCGTCCGGGTTCCTGGCCAGGCCGCGCTGCACGGCCTGCTGCATCAACGCCAGGCCCTCGGCCGTGCGGCCGGCGGTGTGGAGGTTCCAGCCGGTGGCAAAACCGAAGGCGGCGTCGCGTGCGGCCAGGGTCTTGGCATCGGGCACCGGCGCGGCGGCGTCGGCCGTGGCCTGGGCCTGCACCCGCTGGCGCAGCGCCTGGTGCGCCGCGGCCCGGGCGCCCTGCCCCAGCAGGCCCGCGCTGTAGCCGGCTTCCAGCACGCTGCGGGCCTCGTGCACAAAGCCGGCCTGCTGCGCCATGTCGGCCAGTTCCACCAGGATCTCGCCATCGGTCCACGCGCCCTGGCGCTGGCCCAGGCGCAGGGTGTCGATGACGAGTCGCGCATCGAAACCCGGCTGGCCCTGCAGGCGCGCCAGCCGGTCGGCCCAGATCTCGGGCTTGGGGTGGCTGGCGAGCAGGGCTTCCAGCACACGCGCGTAGCCGGCCTCGTCCTTCATCTTCATCAGGTTGCTGGCCTGAAGCCGCAGTTGCGGCTCGCCCGGGGCCTCGTTGGCGGCGCGCTGGCGGCTGGCCAGGTCGTCCAGCACCTGGGCCGCAGCCGGGTGCAGGCCCTGCAGGTACAGGGCCTGCGCCAGGCGCAGCCGCGCGATGGAGGTGTTGATGCCGGCCTGCAGCGATTGCTGGCCCCAGCGCACGGCGCGTTCGTAGTCCTTCAGCGCATAAGCCGTGTTGGCGGCCTGGTCCATCAGCGTGGGGCGCAGCTCGGGCTCGAAGGGCTCGGCGGCGAGCGCCGCCTCCACCGATTTCAGCGCCAGCGGCAGATCCCGCGCGCCGGTGGCGGCCAGGAAGCGAAGCCGCTCCACCAGGTAGAGCTCGAACGGGGTCTTGCCAGGCACGGCATCGGCCAGGCGCAGCTGGTTCAGGGCCTCGGCGAAGTTGCGTTCGCCCAGGGCCTTCTGCGCAGCCTGCAACGAGGGCGCGGTCTCGGCACGCATGCTGGGCGCCGCAGCTGCCGCAGCCGCGGGGCTCTGGGCTTGTGCACCGCCGACGGCCAGGCAGGCCACCAGCGTGAGGGCGTGGGGGATCAGCTTCATGCGCAGGAATCAGCGGTCGGTGAACACGGGCGGGCGCTTGCCCAGGAAGGCGCTGACGCCTTCGGCAAAATCGTGGCCGCGGCCCAGCTCGCGCTGGGTGTCGGCCTCCAGGCGCAGCGCGTCTTCCAGCGGCAGGCCGGCGGACAGGTCCAGCGCGCGGCGGGTCTCGGCCAGGGCCTTGGCCGGCATCGCGGCCAGGCGCTCGGCCAGCGCCATGGCCGTGTCCATCAGCGCCGCGTCGTCCACGCAGCGCCAGATCAGGCCGATGCGCTCGGCCTCTTCGGCCGGGAGTTTGTCGCCCGTCATCGCCAGGCCCAGCGCACGGGCGCGGCCCACCAGGCGCGGCAGCAGCCAGGTGCCGCCGCAATCGGGCACCAGGCCGATCTTGGCAAAAGCCTGGATGAAGCTGGCGCTGCGTGCGGCCAGAACGAAGTCGGCCAGCAGCGCGAAGTTCGCCCCCGCGCCCGCGGCCACGCCGTTGACGGCCGTGATCACCGGCACCGGCATGCTGCGCAAACGCAGCGCCAGCGGGCGGTAGTGGCGCTCGATCACGGCGCCGACGTCCGGTGCGCCATCGCCTGCGGCCACCATGCCGGCATCGGTGAGGTCCTGCCCGGCGCAGAAGCCCCGGCCCGCACCGGTGATGAGCACCGCGCGCACGCTGGCATCGGCCGCCGCGGCCTCCAGCGCGGGCATCAGCAGCGCGTGCATCGCGCCGGTGAAGCTGTTCAGCGAGGCCGGGCGGTTGAGCGTGATCAGGCGCACCGCGCCACGGGTTTCGACGAGGACGGGGGCGTCGGACATCGCTTGTCTCCTGGGGTTGTTTTGATCAGGCGCCGTAGCGCTGCTCCAGATGATGCAGCAAGGTGCGCAGGGTCTGCGCCTCGCCGCCGACCGGGCGGCCCGGGCGCGCGGCGTCGTTCCAGGCGAAGAGGTCGATGTGCAGCCAGGCCTGCTCGGCCGGTACAAAGTCTTCCAGGAACAGCGCGGCATTGATGGCACCGGCCAGGGCGCTGCGGCCGGTGTTGACGATGTCGGCGA
>CAYTWU010000172.1:4013-7533 GCA_964442175.1 uncultured Rubrivivax sp.
GAGCGGCAGGTGCCACAGCGGGTCCTGCCGCGCCAGGCCGTCGTCCACCAGCTGGCGCGCGAGCGCCATGTCGCGGCAGAACAGCGCCGGCAGCTGCGCGCCCAGCGCCACGCGCGCGGCGCCGGTCAGGGTGGCCAGGTCGATCATCAGATCCGGCTTCGCCTCGGCACCGTAGGCCAGTGCATCACACAGGATCACGCGGCCTTCGGCGTCGGTGTTGCCGATCTCGATGTGCAGGCCGGCGCGTGTCTTGAACACGTCGCCCGGCCGGTAGGCGTTGCCCGAGATCGCGTTTTCCACCGCCGGGATCAGCAGCTGCAGCCGCACCGGCAGCTTCAGCGCCATGATCATCTGCGCCAGGCCGAGTGCGTTGGCGGCGCCGCCCATGTCCTTCTTCATCTGCCGCATGCCCTCGCCGCCCTTGATGTTCAGGCCACCGGTGTCGAAACACACGCCCTTGCCCACCAAGGTGAGCCTGGGGTGCTGGGGCGAGCCCCAGGTGAGCTCGATCAGGCGCGGTGCACGGGTCGCATCGGCCGCGCGGCCCACGGCGTGGATGGCGGGGAAGCCGGCCTTCAGCAGCGCATCGCCCACGGTCTGCTTGAACCTGGCGCCATGCTGCTGCGCCACCATCTTCACGGCGGCGGCCAACTGCTCCGGGCCCAGGTGTTCCGCCGGGGTGTTGACCAGGTCGCGCACCGAGGCGATGGCGGTGGCCAGCAGCAGGCCCCGTTCAGCCGCCAGGCCCGGCGCCAGCATCAACGTGGCGGGTTCGCGCGTGCTGGCCTTGTAGGCGTCGAACTGGTAGCCACCCAGCTCCCAGGACATCGCGGCGGCGGTGGCATCCATGTCCAGGCCATCGTCGGCCAGCCGGTAGCGGCCCGGCGGCAGCGCACGTGGCAAGGCCGCCAGCGCCCAGGGCGCATCGGCCGCGGCCACACCGGCCCAGACCTCCTTCAGGCTGCCGTCTTCGGCCGGCACCAGCACATGGCGGTCGGCCTCGCCGCGGAAGCCCGTGGCCTGCAGCCAGCGGCGTGTCATCGCCGGGGCGGTTTTGTAGTGGGTGTCGAAGCTGGCGGCGTCGACGGTGTGCAGCGGCACGGCAGCGGCCAGCGGGGTCTTGAGCAGGACGGTCATCACGGGGCGCGGCCGGGACAGGCCGCGAGACAGGCAGCGAAGCCTGGATTGTGGCCCCGGCGTCACGCGCCCTCCGGGCCCCCTATGCTTCGCCCCCATGCTGCTCCCCGCCCCACCCCTGCACACTGCCGACACGATCGCGCCGGCAGTGCTGCACCAGCTGTTCTGCGCCGCCTATGCCGACTACCTGATCGGCCCGCCCACCTTCCCGGCGGACCAGTGGCCGCGCTTCGTGGCGCGACAAGGCATCGACATGGGCCTCAGCCGCGTGGCCGGCCCGGCCGAGGCACCCGTGGCCTTTGCCTTTGTGGCCACCCGCCCGGCCTTGCGGCGCTGGCGCCTGGCCAGCCTGGCCGCCCTGCCCGCCGCGCGTGGTCAGGGCGCGGCGCCCACGCTGCTGGCGGACTTCCGTGCACGTGCGCAAGCCGCCGGCATGCTGGCCGTGGAGCTGGAGGCGTTTGCGCAGAACACCCGCGCCGTCGAGCTCTACCAGCGCCGCGGTTACGAGGTGCTGGACGCGCTGCACGGCTACAGCGGCCAACTGCCCGCGGACGCCCGCCCCGGCCCGGCCCCGCGCGTGGTGGACCGCGACACCGCCTGCGCCTGGCTGGACGCCGCCGAGGCCGCCGGCCTGGCGCTGCCGCTGCAGGTGAGTGCACCCGTGCTGCGTGTGCTGCCCGACCCGGGCGAAGCCTGGCAACATGGCGGGGCGCAGCTGTGTTTTGTGCAGCCGCCCGGCGAGCCGCTGTTCATCCGCAGCCTGGTGGACCATGACCCGGCGCAGGCCGATGCCGCCGTGCTGCTGCAGGCCCTGGCCGCGGCCCACCCGGGGCAGGCGGTGGCGGTGCCGCCGCTGCAACGCCCCACGCTGGGGGGCGAAGCGCTGGCCCGGCTGGGCCTGGCGCGCCAGCCGCTGCACCAGTGGTGGATGCGCAGCACGCTGTGACAGCGCGCGACACCGCAGCGCTGCGCCTGCTGCTGGCCCCGATGGAGGGCCTGCTGGACCAGCACCTGCGCGACACCCTCACCCGCGTGGGCGGTGTGGACCTGTGTGTCTCGGAGTTCATCCGCGTCACGGACCAGCTGCTCCCGAACCGCGTGTTCACACGCGTGGTGCCCGAGCTGCTGGACAGCGGCCGCACCCCGGCCGGCACGCCGGTGCGGGCGCAACTGCTGGGCAGCGATCCGGCCTGCCTGGCCGAGAACGCCGCGCGCCTGGCCGCGCTGGGGCCGGCCGGCATCGACCTGAACTTCGGCTGCCCGGCCCCCACCGTGAACCGCCACCGCGGTGGCGCGGTGCTGCTGGACGAACCCGAGCTGGTGCACCGCATCGTGGCCGCGGTGCGGCGCGCGGTGCCGGCAGCGATGCCGGTCTCGGCCAAGATGCGGCTGGGCAACCGCGACGACGGCCTGATGCTGGACAACGCCCACGCCATCGCCAACGCCGGCGCCAACGAACTGGTGGTGCATGGCCGCACCAAACAACACGGCTACCGGCCGCCGGCCTACTGGGACCGCATCGCCGCCATCCGCATGGCCGTCCCCATCCCGGTGGTCGCCAACGGCGAGGTCTGGACCGTGGCGGACGCGCAGCGCTGCCTGCAGGAAAGTGGCTGCGACGCGCTGATGCTGGGCCGCGGCATGGTGGCCGACCCCGGCCTGGCACTGGCCTTGCGCGGCCTGAGCCAACCCACGTGGCCGGCGCTGGCGCCGCTGCTGCTGCACTTCTGGCAGCGCGTGGCCGGCACGGTGGCGCCGCGCCACCGGGCCGGGCGGCTGAAGCAGTGGCTGAACCTGCTGCGCCGCCGGCACGACGAAGCGCAGGCGCTCTACGAACGCGTGCGCACGGTCAACGACCCGGCCGCGGTGGAGACGGTGCTGCGCGCGGCCAGGTGAAGGATGGTCAGGACCAGACGTCCTGCGCCACTTCCACCACCAGGCGCAGCTTGCTGCGCTGGTCTTCCACCGCGATGTTGTTGCCGTGCACGGTGCTGCTGAAGCCGCACTGCGGCGACAGGCACAGCTGGTCCAGCGGCGCGTACCTGGCGGCTTCGTCGATGCGGCGCTTCAGCGCGTCCTTGCTCTCCATGGCGCCGAACTTGGTGGTCACCAGGCCCAGCACGACGATCTTGTCCTTGGACAGGTAACGCAGCGGCTTGAAGTCGCCCGAGCGGTCGTCGTCGTACTCCAGGAAAAACGCGTCCAGCTTCATCTCCGACAGCAGGGCCTCGGCCACCGGCTCGTAGTTGCCGGCCGCCGCGTGTGTGCTCTTGAAGTTGCCGCGGCACAGGTGCATGGCCAGGGTCATGCCGGCGGGTTTGTGCGCCACGACCTTGTTGATGAACTGCGCGTAGCGGTGCGGCAGTTCGTTGGGGTCGTCACC
>CAYTWU010000173.1:0-7502 GCA_964442175.1 uncultured Rubrivivax sp.
GGCCCCGTGGTGCTGCAGCTGCTGCTGGCGCGCTGCCTGCAGGCGCTGCCGGGTGCGCGCCTGGCCGAACCGGGCGAGTTCACCGAACGCGCCTTCCTGAACGACAAGCTCGACCTCGCGCAGGCCGAGGCCGTGGCCGACCTGATCGACGCCAGCACCGAAGCCGCCGCACGCTCCGCTGCGCGCGCCGTGGCCGGTGCCTTCAGCGCGCGCATCGGCGAGCTGGCCGAACGCACCGTGCAGCTGCGCATGCTGGTGGAAGCCACGCTCGACTTCCCGGAAGAAGAGATCGATTTCCTGGAAAAAGCCGGCGCCCGCGAACGGCTGCACGCGCTGTTGCCGGCCCTGGATGCCGTGACCGCCGGTGCGCGCCAGGGCGCGCTGCTGCGCGACGGCCTGCGCGTGGTGCTGGCCGGGCAGCCCAATGTGGGCAAGAGCAGCCTGCTGAACGCGCTGGCCGGGGCCGAGCTCGCCATCGTGACCCCCATCCCCGGCACCACGCGCGACCGCGTGGCCGAGACGTTGCAGATCGAAGGTGTGCCGCTGCACATCACCGACACCGCCGGCCTGCGCGCCGAGGGCGAAGCCAGCGACGAAGTGGAGCGCATCGGCATCACCCGCAGCTGGGAATCGATCCGGGATGCCGATGCCGTGCTCTTCCTGCACGACCTGACGCGCCGCGGAGAGCCGGCCTACGAAGCCGCCGATGCGGCCATCGCCGCGCAGCTGCCTGCGGGCGCGGTGCTGCACGTGTTCAACAAGGCCGACGCCGCCACGCCGCAGGACCTGCCCGCCGACGCACTGACGCTCTCCGCCCGCACCGGCGCCGGCCTGGAAGCGCTGCGCGCCGAGCTGCTGCGCCGCGCCGGCTGGCAGGCCGCGCAAGAGGGCGTGGTCATCGCCCGCGCCCGCCACCTGCAGGCGCTGGCGCTGGCCCGCAGCCACCTCGAAGCCGCCATCGCCCACGCCGCGCAGCGCGACGCGGTGCTGGACCTGCTGGCCGAAGAGCTTCGCCTGGCACACCGCGCGCTGCAGGCCATCACCGGCGAATTCACGGCGGACGATTTGCTGGGTGAGATCTTCAGCCGGTTCTGTATTGGAAAGTAGCCGAAGCCGGACCCGCCCGGCCGCTGCGCTCAGCCCTGGGCCGTCTCCCGCCGCGGCAGCTTCCACCCCGGCCGGGCCCAGTGGCAGGTGTAGCCGTTGGGGTAGCGCTGCAGGTAGTCCTGGTGCTCCGGCTCCGCCTCCCAGAACGGGCCGGCGGGCGCGACCTCGGTCACCACCCGGCCGGGCCACAGGCCGGAGGCGTTGACGTCGGCGATGGTGTCCAGCGCCACACGGTGCTGCTCGTCGCTCATGTAATAGATGCCCGAACGGTAGGACGTGCCACGGTCGTTGCCTTGCCGGTTCGGCGTGCTCGGGTCGTGGATCTGGAAGAAAAACGCCAGCAGGTCGCGGAAGCTCAGCTGCGCGGGGTCGAACACCACCTCCAGTGCCTCGGCGTGGGTGCCGTGGTTCCGGTAGGTGGCGTTGGGCACATCACCGCCGCTGTAACCCACCCGGGTGCGGATGACGCCGGGCATCTGGCGCACCAGCTCCTGCATGCCCCAGAAGCAGCCACCGGCCAGTATCGCGGTTTCTGTCGTGCTCATCGTGTGGTCCTCTCGCGTCGTCGGTGTCTGCTACCTTAGCCCAGTTGCCAAAGCAGCACGGGCGGGCGGGAAACGCCAGCCTGCGCTGTTGTGTCGCCAACGGCCCTCTTGTTCTGACACCTCTTCATGACCCGACAGCGATACGACCGCCAGCGCCTGACCCCCGTGCAGCCCGACGAAGTGTCCGCCCGCCGCTGCCCGGCCACCGATGCCCTGGTGGCCGCCTGCCGTGCCGACCTCGGCACCCGCCCGCTGGTGGTGCTGGGCGCACCCGATGCCGAGGTGGCGCGCCGCGCCTGCCTGTGGCTGGACGGCAGCTGGTGGCTGCGGGATGCCTCGCCCGCCGGGCAGGTGGCCATCCGGCTGAAAGCGCTGTGGCGCGACCGGGCGCCCACCGCCACGCTGCGTGACGACGACCCCTGGGACACCGGCTGGGCCCGGGATGGCGCCTCGCTGGTGGGCCTGGTGCCACGCCGCCCGACCCTGGTGGTGCTGGAAGGCGCCCTGGACCCGGCCGTGCTGAGCACGCTGGCCCGCGCCTCGTCCACCTGGCGGCGGCCGGTGCGGCTGCTGTTGCTGGCCTAAACCGCCGGCACCAGCCCCAGCATCTGCCGGGCCACGGCCTCGGCCACCTCGATGCCGTCCACACCGGCCGACATGATGCCGCCGGCATAACCCGCGCCTTCACCGGCCGGGTACAGGCCACGCACGTTCAGGCTCTGGTGGTCGCGGCCGCGCGTGATGCGCAGCGGTGACGAAGTGCGGGTCTCGACACCAGTGAGCACCGCATCGGGCATCGCAAAGCCCTTGATCTGGCGCTCGAACGCCGGCAGCGCCTCGCGCATGGCCTCCGTGACGTAGCCGGGCAGGGCCGGGGGGCCGGCGCGGCCCGTCAGTTCGGTCAGCGTGACGCCGGGTTTGTAGGAGGGCTCGACACCGCCCAGCGCCGCAGAGGGCTGGCGCTTGACGAAGTCCGCCAGCAACTGGCCCGGCGCGCGGTAACCGCCGCCGCCCAGTGCGTAGGCACGGCTCTCCCAGAAGCGCTGGAAGGCCATGCCGTCCAGCGGGTTCACCGGGCCGTCGGCTTTCCCGTCCTGCCGGTAGTCCTGCGGGTTGATGCCCACCACGATGCCGGCGTTGGCGTTGCGTTCGTTGCGCGAGTACTGGCTCATGCCGTTGGTCACCACGCGTTCCACCTCGGACGTGGCCGCCACCACGGTGCCGCCCGGGCACATGCAGAAGCTGTAGACCGAGCGGCCGTTCCTGGCGTGGTGCACCAGCTTGTAGTCGGCCGCACCCAGCAGCGGGTGGCCGGCGCTGGGGCCGAAGCGCGCGCGGTCGATCACGCCCTGCGGGTGTTCGATGCGCACGCCGATGGAAAACGGCTTGGCCTCCATGTACACACCGCGCGCGTGCAACATCGTGAAGGTGTCGCGTGCGCTGTGGCCCAGGGCCAGCACCACATGCTGGGCGTCGATCTGCTCGCCGCTGGCGAGCGTGAGGCCGCGCACGGCGCCGTCGTCGATGTGCAGGTCGGTCACGCGGGCCTCGAAGCGGATCTCGCCGCCCAGGCCTTCGATCTGCGCCCGCATCTTCTCGATCATGCTGACCAGGCGGAAGGTGCCGATGTGCGGCTTGCTGACGTACAGGATCTCGTCGGGCGCGCCGGCCTGCACGAACTCCGTCAGCACCTTGCGCGTGAGGTGGCGCGGGTCGCTGATCTGGCTCCAGAGCTTGCCGTCGGAAAAGGTGCCGGCGCCGCCTTCGCCGAACTGCACGTTGGACTCGGGGTCGAGCACGCCCCGGCGCCACAGGCCCCAGGTGTCCTGGGTGCGCTGGCGCACGGCGCGGCCACGCTCCAGCACCAGCGGGCGCAGGCCCATCTGCGCCAGGATCAGCGCCGCGAACAGCCCGCAAGGGCCGAAGCCCACCACCACCGGGCGCGGGCGGCCGGCGGCAAAGAAATCTGCGGGGGCGTGGGCCAGGTGCCGGTAGCGGGTGTCGGGGCTGGGGCGGACGTGGGTGTCCGCCGCCAGGCGCGCGCGCACGCCTGCTTCGTCGACCAGTTCGCAGTCGACGGTGTAGCTCAGCACGATGGCCGTCTTCTTGCGGGCGTCGTAGCCGCGCTTGAAGACGGTGAAGCCGGTCAGCTGGTCATCGGCGATGCCCAGGCGCGCGACGATGGCCGCGCGCAGCGCCGGCTCGGGGTGGTCCAGCGGCAGCCGCAGTTCGGTGATCCGGAGCATGGCCGGAACCGCGCGGCGGCAGCCGATCAGCCGCCGCTGCTGGGGCGCTTGCCGGGGTTCTTCTTGCTGCGGGTGTGCGAGCCGCGCTCCAGGCTCACGCGCTGGCCCGCGCCCATGGCGGTGCGGGCGCCCGGCAGCGGCGGGGTGGCCTTGCGGTCGGCTTCGGTCTTGATCTTGTTGCCCATGGCATATCCTTGCAGAGAAAATTTGGCAGACGCGGATTAGGCCACAACGCGGGCGCCGATCCGGTCGCTGTCGTGGCTGTGCATCACGGCGGCCCACGCGGCCGGGCTTCCGCCACAGTCGGTGAACTTGGCCAGCAGCGCGGCGTCGTCGATCGGCCGGCTGGCGTGGCCCAGCGCGCGGTGCACCGGCTCGGCGTCCAGCAGCGTGCCGTCGTGCAGCTGCACCTGCAGCAGATCGGCCGGTGAAAACAGCGGCTCCTCGGTGTCCTGCAGCTCCACCGCCTGCACCTGCACGCGCCGCAGCAGGGCCTGCACGTCGGCGGCGTTGACGGCGGCGTCGCGCAGGTCGGCCAGCCCCAGGTGGCCGCGCAGCAGCGCACAGGCCAGCGCGTATTCGGCGCTGAACTTGGCGTCCAGCCCGGTGACGGGGCGCGAACAGCGCAACATGGCCGCCTGCAGCCGGCCCATCGTGATGGTGATGCGCTCGATCTGGTCCAGTGAGCTCCGCAGACGTGGCCGCAATGCCAGCGCCGCATCCACCGCGCGGTGCAGCGCATAACAGACGGGGTAGCGCTTGATGTTCAGGCCCTGGCGCAGGATCTGCCAGGGCGCGCCGGCGGCCACCGGCCCGTCCAGCCGCACGCGGCCGGTGGGCGAGAGCGCGGCCAGGAAACCGCGCGGGCTTTCCAGCGCGTCGGGCGCCGCGCTCAGCCCGCGGGCCGCCAGGCCGGCCGCGAGCAGGCCGTTGCGTGCCGCCAGGCCCACCTGCAGCGGTTTGGTCATCGAGCCGAAGTTCGCCACCAGGCCGCCGGCCATCGAGGCCGCGGTGCCCAGCGCATGCGCACACTGTTCGGCGGACAAGCCCTGCAGTCTTGCAGCGGCCGCGGCGCAGGCCACGGTGCCGAACACCGCGGTCGGGTGCCAGCCTTTGCCGTGGTGTTTGTCGGCGTCGCGGGCGATCAGCTCGGCCCAGACCTCGTAGCCCGCCACGTAGGCGGCGATCACCTCGGCCCAGGTGGCGCCCAGGCGTTCGCCTTCGGCCAGCACCGCCGGCGCCAGCACCACGCTGGGGTGGCCGTCCAGGCCGGTGTCGTCGTAGTCCAGCGCATGGGCGGCGGTGGCGTTGACCAGGGCGGCGTCGGGTGCCGATGCGAAGCCGCGGTCGATCAGCAGCGCCGCCTCGCCCTGCGCCGCCCGCTGTTCCGACACCTGCGCCATCGACAGCGCATGGCCGACCACCGGCTCGTCGCGGCCAGCAAACAACACGCCGACGCAGTCGGCGATGCCCCGCCGCACGGTGCGGCGGGCTTCGGCGGGTACGCGGGCCGGGTCCAGCGCCGCGACAAACGCGCCCAGGTCTGCCTGCAGGCCCACGTTCAGTAGCTGCGCGGCAGGCCGAGCACGTGTTCGGCGATGTAGGACAGGATCAGGTTGGTGGAGATCGGCGCCGTGCGCTGCACACGGGCCTCGCGCCACTTGCGCTCGATGTCGTACTCGCGGGCGTAGGCAAAACCGCCGTGCGTCTGCATGCAGGCCTCGGCAGCGTCCCACGCGGCTTCGGCGCTGAGCAGCTTGCCCAGGTTGGCTTCTTCGCCGCAGGCTTGCCCGGCTTCGAAGGCGGCGGCGGCGCGGCGCAGCATCAGCTCGGCCGCCTGCGCCTGCGCGTAGGCCTTGGCGATCGGGAACTGGATGCCCTGGTTCTGGCCGATGGGCCGGCCGAACACCACACGCTCATTGGCGTAGGCCACGGCGGTCTTGACGAACCACTTGGCGTCGCCGATGGACTCGTGCGAGACCAGGATGCGCTCGGCGTTCATGCCGTCCATGATGTGGCGCAGGCCCTGGCCTTCCACCCCCACCAGGCTGCTGGCGGGGATGCGGAGTTTGTCGAAGAACACCTCCGTGGTGTTGTGGTTGATCATGGCCTTGATGGGCCGGATGGTCATGCCATGGCCCACGGCCTCGCGCATGTCGACCAGGAACACGCTCAGGCCTTCGCTGCGCTTCTTCACCTGGTCCAGCGGCGTGGTGCGGGCCAGCAGCAGCATCAGGTCGGAGTACAGCGCGCGCGAGGTCCAGATCTTCTGGCCGTCGATCACGTAGTGCTCGCCGTCGCGCACGGCGCGGGTCTTCAGCTGGGTGGTGTCGGTGCCGGTGGTCGGCTCGGTCACGCCAAAGGCCTGCAGCCGCAGCGTGCCGGCCGCGATCTGCGGCAGGTAGCGCGCCTTCTGCTCGGCGCTGCCGTGGCGCAGCACCGTGCCCATGGTGTACATCTGGGCGTGTGTGGCGCCGGCGTTGCCGCCGCTGGCGTGCACCTCTTCCAGGATCACGCCCGCGGCGCGCAGCGGCAGGCCGGCGCCGCCATATTCCTCGGGGACCAGCGCGGCCAGGTAACCGGCCTCCGTCATGGCCTGTACAAACGCGCTGGGGTAGGCCTCGCGTTCGTCCAGCTCGCGCCAGTAGGCGCCGGGGAAGTCGGCGCAGATGCGGCGCACGCCTTCGCGGATCTCGGGGTAGTCCTCGCCGAGGGTCAGGGTCAGGGGTTCGGTCATGCCGGTACGAAGCCAGTGGGGAGCCCGGCACGCGCCAGCGCCCCGGACAAGGCGCCCGCGCCCAGGGCGCGGGCCGGGATCTCGCGCACGGCGAGCAGTTTTGTCAGGTCCACGCCGGTCTTCAGGCCCAGGCCTTCGAGCAGGAAGACCAGGTCCTCCATCACGATGTTGCCGCTGGCGCCGGGTGCGTAGGGGCAGCCGCCCAGGCCACCGAGCGAGGCGTCGAAGTGGCGGATGCCGCCCTCCAGTGCCGCCACGACGTTGGCCAGGCCCGTGCCCCGCGTGTCGTGGAAGTGCGCGGCCACCGGGATGTGGCCGGTGACGCCCAGCACCGCGCGGAAGACGTCTTTCACCTGCACCGGGGTGGCATAACCCACGGTGTCGGCGACCATGATCTCGTCAGCGCCCATGGCCGCCAGTTCAGCCGCGCAGCGCCGGACCTCGTCGACCGCGATGCGGCCTTCGTAGGAACAGCCCAGCGCGGTGGACAGGCCTGCGGCCAGGCTCACCCGGCCCTTCAGGCCCGCGGCATCGCGCGCGGCGACGATGCGGGCAAAGTCCGCCAGCGATTCTTCGCGCGGCCGGCGCACGTTTTTCAGGTTGTGCGTGCGGCTGACCGAGACCACGTAGTCCAGCTTGGGCACACCGAGCGCAAAACCACGTTCGGCGCCGCGCAGGTTGGGGATCAGCGCCACCACGTCCAGGCCGGGGATGGCCATCGCGCCGCGCACCACGTCCTCGGCGTCGGCGAACTGCGGGATCAGCCTGGGCGGCACGAAGGACGTGACCTCGATCTGCTGCACACCGGCCGCGTGTTCGGCCGCGATCCAGGCGAGTTTGTCGGCGGTGGACACGAAGGTGGCCGTC
>CAYTWU010000174.1:0-7456 GCA_964442175.1 uncultured Rubrivivax sp.
GACCTCGATGCAGCCCACGGTGCACTCGCGGCCATGCGCGACGTGGTCGGCCAGCATCAGCGCGTAGTTCATCTTGTAGATGTGGTCGCCGGCCAGCACGACGATGTAGTCGGCCCCGTAGGCGGCCACGATGTCCTGGTTCTGGTAGACCGCGTCGGCGGTGCCGCGGTACCAGCTTTCTTCGTCCACCCGCTGCTGCGCGGGCAGCAGGTCGACGAACTCGTTCATCTCCGGCCGCATGAAGGCCCAGCCGCGCTGCAGGTGGCGCAGCAGGCTGTGGCTCTTGTACTGCGTGATGACGCCGATGCGGCGGATGCCGGAGTTCAGGCAGTTCGACAGCGCGAAATCGACGATGCGGAACTTGCCGCCGAAGTACACGGCCGGCTTGGCGCGCCGGTCGGTCAGGTTCTTCAAGCGGCTGCCGCGGCCACCGGCCAGCACCAGCGCCACCGCGCGTTTGGGCAGGTCCAGGTTGCGGGCCAGGTCGTAGGTGTTCATGTCCCCTCCGGATACAGTGTGGCTGCGCCTGCTTCTTGCTTTCAGGCCCGACCACACCGCAGTTTGCGAACCACGCGAGATACCGATGAACGATACCCCGAGTTCAGCCGACCTGACCGCCCACGTCGAGCGCCATCTGCGCGACACCGTCGGGGCGAACCCGGGTGAGGCTTCGCCGTCGGCGCTGCTGCAGGCGGTGTCCTGGGCCGCGCGCGAGCAGCTCTCGCGCCGCTGGGTGGCCACCGCGGCCGCCGACCGCACGGCCAAGGCACGGCGCGTGGTCTACCTGTCGATGGAGTTCCTGATGGGGCGCACGCTGGGCAACGCGCTGGGTGCCCTGGGCCTGGAAGGCCCGGCCGCCGCCGCGGCGCAGGCCCATGCGCAAACCCTGGAAGACCTGCAGGCGCACGAGCCCGATGCCGCGCTGGGCAACGGCGGCCTGGGCCGGCTGGCGGCCTGTTTCCTGGATTCGATGGCGGCACTGGGCCTGCCCAGCTTCGGCTACGGCATCCGCTACGAGTTCGGCATGTTCGCGCAGAGCATCCAGGGCGGGCGGCAGATCGAACACCCGGACCCGTGGCTGGAAGACGGCACACCCTGGGAGTTCCCGCGGCCCGATGTCGCCTGGCCGGTGCGCTTTGGCGGCTGGGTCGAACACCCGCAGGGCCCCGGCGGCCCGGCGGTGTGGCACCACGCTGGTGCGGTCAACGCCAAGGCCTACGACATGGTGGTCCCGGCCCCGGGCACCGAACGGGTCAGCACCTTGCGCTTGTGGCGCGCAGCGGCGCCGGCGCACATCGACCTGCATGCCTTCAACAGCGGCGACTACGCGCGTGCCGCCGAGTTCAAGAACCAGTTCGAGAACATCTCCTGGGTGCTGTACCCGAACGACAGCACCCCCGCCGGGCGCGAGCTGCGGCTGCGCCAGGAGTACTTCTTCACCAGCGCCTCGCTGCAGGACGTGATCGCGCGCCACCTGCTGGAACATGGACGGCTCGACAACCTGGCCGACGCCGTGGCCATCCACCTGAACGACACCCACCCGGCCATTGGCGTGGCCGAACTGATGCGGCTGCTGGTGGACGAACACCGCATGCCCTGGGACCAGGCCTGGACGGTCACGCAGGCCACCTTCAGCTACACCAACCACACGCTGATGCCCGAGGCGCTGGAGACCTGGCCCGTGGGCCTGATCCAGGCCGTGCTGCCGCGCCACCTGGAGATCGTCTACCGCATCAACCACGAGTTTCTGCTGCTGGCCTCGCGCAAGCGGCCGGGTGATGCCGAGTTCCTGCGCCGGCTGTCGCTGATCGATGAAAACGGCGAGCGCCGCATGCGCATGGCCAACCTCAGCATCGTCGGCAGCCACACCGTCAACGGCGTGTCGGCGCTGCACTCCGACCTGCTGGTGCAGACCATCTTCTCGGACTTCGCGGCCATCTGGCCCGAACGTTTCACCAACATGACCAACGGCGTGACGCCGCGCCGCTGGCTGATGCAGGCCAACCCGAAACTGGCGGCGCTGATCGACGGCGCCATCGGCCCGGCGTGGCGGCGCGACCTGGACCGCCTGACCGAATTGCGTCCGCTGGCCAGCGATGCCAACTTTGCCGAGGCTTTCATGCAGGTGAAGCTGGGCAACAAACAACGCCTGGCGGCCATGGTGCGCCAGCAACTCAGCCTGCCGCTGGACCCGACCAGCCTGTTCGACGTGCAGGTCAAGCGCATCCACGAGTACAAGCGTCAGTTGCTGAACGTGCTGCATTTGGTCACGCGCTACCTGGCCATCATCAGCGAGCCGCAGCGCGACTGGGTGCCGCGCACCGTGCTGTTCGCGGGCAAGGCGGCGTCCAGCTACGTGGCGGCCAAATCCATCATCCGGCTGATCCACGACGTGGCCTCCATCGTCAACCACGACCTGCGCGTGGCCGGGCGGCTGGCGGTGGTGTTCGTGCCGAACTACGGCGTCTCGGTGGCCGAGACCGTGATGCCGGGTGCCGACCTGTCGGAGCAGATCTCCACCGCCGGCACCGAGGCCTCGGGCACCGGCAACATGAAGCTGGCGCTCAACGGCGCGCTGACCATCGGCACCGACGACGGCGCCAACATCGAGATCCGCCAGGCCGTGGGCGACGACAACATCTTCATCTTCGGCCTGCGCACGCCCGAGGTGGAGGCCACGCGCCGGGCGGGCTACCGGCCGGCCGAGATCGCGGCCCAGAACCCGGCGCTGCAGGCGGTGCTGGACGCCATCGGCGGTGGCCTGTTCTCGCCCGACGAACCCGGCCGCTACCGCGGGCTGGTGGAGTCGCTGCTGCACGTGGACCACTACCTGCTGCTGGCCGACTACGCCGACTACGTGGCCACGCAGGGCCGCGTGGACATGCTCTACAGCCAGCCGAAGGCCTGGGCACAAAAGGCCATCCTCAACGTGGCCGGCATGGGGCCGTTTTCGGCCGACCGCACGATCGCGCAGTACGCCAAGGACATCTGGCGCGTGGCACCCGCGTGAGCTGAGCGCAGCGCAGACCCATGAAAAAGGCGCCCCGCAGGGCGCCTTTGTCTTGCTGCTGAAACCGATCAGCGCACGACGCCGAGCGATTCCTTGTTGCCACCCTTGTAGGTGTACAGGGTCAGCGCGCCGTTCTTGATGTCGCCCTTCTCGTCGAAGCCGATGACACCGGTCACGCCCTTGTAGCCGCTGGTCTTGGCCAGCACCGGCAGGTACTTGGCAGGCTCGGCGGAGCCGGCCTTGACCATGGCGTCGACCATCACCATCGTGGCGTCGTAGACATACGGGGCGTAGATCTGCACATCGGCGTTGAACTTGGCCTTGAACTTGGTGCGGAAGTCGGTCATGGCCTTGACGGCGGCGGCGTCCTTGGCATCGACACCACCGGCTTCGGCGCAGATCACCTGGCCATCACCCATGGTGCCAGCGGCCAGCTTGGGCAGCTCGCCCGAGCAGATGCCGTCGCCGCCCATGAACTTGGCGTTGATGCCCAGCTGCTTCATCTGGCGCAGCATCGGGCCGGCCACGGCGTCCATGCCGCCGAAGAAGACCACGTCGGGGTTGGCGCCCTTGATGGCGGTCAGGATGGCGGTGAAGTCCGTGGCCTTGTCGGTGGTGAACTGGCGGCCCACGGTCTTGCCGCCGGCAGCCTTGACGCCCTTCTCGAACTCTTCGGCCACGCCCTGGCCGTAGGCGGTGCGGTCGTCGATGATGGCGATCGACTTGCCCTTGACCTGCGTGACGGCGTACTTGCCCAGCGTGCCGCCCAGGTGCACGTCATCGGCCACGACGCGGAACGCCGTCTTGTAGCCGTTGCGGGTGTACTTGGGGTTGGTGGCCGACGGGGAGATCTGCGGGATGCCGGCGTCGCTGTACAGCTTGGAGGCCGGGATCGTGGTGCCGGAGTTCAGGTGGCCGATGACGCCGTTGACCTTGCTGTCGACCAGCTTTTGCGCGGCCGCGGTGCCTTGTTTGGGATCGCCCGCGTCGTCTTCGGCGATCAGTTCGAACTTGGCCTTCTTGCCGCCGATCGTCACGCCCTTGGCGTTCAGTTCGTCGATGGCCATGCGGGCGCCGTTTTCATTGTCCTTGCCCAGGTGGGCGATGCCGCCGCTGGTGGGGCCGACGTGGCCGATCTTGACGACCAGGTCTTGCGCCATCGCGGAACCGGCCAGCAGCGTGGCAACAGCGCCCACGATCACGGTGAACTTGACTTGCATGTACGAACCTCCAGGTGTGGAAAAACTCAACGGGACGCGACCAGCCCCTTTGTTGAAGCGGGGGACGATACCCCAAATGAACACCCGCCCGGGAGCGGGTAAGCCTGAGGGGCAGGCCGGCGACCCTGGGCTTCAACGCACGGATCGTGCCCGCCGACGACAGGCTCAGGACGCTGCGGAATGGTGCAGTGGTTTGATGCCCCAGGCTTCGTAGTGCCGCCAGCGGGCACGGCCGCCGGCGCGCTGGTCCGGATCGGTGCCCACGACCTCGATCACACGCTGGAAGGCGTCGGCATCGTCGGGCGGTGGCGCCCCCAGGTTGACCAGCACGGGCGGTGCATCGGCCGGCCACTGCCCCTCCGGCGCCAGCCAGACCGGCGTGCGCGGGGCCAGCGCCGCGGCAGGCCCGGGCACACGCACATGCGGCACGAAGTCCAACGGCTCGAAGACCCAGAGCGCGGCATCCAGTGCCGCCAGGGTCTCGGGCGGCGCCGTCACCAGCACGCGCGCACCGCTGCGGCTGGCCTTGCGCAGCAGCCGGCAGGCGAACTGCAGCGGGTCGGCCACGCCGGTGTGGAACTCCACCGCGGCCGGCATCCGGGCCCCTGTGGCCTCAGCGCGCCGCGGCGCGGGCCAGCAGGAAGTGCGTCAGCAGCGGCACCGGGCGGCCGGTGGCGCCCTTGGCGGCGCCCGACTTCCAGGCCGTGCCCGCGATGTCCAGGTGCGCCCACAGGAACTTGCCCGTGTAGCGCTTGAGGAACATCGCCGCCGTGATCGCGCCGCCCGCACGGCCGGCGATGTTGGCCATGTCGGCGTAGTGGCTCTTCAGGCCCTCGTCGTACTCGGCGTCGGTGGGCATGCGCCAGGCCGGGTCCTGGCCCTTGTCGCCCGCGGCCAGCAGCTCGGCCGCCAGCGCGTCGTCCGGGCTGAACAGGCCACTGCGGTGGTGACCGAGCGCGATCACGCAGGCGCCGGTCAGCGTGGCGATGTCGACCACGGCCGCGGGCTTGAAGCGCTCGGCATAGGTCAGCGCATCGCACAGGATCAGCCGGCCTTCGGCGTCGGTGTTCAGGATCTCGATGGTCTGGCCGCTCATGCTGGTGACCACGTCGCCGGGCTTCACGGCCTTGCCGCTGGGCATGTTCTCGGTCGCGGGAATCAGGCCCACGACGTTGATCGCGGGCTGCAGGTCGGCCAACGCCTTGAAGGTGCCCAGCACGCTGGCCGCACCACCCATGTCGTACTTCATCTCGTCCATCTCGGCACCGGGCTTCAGCGAGATGCCGCCCGTGTCAAAGGTGATGCCCTTGCCGACCAGCACCACGGGGGCCGCGGTCTTGGCCGCGCCGCTGTAACGCAGCACGATGAACTTCAGCGGCTCGTCGGAGCCCTGGGCCACGGCCAGGAAGCTGCCCATGCCGAGCTTTTCGCAATCCTTGCGCTCCAGGACCTCGACCTTGATGCGCGGCGCCTTGCCGAGCTTCCTGGCCTCGCTGGCCAGGTAGCTGGGCGTGCAGACGTTGCCGGGACGGTTGGCACATTCGCGCGCCAGGTGCACGCCGGCCGCGATGGCCTGGCCTTGTTTCAGGCCCGCTTCGGCCGCGGCCGCCTGCGCCTTGGCCACGAGCAGCGTCACGCCCTTCAGCTTGCCCGCCGGGGGGGCGCTGGGCTTGGTGGCGCGGTAGATGTAGCTGGCGTCGGCCACGGCGGACACCAGCGCCTCGGCCGTCGCCACGTCGGGCTCGGCGGCACCGGCGCTGGCCACAGCCAGCTGCACCGTGCCCGTGCCCTTGAGCAGCGCCAGGCCCGCGGCCACCGCCTTGCGGAAGGCCGCCGCGCTGGCATCGGCCGCAAAGGCAAACACCACGCGGGGTGCCTTGACGCCGGCCACGCCGGTCAGCCAGGCCGTGCGGCCGGGCTTGAATTCGAAGTCGCCCGCGTCCACCGCCTGCTGGCAGGCCGTGGCCAGGGCCTTGGGCAGGGCCGCCGGCACCGTGTCACCACCCACCACCACCAGCAGCGCGTCGGCGGCCACCGTGGCGGCACCGCCCGCACCGGGCACCAGGGTCTTGAAGTCCATAATCGCGTCCAATTCAGCAGCTCGGCAACAAAGCGCAGGATGGTATTCGATTCGACGGTGCGGCGAGAGTTGGCGCGGAGCTTCGGCGCCACCCTGGTCGTCATCCTGACCATCGTGCTGACCATGCTGCTGATCCGCACCGTGGGCCAGGCCGCCAAGGGCCAGGTGGCCCCGCAGGACGTGGTGCTGCTGCTGGGCTACGTGGCACTCGGCAATCTGCCGACGATGCTGGCGCTGTCGCTGTTCGTGGCCATCGTCGTCACGCTGGGCCGCATGTACCGCGACAGCGAGATGGTGATCTGGTTCGCCAGCGGCGTGAGCCTGTCGCGCTTCGTGCGGCCGGTGTTGCGCACGACATGGCCGGTGCTGGCCGTGATCGCGGTGCTGATGTTCGTGGTCTGGCCCTGGGGCAACCGCAACGGCGCGGAGCTGCGCGAGCGTTATGCGCAGCGCTCGGACCTGTCACGCGTCGCGCCGGGGGTCTTCCAGCAGTCGTCCGATGGCAAACGCGTGTTTTTCATCGAGCGTGACAACGACGATGCCGGGCAGGCCCGCAACGTGTTCATCCTGTCGAACATCGGCGACAAGGAGTCGGTGACCTCGGCCAACCGGGGCCGGCTGGAAACGCAGGGCGAAGACCGCGTGCTGGTGCTGGAGCGCGGCCAGCGCAACGACATCGACCTGAAAACAGGCGACAAGGCCCAGTCCAGCTTCGAGAACTACCGGGTCGTGGTGGGCGAAAAGGCCGCGCGGCTGGCCACGCAGCAGCCGCCACGCAGCCTGGGCACGCTGGCCCTGCTGCGGGACCCGACACCGCGCCACCAGGCCGAGCTGTCGTGGCGCATCGGGCTCACGCTGGGCGCGGCCAACCTGCTGCTGCTGGGCCTGGGCCTGTCGGCCACGCAGCCCCGCCGGGCCAGCAACTGGAACCTCTTGTTCGCCCTGCTGGGCTTCGTCGTCTACTACAACCTGATCAACCTCTCGCAGGCCTGGATCGCCTCGGGCCGGATGGGCATGGGCGCGGCGCTGCTGGGGCTGCATGGCGGCATGTTGCTGTTCGCGCTGGCCTTGATCGCCTGGCGCGAACATGCCACGGTGTGGCGCCTGTGGCCACGGCGCAGGGCAGCGGCATGAAGACGGTGCGCC
>CAYTWU010000175.1:0-7309 GCA_964442175.1 uncultured Rubrivivax sp.
GGTTGAAGAAGATGCGGCCGAAGTGCTCGCGGTCGGGGAAAACCTCGTCCTGGTTGGGCAGGTTGGCGCCGCCGCTGTCCACCAGGTACACACAGGGCAGGCGGTTCTGCAGCGCGATCTCCTGCGCGCGCAGGTGTTTCTTGACGGTGATCGGGTAGTAGGTGCCGCCCTTCACGGTGGCGTCGTTGCAGACGACCATGCACTCCACGCCGCTGATGCGGCCGACACCGGCGATCAGGCCGCCGCCCGGTGCGGCGTTGTCATACATCGCCAGGCCGGCCAGCGCGCCGACCTCCAGGAAGGGCGTGTCGGGGTCCAGCAGCATCTCCACCCGCTCGCGCGGCAGCAGCTTGCCGCGGGCCACGTGTTTGGCGCGCGCCGCGGCGCCGCCGCCTTCGGCGATCTGCCGCAGTTGCTGGTTCAGGTCGGCCACCAGCAGGCGCATCGCGTCGGCGCTGGCCTTGAACTCGGCGCTGCGCGGGTTGAGCTTTGAGCTGAGCGTGGGCATGCGGGTGGTCTCCGGCACTGATTGACGTTTACGTTAACGTCAATTCTAGACAGGGGCTGCAGCCCGGCTCACCCGGGTTTCTTCGCCTTCTCGATCTTCTCGGCCACCGGCGCACCCGCCGCCTTCCAGGCCGTGAAACCGCCGGCCACGTGGGCGACCTTCTCGACGCCCATGTCCTGCAGCGTCTGCGTGGCCAGCGCCGAGCGCCAGCCGGCGGCGCAGAACAGCACCAGTTGTTTGCCCTGGTTGAACACCGGCTTGTGGTACTCGGAGCTCGGGTCGGCCCAGAACTCCAGCATGCCGCGCGGGGCGTGGAAGGCCCCTGGGATCACACCCTCGCGCTCCAGTTCGCGCACGTCGCGGATGTCGATGAACTGCACATCGTCGCGGCCGTGCAGGTCACGGGCCTGGTCGATGCTGAAGGTGGTGATGGCGGCCATGGCGTCTTCCACCATGGACTGGGCGGTCTTGCGCATGCGGGTCTCCTGCGGCACGTCAGGGGCGCGCCTGGCACCGCACCTTAGCATCGCCCGATGAGCCCTGCCCTGCTGCTGGACCTGGCCCTGGCCAGCACCGCCGTGGGCCTGGCGCTGGCACTGCGCCCCTGGCGTGCCGTGGCCGCCAGCGGCCCGCCCTGGCCCTGGCTGGCCTGGGCCGCGGTGATGCCGCTGCTGTGGAGCGCCGACCGGCATGCCGACGTGCCGCTGGCGCAGCCGCTCTCGGGCGCCTGCCTGCTGGTGCTGCTGGCGGGCTGGCCGCTGGCGGTGCTGTTCCTGCTGCCGGTGGCCGGCGTCACCGTGCTGATGGCCGGCCTGCCGCTGGCCGAGGGCCTGCACCGCGGCGTGTGGCTGGGCCTGGTGCCGGCCACCGCGGCGCTGCTGCTGGGCGCCGCCATCCGGCGCCTGCTGCCGCACCAGCTGTTCGTCTACATCCTCGGGCGCGGCTTTTTTGCCACCGCGGTGGCGGGCACGCTGGCGGGCATCGCCTCGGTGGGGCTGCACGGCACGCCGCCCAGCCTGCAGCCGGAGGACCTGATGCTGGCGCGCTTCCTGGCCGCCTGGGGCGATGCCTTCATCACCGGCATGTTGGTGGCCATCTTCGTGGCCTTCCGGCCGCAATGGCTGGCCACCTACGCAGACCGCATCTGGTTGCAGACGCCGCCGCCCGACCAGGAGTGAGGTGAGGCGCCCGGACGCTCCGCCCGCCCCCTTCGTCATTCAAGCTGGAGCCCCCTCCCGGAGGGGGCTCGGGGGAGCGCAGTACCCCGCCAACGGCGGAGGTGGCAGGCCTTTGGCCTGCTACCTCCGCCAGAACTGCGGCGTGAAGAGCACGAACAGGCTCAACAACTCCAGCCGCCCGAGCAGCATGCCGAAGGTGCAGACCCAGGTCTGGAAGTCGCTCAGGCCACCGAAGTTGACCGCCGGGCCGACCTCGCCCAGACCCGGGCCGATGTTGTTGACGCAGGCCACCACCGCCGTGAACGCGGTGACCACGTCCAGCCCGCTGAACAGCAGCACCAGCGTCATGCCCACCAGCGTGGCACCGTAGATCATCATGTAGGCGATCACGTTCTGGATCACGCGCGCCGGCACGGCCTGGCCGGCCATCACCACCGGCGCCACCACGTTGGGGTGCACGATGCGCACCAGCTCGCGCTGCGACTGCTTGATCAGCAACAGCATCCGGACCATCTTGATGCCGCCACCGGTGCTGCCGGCGCAGGTGGCAAAACAGCCCAGCAGGATCATCAGCAGCGGCGCAAAGATCGGCCACTGCGCGTAATCCTGGCTGGCGTAGCCGGTGGTGGTGGCAATCGAGATCACGTGGAAGGCGGTGTGGCGCAACGATTCCACATAGCTGCCGTACTGCCCGCCCTGGTGGATGTAGACCGAGATCAGCACGGTGGCCCCGAGCAGCAGGCCCGCGTAGGCGCGCACCTCGGTGTTGCGCCAGAGCACACGCAGTGAGCGCTGGCGCCAGGCCACGAAGTACAGCGCAAAGCTCACGCCGGCCAGCGTCATGAAGACCATGGCCACGGCCTCGATGCGGGCCGAGTTCCAGAAGCCGAAGCTGGCGTCGTGCGACGAAAAACCGCCCAGGCCCATGGTGGTGCACATGTGCATGAAGGCATCGGCCCAGGACATGCCGGCCCAGCGGTAGGCGAGGAAACACGCCAGGCAGAACCAGAAGTACACCGTCCACAACCCGCGCGCCGTCTCGGCGATGCGCGGCGTGAGCTTGGCGTCCTTCATCGGGCCGGCCATCTCCGTCTTGAACAGCTGCGCACCACCCACCCCCAGCAGCGGCAGGATGGCCACGGCCAGCACCACGATGCCCAGGCCACCCACCAGCATCATGAAACAGCGCCACACGTTCACCGACAGCGGCAGCCCGTCCAGCCCGGTGATCACGGTCGCCCCCGTGGCGGTGAAACCCGACATGGCCTCGAAGTAGGCATCGGTGACGCTCAGCCCCGGCACCGCCAGCCACAGCGGCAGCGCGCCAAAGGCCGGCAGCACCAGCCAGGTCAATGCCACCAGCACAAAGCCGTCGCGCGGCTGCAGCTCGCGCCGGAAGCGGCGCGTGGCCAGGCTGGCCGCGACCCCGGCCACAAAAGTGACGGCGATGGAGATCAGGAAGGCTTCTTCTGCCGGATCGTTCCCCACCAGCGCAAAGCCCAGCGGCACGACCATCAGCAGCGCAAACAGCACGACCATGCGGCCGACCAGTGCGACGACGGCGAGGGGGGAATTCATCGCGCTAGAAAAACGTGGCGCCGACCTGGAAGAGTTTTTCGACCTGCCGCACCATGCGCTTGCGCGGCACGAAGACGATCACATGGTCGTCGGTCTGGATCACGGTGTCGTGGTGCGGGATGATCACGTCCTTGCGCACGCCGCTTTCGCCGATCTGCACGTCGCGCACGATGGCGCCGATCTGCGCGCCCGGCGGCAGCGGGATCTCCTCGATGCGCCGGCCCACCACCTTGGAGCTGCGGCGGTCGCCCCGCGCGATGGCCTCCAGCGCCTCGGCCGCGCCACGGCGCAGGCTGTAGACGGCCACCACGTCGCCACGCCGCACATGGGTGAGCAGCTCGCCGATGACCGCCTGCGAGGGCGAGATCGCGATGTCGATCTGCGTGCCCTGGCCTTGCACCAGGTCGGCGTAGGCACGCCGGTTGATCAGCGCCAGCACCCGCTTGGCGCCCATGCGCTTGGCCAGCAGGCAGGACATGATGTTGTCCTCGTCGTCGCTGGTCAGCGCCAGGAAGAGATCGGTGTCCTCGACGTTTTCTGCTTCCAGCAGGTCTTCGTCGGTGGTGTCGCCGTGCAGCACCAGGGTCTTGTCGGGCAGCTGCGTGGTCAGGTACTCGCAGCGCTGCGGGCTGGCCTCGATCAGCTTCACATGGCAATCGCCCGCAATGTAACGCGCCAGCCGCAGGCCCACGCGCCCGCCGCCGGCGATGATGACGCGCCTGACCGGGTTGCTGCGCTGGCGCATGGCGTCCAGCACACGGCGGATGTTCTCGTTGGCGGCCAGCACAAACACCTCGTCGCCGGCTTCGATGCGCGTGGTGCCGTCGCAGGTGATCTGCTTGTCCGGGCCCAGCGGGTCGCTGCGGTAGATGGCGACGATGCGCATGGGCACATCGGGCACCAGCTGCGGCAGCTCGGAGATCACGTGGTGCACCAGCGGCCCACCCTCCACGGCGCGCACCGCGATCAGGCTCACGCGCTGCTGCGAGAACTCCAGCACCTGCAGCGCCTCGGGGTACTCGATCAGCTTGCGGATGTAGGTGGTGACACTCTCTTCCGGGCAGATGACCTCGTCCACCGCAAAGCCCTGCTTGCCCAGCAGCGGGCTGCCGTCGGTGAACTCCGGGCTGCGCACGCGGGCGATGCGGGTCGGGATGTTGAAGACCTCCTGCGCCACCTTGCAGGCCACCAGGTTGGTCTCGTCCAGCGGCGCGCAGGCGATCAGCATGTCGGCGTCTTCGGCACCGGCATCGCGCAGCGCCGAGGGCTGGATGCCGTTGCCCACCACGCCGCGCAGGTCGAAGCGGTCCTGCAGCTCGGCCAGGCGCTGCGGGTTGGTGTCGATGACGGTGATGTCGTTCTGCTCCGACACCAGGCTCTCGGCCACACTTTCGCCCACACGGCCGGCGCCCAGGATCAGGATCTTCATGGCCGGCGATTATGAAGAGGCGGCGTTGGCGGGGTACAGGCTGGCCAGCACCTCTTGCGCCAGCGCCTGCAGCAGCGGCTGCAGGGCGGCGGTCAGCAGCAGGGCGTCGTCCCGGTCGCGCCACAGCAGTGCCAGCTCGGCTCGGCGCGGCTGCAGCACCTGGGCCACCACGCCGCGCCAGTGCGGCGGTGCTTCGCCCGCCGCCCAGTCGCCGCGCCCCCGCCCGAAATGGGCGACGGCCAGGTAGCGCAGCAGCGCGGCCTCCACCTGTGCCGCCAGCGCGGCTTCGCTCCAGGCCACCGAGCCGCCGCCGCGCACGCGGTTGATGGCCCGGGCCGCACCGGCGGCGCCCAAAGCGCCGATCAGGCCGCCGGCCAGCAGGCCACCGCCCAGCGTCAGGCCGCCGCTGGCGATGTCGGCCTTCAGCCCCGCGAGCGCGCCGGTGACCAGGCCGCCCAGCACCGCGGCCTGGCCTTCGTCCACCGGCAGCCGCACGTCGAAGTGGGTGGCGATGCGCGCCAGCACCTCGCGCTCGGCATCGCCCTTCAGGCCGTGCAGCGCCACCAGGGCGGCGGTGCTGCGGCGCAGTTCTTCTTCCAGCCGCGTGGCCAGCGCCTGCTGCGCCAGCGTGGCAGGGTCTTCACTGTGCGGCAGGCGCAGCCACTGGCCGATGCGGCGCGCGGTGTCGCGCAGCGTGCCGCTGTCGGGCACCGGCTCGCGGTCGGCGGCCACGCGGGCCAGGCTGTCGGCCAGCTGCTGCAGGGCCTGCTGCAGCCGCGCCTGGCCGGCTGCATGCCAGGCCGCGTGCAGGCGTTGCAAGGCGCTGCGTGCTTCGCCCTGCAGCACCTGCTGCAACTGCAGCAGCAGCACCTCTTCCTGCACCCAGCAGCGGGCAAAGGCGTCCAGCGGCAGCACGGCCTGCACACGCGGCCCCAGGAAGGCCCGCCAGCGCTCGCACTCCGCCGCCTCTTCATCGGCCGGGCGTGGCGCGCCCAACTGGTTCAGCAGCACGATGACGGGCCGGCCCACCCAGGCCAGCAGGTCCATCTCCGGCCCCACATAACCCGCACGGGCCGGGCTCTCGGCCGCGTTGACGAGGTAGAGCACCACGTCGGCTTCGTCGCGCACCGCCCGCAGCGCCTGCTGGCTGGACCAGAACGGCCGGTCGGTGAACCGGTCCCAGACCTGGGCCAGGAACCAGACCATGGGCCGTGCCGATTGCCGGAGCCGGCGCGCCAGCCGTGCGCTGTCACCAAAACCCGGCGTGTCCCAGAGCAGCAGGCGGTCGCCTTGTTCGGTCTGCAGCAGCAGGTGCTGCTCGGCGAACTCGGTCACGTGCGGCGCGTCGCGCACCTCGCCCACGTCCTGGCCCAGCAGCGTGCGCGCCAGCGTCGTCTTGCCGACGTTGGTGTGCGAGACAAGCACCAGCGAGACCTGCGCGGGCATGCGGGTCAGTGCTCCAGCGCCAGCCGCAAGGCGCGCTCGGCGGCGTCCAGATCGGGGGCTTCCAGGTCTACGCTGAGGAAGGGCGTGCGGCCCAGCAGCGCGCGCCAGGCGCCCTGGCGCTGCGCCAGCCGGTCGCCGCGGCCGAAGCGGCGCACGAAGCCGGCTTCGTCAGCGATCACCAGCGGTTGCGCCGCCTGCAAGGCCTGCAGCAGGCGGCCGTGCACCTCGGCCTCCGGCGTGCTGGCCAGGTCCACCAGCAGCACGGCGCGGGCGCCGACCGGCGGTGCGGGCGGGTGTTCTTCGTCGCCCCAGGGCAGCGGCGGGGCCAATGTCAGCACCAGGCCGTCGCCCCAGACGCGACCCAGCACGGCGCGCAGGCCCAGCGCCGCCTGCGGCGTGGGCGCCTGGCCCAGCGGCAGCGCCCACAGCGCAGCGGCCGGGGCGACATGCCAGCGCGCAAAGGCCGGGCCGTCCACCGCCAGCGATAACTGGTGTCCCAGCCGGCGCGCGCGCCACAGGGCGGCGCCGGCCAACAGTGCACGCGGCAAGACCACCCACAGCCCCAGCATCAGCGCCATGTGGCCTATCCAGGGCGCGGCGCTGGCGACAGCACCCTGCCCCGGCAGCACGCGCAACGCAGCCGTCGTGGCCACATCGGGCGGCAGGTGGCCCGTCAGGGCCCAGGCGGGCGCAAAGCCCCCCGCCAATGCCGCTTGCACGGCCTCAACCGGCAGCAGCGTCGTGGCCCAGCCGGCGCGGTAGTCGAGCACCAGGCCCCGCAGCACCAGGCCGGCCACCAGCCCCAGCGCGAGGCCGGCCGCGAGCAGGTGCAAGAGCGCCGCGACGCGCGCCCGGGCCAGCGGCTCGGCGGCCGTGGCCCAGCGTGCAGCGAAGTCGGCCAACACGCCCTGCCCCCGCACGCGCAGCAGCAGCGCCCGCGCGAGGCCGTTCTTCAGCAGGGCGGGCCCGGGCAGCGGCAGCAGCGCATAAACCAAGGTGTTCCAGCCCAGCAGGCCCCAGAACAGCGGCGACAGCAGGTTGAAGTACGGCCCGGCCACCAGGCCATCGGACACCACACCCAGCAGCCCGCCGAGGGCCAGTGCCCCCGCCGGCAGCGCCCCGTGCCAACCCCGGGCCGCCAGCGCGCGGCGCAGGCCGGCGTCCCTCGGC
>CAYTWU010000176.1:0-7296 GCA_964442175.1 uncultured Rubrivivax sp.
GTACACCGGCGGCACCACCGGCGTCAGCAAGGGCGCGGTGCTGCTGCACCGCAACCTGGTGGCCAACCTGCTGCAGTCCGAGGCCTGGTACCAGCCGGCGCTGGGCAAGATACCGGCCGGTGAGCAGATCACCACCGTGTGCGCGCTGCCGATCTACCACATCTTCGGCTTCAACACGAACATGATGCTGGGCATCCGCATGGGCGGCTGCAACATCCTGGTGGCCAACCCACGCGACATCCCCGCGCTGCTGAAAGACCTGGCGGGCCAGCGCTTCCACAGTTTCCCGGCGGTGAACACCTTGTTCAACGCCATCGCCAACCACCCCGATTTCAACAAGGTGGACTGGAGCGCGCTGAAGATCAGCGTCGGCGGCGGCATGGCGGTGCAGAGCGCCACGGCGCGGCTGTGGCTGGAAAAAACCGGCTGCCCCATCGTCGAGGGTTACGGCCTGTCGGAGACCAGCCCCTCGGCCACCTGCAACCCGGTGGACAGCCCGGCCTACACCGGCACCATCGGCCTGCCCCTGCCCAGCACCGAGCTCGTGCTGCTGGACGACGCCGGGCAGACCGTGCCGCCAGGCACCCCGGGCGAGATCGCGATCCGCGGGCCGCAGGTGATGGCCGGTTACTGGCAGCGCCCCGATGAAACCGCGAAGGTGATGACGGCCGACGGCTTCTTCCGCACCGGCGATGTCGGCACGGTGGACGAGCGTGGATACTTCCGCATCGTCGATCGCAAGAAGGACATGATCCTGGTGAGTGGTTTCAACGTCTACCCGAACGAGGTCGAGGACGTCATCACACAGATGAACGGCGTGCTCGAATGCGCCGCCGTCGGCATTGCCGATGTGAAGGCCGGCGAGGCCGTCAAGGTGGTGGTCGTGCGCAAGGACCCGGCCCTCACCGAGGCCGACATCCGCGCCTTCTGCGAGGCCAACCTCACCGGCTACAAACGCCCCAAGGTGGTGGAGTTCCGCACCGAGCTGCCCAAGACACCGGTCGGCAAGATCCTGCGCCGCGAGCTGCGCGACGCTGCGTAGACCTTGGCACTGCGGCTGTACGTCGAGACCCCGCTGCACGCGGGCCTGGAATTCGATCTGCCCCCCGGCCCCGCACGCCACGTGCAGGTGCGCCGCGCCCAGCCGGGTGACGTGCTGCACCTGTTCGACGGCGCGGGCGGCGAGTGGACGGCCGAGGTGCTGCAGATGGGCCGGCAGCAGGTGTCGGTGCGCGTGCATTCGCACGAGGCGGTGGACCGCGAGCCCGCGCTGGCCGTCACGCTTGCGCTGGGCATGCCGGCCAACGACCGCATGGATTTCCTGGTCGAAAAGGCCACCGAGCTGGGCGTGGCGATCATCCAGCCGCTGGTGACGGAACGTTCGGTGCTGCGCCTGGACGGCGAACGGGCCGCGCGCAAACAGGCCCACTGGCAAGGCATCGCCATCGCCGCAGCCGAGCAAAGCGGCCGCACCCGGCTGCCGGTGATCGAACCCGTGCGGGCCTTGCCAGGCTGGCTGGCGGGCCTGGCGGCCGAAGGTCCGCGCTGGCTGCTGAGCCCCGTGGCCACCACGCTGCCCGCCCGGCCCGTGCGCGGCGCGCTGGTGGCGCTGTCCGGCCCAGAAGGCGGGCTCTCGCCCAACGAAGAGGCCCTGGCGCGCGGCCAGGGCTTTGACGACGCCTCGCTCGGCCCGCGTGTGCTGCGTGCCGACACCGCGCCGCTGGCCTTGCTGGCGGCGCTGACGCTGCCACAATGACCGTTGCCAACCAGAGGGAGCCGGCAATGGGATTGTTCGATGCAGTGGTCGGGGCCCTGGGCTCCGGCGGTGGCGGTGGTCAGCCCGACCTGGTGAAGATCGTGATGGGCCTGGTGCAGCAGGCCGGCGGCCTGGAAGGCCTGATCAACAAGCTGCAGCAGGGCGGCCTGGGTGAAGCGGCCGCCTCCTGGGTCTCCACCGGGCAGAACCTGCCGGTGTCGGGCGCGCAGCTGGAAAACGCACTGGGCGGCAACCTGCTCGGGCCGCTGGCGCAGCAGCTGGGCCTGGGCCAGGGCGACCTGGCCGGCAGCCTGGCCAAGATGCTGCCGCAGGTCATCGACGGCCTCACCCCCAACGGCCAGTTGCCCGCTGGCGGTGCCATGCCCGACCTGGGCGGCCTGCTGGGCAGCCTGCTCAAGCGCTGAGCCCGGCCGCGGGTTGAACCACGCCGAGTACCTGCAGCACGACGCCACCGCGCTGGCGGCGCTGGTCACGCAGGGCGAGGTCGAAGCCCGCACTCTGCTGAGCCTGGCCCAGGCACAGATGGCGCGGGTGCAGCCCACGCTGAACGCGCTGCTGCGGCCGCTGGACGACCTGGCCCAGGCGCAGCTGGCCACCCGGCCGCAGGGCCCGCTGGCCGGGGTGCCGATGCTGGTGAAGGACAGCGTGCTGGACGTGGCCGGTGTGCCCACCAGCTACGGCAGCCGCGCGATGCAGCACATCGTGCCCACGGCGCACGCCGCACCGCTGCAGCGACTGCTGAAAGCCGGTGCCGTGGTCTTCGGCAAGAGCAACCTGCCGGAGTTCGGGCTCAAGGGCGTCAGCGATTCGGCCGCCTTCGGCCGTGTCAGCAACCCCTGGGACCCGGGCCGCACACCGGGCGGCTCCAGCGGCGGCTCGGCCGCGGCCGTGGCGGCGGGGGTGGTGCCGCTGGCCGGTGGCAACGACGGTGGCGGCTCGCTGCGCATCCCGGCCGCGTGCTGCGGGTTGTTTGCGCTCAAGCCCTCGCGCGGGCGCATCAGCAACGGGCCAGGCCTGGGCGAGCTGTGGTTCGGCGCCTGCAGTGAAGGGGTGATCACGCGCAGCGTGCGCGACACCGCGCTGGCGCTCGACGTGCTGTGCGGCCCCGAACCCGGCGACCCGTTTGTCACCCGACCCGCACCCGGCTTCGTGGCCGCGATGCAGACCCCGCTGCGCCGGCTGCGTGTGGCCTTCAGCACCCGTTCGCCGCTGGGCACGCCAGTGCATGCCGAAGCCGTGGCGGCGGTGCAGCAGGCCGCCCGCCTGCTGGAAAGCCTGGGCCACCGGGTGGAAGAAGCCGCGCCACCCATAGCCGGCGAGCAGGTGGCGCAGGCCTACCTGCAGCTCTACTTCGCCCAGGTGCCGGCGGCGATGGACCAGGCGCTGGCGGCGGGTGCACGGCGCCGGGATTTCGAGCTGCTCACCCGCGTCACGGCCACGCTGGGCCGCGCCACATCGGCACCCGAGGCCACCACCTGGCTGCTGCGCTGGAACGGTTTTGCGCGCCAACTGGCGGCCTTCTACGGCTGGTACGACGTCTGGTTGACGCCCACGCTGGCCAGCCCGCCATTGCTGCACGGCGCGACCGACCCACCACCCGCGCAGCGCCTGCTGCTGCAGGCCTTGCTGGGCAGCGGCCTGCTGGCCGGGCTGGCGCGCACGGGCCTGATGCAGGGCCTGATCGACAGCATCGCCCGCGACAACCTGAGGCCCTACCCCTTCACGCAGCTCGCCAACCTGACGGGCACGCCGGCGATGAGCCTGCCTTTGCACTGGACGGCCGAGGGCCTGCCGCTGGGCGTGCAGATCGGCGCTGCGATGGGCGACGAGGCGACGCTGTTGCAGCTCGCGGCCGAGCTGGAGCAGGCACAGCCCTGGTTCAACCGCCTGCCGGCGCTGGCGCAGGGATAGTGTCCGCCTTGTTCGAGCCGGCCACCATGTCGAAGCGGAACATGCGGCACTCGATGGGGCCGTTCCACATCGGCACGCGCCGGCTCTCCTTCAGCCGCATCAGGCTGGGCAGTTTCATGTCCGGGCTCAGCAGCCAGGCCGTCCAGCCCGGGTAGTGGCGCTTCCAGTGGGCGGCCAGCGGGCCGAAGAACTCGGCCGCGCTGCCCCCGCCTTCAAAACTTTCGCGCGATGCGGTCTGGCCCTTGCCTTTGGGCGCCATGCGCTCGCCATACGGCGGGTTCATCAGGATGGTGCCGGTGGGCGTGGGCGCGGGCCGCTGCAGCGCGTCCATGGTCTTGAACTCGATGGCGTGGCGCACACCGGCCCTCTTGGCATTGCGGGTGGCGAAATCGGTCATGCGGAAGCTGACGTCGCCGGCGAACAGCGGCACCGCGGGCGCGTGCACACGGGCCTGGGCCGCCTGCTGCAGCGCGCGCCATTCGGCCAGATGCGGGCGGAACGGCAGCAGGCGCTCGAAGGCAAAGCGGCGCTGGCTGCCGGGTGCGATGCCGCAGGCGATCTGCGCCGCTTCGATGACGATGGTGCCGGCGCCGCAGCAGGGGTCCAGCAGCGGGCCGTCTTCAGCCCGGCCCTGCCAGCCGGCCGCGGCCAGCATGGCCGCCGCCAGCGTCTCCTTCAGTGGCGCCTCGCCCTGCACCTCGCGCCAGCCGCGCTTGAACAAGGCCTCGCCGGAGAGGTCCACATACAGCGTCATGTCCTCGGGGCCGACGTAGAGCATCAGCGGCAGGTCGGGCGAGCGCGTGTCCACGCTGGGCCGGGCGCCGGTGACGTCGCGCAACACGTCGCAGACCGCGTCCTTGATGCGCAGCGCCGCGAAGTTCAGGCTTTGCAGCGGCGAGCGCTGCGCCGCCACGTCCACGCGCAGTGTCTGTTCGGGCGTGATCCAGGCGGGCCAGTCCACGTCGCGGGCGATGTGGTACAGGTCGTGTTCATCGCGGTAGCGGCCCTCGACCAGCGGCCACAGCACACGCTGCGCGAGCCGGGATTCGAGGTTCAGCAGCATCGCCAGCCGGTGGTCGCCCTTGGCCCAGACACCGCCACGGGTGATTTCGGCCGTGC
The DNA here is from genome assembly GCA_964442175.1 of uncultured Rubrivivax sp. GTDB lineage: Bacteria > Pseudomonadota > Gammaproteobacteria > Burkholderiales > Burkholderiaceae_C > Rubrivivax. Next base: position 4,808 of record CAYTWU010000176.1, read on the forward strand.
GGCCGGCCAGGCGCGCCACCTCGTCGGCCAAGAGGGGCTCGACGCCGGCGGCGCAGGGCAGAAAAAGAGAAATGCGGCTCATGGCCGCATTGTCAGGCCGGCGGACGCGGGAACGTCAGGCCTTGCGGCGCCGCGTCAGCGCCAGGCCAGCCAGGGCCAGACCGGCGAGGGCGAAGGAGCCGGGTTCCGGGACCACGTTGTCCAAAGCGGCGGTAAAGGTGACGTTGCTGAGCGCGTTGTACGACAGGTTGCGCGCGGTGGTGCCCTGGAGCTCGAGCAGACCTTGCTGTGGGTCTGTGGCCAGCAGGCTGCCACCGACCGGGCCGATGTCCTGTTTCATGTTGTAGCCCGCGAGCTCCGCGGCGTTGTCCAGCAACAGCCAGTCCAGCAGGTTCGCGAACCCGAACCCCACCACACCGCCGGTGGTGTTGAAAAGATACAGGGCGCCAGTAGCCGCATCATTGAAGGTGTAGGCCTCGCCACCCACCGTGAGGCTGTAGGCCGGTGTGTCGATGTACCAGTAGTCGTTCGGGCTGGTGCCTTCCAAGCTGACATCATCGGTGTCACCGGTGACGGTCAGCACGATGCCCAGGTTCGAGGTGCCACCTTCGGTGAAAGTGGCCGTGCCGCTGAAGGTGTAGGTGATCGGCGCCGCAGAGCCCAGCACCGGCAGGCAGGCCAGGGCGATGGCGGACAGGCAATGCGACAGCTTCATGTTCAATCTCCAGGTCAGGGCGCAATTTTAGGCAGCCGCAGGTGACAGCACACGCTGTTACAGCCCCACGATCGCAGGGGCTCAGAGGGTCTTGCGCAACGAAGCCGGCGCGATCTTCAGGGCTTCGCGGTACTTTGCCACGGTGCGGCGGGCGACCTGTATGCCCTGCTCTTCCAGCATCGTGCTCAGCTGGCTGTCCGACAGCGGCTTGGCCGGGTCCTCGGCATCCACGAGTTGCTGGATCAGCGCCCGCACCGCGGTGCTGCTGGCGTTGCCGCCGGCTTCGGTGTTCAGGCTGCTGCCGAAGAAGTACTTCAGCTCGAAGGTGCCGTGCGGCGTGGCCATGTACTTGGCCGTGGTCACACGCGAGATGGTGCTTTCGTGCAGGCCCAGTTCGTCCGCGATCTCGCGCAGCACCAGCGGCTTCATCGCGATGGCGCCGTGGGAGAAGAAGTTCTTCTGCCGCTCCACGATGGCGCGGCTCACGCGCAGGATGGTGTCGAAGCGCTGCTGGATGTTCTTCATGAACCAGCGCGCCTCCTGCAGCCGGCCCGAGAGGCCGCCGCCCGCGCCGTTGCGCTGGCCGCGCATGGCCTGCGCATACAGGTCGTTGATGCGCAGCTTGGGCATCACGTCGGGGTTCAGGCTGACCTTCAGCCCGCGGCCGGCGCGCACGACGATGACGTCGGGCACGATGACGTTGGATTCGGCATCGGCAAAGGGCCGGCCGGGTTTGGGCTCGCAGCCGCGGATCAGCGCCTGCGCGTCGCGGATCAGGTCTTCGTCGGCGCCGGTGGCGGCCACCAGCTTGCGGATGTCGCGCCGCGCGAGCAGCTCCAGGTGCTGGTCGGCAACCGCGATGGCGATGCTGCGCGCCGGGCTGCGCGGACGCTGGCGCAGCTGCAGCACGATGCACTCCGACAGGCTGCGTGCGCCCACGCCCGTGGGCTCCAGGCTCTGCAGCCACTTCAGCGCACAGTGCAGGCGGTCGTTCAGCTCGTCCAGCGCCTCGGCGCCGTCCAGGCCCAGCATCTGGGCCAGGCGTTCGGCGATCTCCTCCAGCGGATCGGCCAGGTAACCGTCGCCATCCAGCGATTCGATCAGCACCTCCAGCGCGGCAGCGTCTTCACCGCTCAGGCGCATGCCCATCACCTGGCGGCGCAGGTGGTCGCCCAGGCTGCCGTTGCTGAGCTTGCGCTCGCCGCCTTCGAAGTCGTCGTCCTCGCCCTGGCCACCGCTGGCCGACGGGGTCTCGGAGATGCCGTCGAAGTCGTCGCGTTCGGTACCGTTTTCCCAGTCCTCGCGCTCGGTGGTGCCAAATTCGGCGCCGTTCACCTCGGCCAGCGATTCACCGTCGCCGCCGGCGGCTTCGGCCGTGTCGTTGGTTTCGGCAGCGGTGCTGCGCTCCACCGGCGGGCCGTCGAAGGCCGCACCGCCTTCGTCCTCGGTCTCCAGGAAGGGGTTCTGTTCGAGCATCTGCTCGACTTCCTGGTGCAGCTCCAGCGTGGAGAGCTGCAGCAGCCGGATGGACTGCTGCAGCTGCGGCGTGAGCGCCAGGTGCTGGGAGAGGCGAACCTGAAGTGAGGGTTTCATCGGCCGGCCTCCCGCCGGGCCGCCCCACGGGAGGCCGCGCCCCCCCGGGGGGTGGCGAAGGAACGGAGTGACGAGCCTGGGGGCCTCATGTCACATTCTGAAATGTTCGCCGAGGTACACCTTGCGCACCTGCGGGTTGTCGACGATCTCGGCGGGTGTGCCTTCGGCCAGCACCGTGCCT
>CAYTWU010000177.1:0-7275 GCA_964442175.1 uncultured Rubrivivax sp.
GCTGCCAGTTGCTGAAGCTGGAGCGGAAGATGTTGGGCGCGCACATCGGGCCGGTGACGGCATCGGCCCCGGCGTTGGGCACGATCAGCAGCGTGTTGCTGTCCTTGGCGGCCTTGGCCATGCCCATCGCCACACCCGAGTGCACGGTGCCGATGATCACGTCGACCTGGTCGCGCTTGATCAGCTTGTTGACGTTGTCGGTGGCCTTGGACGGGTCGCTCTCGTCATCGACCTTGAAGTACTGGATCTCGCGGCCGGCGAGCTTGCCGCCTTGTTCATCGACCGCGAGCTTGAAGCCCTTCTCGATCATGTCGCCCAGGGCGGCAAAGGTGCCGGTGGCCGGCAGCATCAGGCCGACCTTGACCGGGCCCTGCTGGGCCGCGGCAGACAGGTGGGCGGCCAGCGCCAGGGCGCCGACGGCAAAGGTGATGGTGTTTTTCATGGAGTGGTCCTTGGGGGAGACAAAGTTCAACCCCGGTAGCATGCGCCGGACCACCCCAACCCCGCCACGGGGTTTGTTCTACAGCGGCAGGCCCACGTAGTTTTCGGCCACCGCGGTCTGCATCGCTTCGCTGCTCATCAGGTAGTCCAGCTCGGCGATCTGCATGCGCGCACCAAACGCGCCGTTCTCCGGGAAGCGGTGCATCATGGTCGTGAACCACCACGAAAAACGCTCGGCCTTCCACACGCGGGCCAGGGCGCGGCGGGAGTAGTCGTCCAGGCCCGCGCTGCTCTTCTCTTTGTAGAACTCGGCCAGCGCACGCGACAGCAGGCCCACATCGCCCGCCGCCAGGTTCAAGCCCTTGGCACCGGTGGGCGGCACGATGTGCGCCGAATCACCGGCCAGGAACAGGCGGCCGAAGCGCATGGGCTCGGCGACGAAGCTGCGCAGCGGCGCGATGCTCTTTTCGATGGACGGGCCGGTGACGATCTTGTGTGCCAGCTCCGCCGGCAGCCGCGCTGCGAACTCGGCCCAGAAGGCCTCGTCCGACCAGTCGGACACCTGGTCCTGCAGCGAACACTGCACGTAGTAGCGGCTGCGCGTGGGGCTGCGCAGGCTGGCCAGCGCAAAGCCGCGGTCGTGGTTGGCGTAGACGATCTCGTGCGAGATCGGCGGCACGTCGGCCAGGATGCCCAGCCAGCCGAAGGGGTAGACCTTCTCGAAGGTCTGGATCTTGTCGGCCGGCACGCTGGCGCGGCTGACGCCGTGGTAACCGTCGCAGCCGGCGATCCAGTCGCAGTCCAAGCGCTGCTCCACACCATGCTTGCGCCACGTCACGTGAGGGCTGCTGCCGTCGAAGCCATGCAGCGCCACGTCGTCGGCTTCGTAGACGGTGGTCAGGCCGGCGGCGGCACGCGCCTTCATCAGGTCGCGCGTCACCTCGGTCTGGCCGTAGACGGTGACGCGCTTGCCGGTGCGCGCAAACAGATCCAGCTGGTGCACCTGGCCGTTGAAAGCGAGCACGAAGTGGTCGTCCAGCAGGCCCTCGGCCTTCACCCGCTCGCCGACGCCGGCTTCGTGCAGCAGGTCCACCGTCACCTGCTCCAGCACGCCGGCGCGGATGCGGCCCAGCACGTAGTCGGCGCTGCGCTGCTCGATCACGACGTTGTCCACGCCGTAGGTGTGCAAGAGCTGGCCGAGCAGCAGGCCCGAGGGGCCGGCGCCGATGATGGCAACAGGGGTGCGCATGGGGTGTCTCCTTGATGTGGCGCAAGTGTCAGGCGACACCTGCGCTGCATCAAGGATGATTCACCGCCAAGACTTGCACTTTTGACGGGTCAAGCCCCTGCGCTCACACCCGCTCCAGCACCAGTGCGATGCCCTGGCCCACGCCGATGCACATGGTGCACAGCGCGTAGCGCCCGCCGCTGCGGTGCAGCTGGTTCACGGCCGTGGTGGCCAGGCGCGCGCCGCTGGCGCCCAGCGGGTGGCCCAGTGCGATGGCGCCGCCGTTGGGGTTGACGCGGGCGTCGTCGTCGGCCAGGCCCAGGTCGCGCAGCACCGCCAGGCCTTGGGCCGCAAAGGCTTCGTTGAGCTCGATCACGTCCATCTGCGCCAGGCTCAGGCCGGTGAGTGCCAGCACCTTGCGTGTGGCCGGTGCCGGGCCGATGCCCATGATGCGCGGCGGCACGCCGGCCGTGGCCATGCCCACCACACGGGCACGCGGCGTCAGCCCGTGGCGGGCAGCGGCGGCCTCGCTGGCCAGCAGCAGCGCACAGGCGCCGTCGTTCACGCCGCTGGCGTTGCCGGCCGTCACGCTGCCGTCGGGCCGCACCACGCCCTTGAGCTTGGCGAGGGCTTCCAGGCTGGTTTCGCGGGGGTGTTCGTCCTTGTCAACGATGATCGGGTCGCCCTTCTTCTGGGCGATCGTCACCGGCACGATCTCGCTGTCGAAAAAACCCGCCTTCTGCGCGGCCACGGCCTTCATCTGGCTGGCCAGGGCCATGCGGTCCTGCGCGGCGCGTTCGATGCCGCAGTCGGTGGCCACGTTTTCCGCCGTCTCCGGCATCGAATCGACGCCGTACTGATCCTTCATCAGCTTGTTGACGAAGCGCCAGCCGATGGTGGTGTCGTAGACCGCGTTGCTGCGGCTGAAGGCGCTCTCGGCCTTGGGCATCACAAAGGGCGCGCGGCTCATGCTCTCCACGCCGCCAGCGATCATCAGTTCGGCTTCGCCGGCCCGGATGGTCCGTGCCGCCGAGCCCACGGCGTCCAGGCCCGAGCCGCAGAGCCGGTTGATGGTGGCGCCGGGCACGCCCAGCGGCAGGCCGGCCAGCAGCGCGCTCATGCGCGCGACGTTGCGGTTGTCCTCGCCGGCCTGGTTGGCGCAGCCGTAGAGCACGTCGGCCACGGCGGCCCAGTCCAGGCCGGGGTGGCGCTGCAGCAGCGCACGGATGGGCACGGCGCCCAGGTCGTCGGCGCGCACCGAAGACAGCGCGCCGCCGTAGCGGCCGAACGGGGTGCGCACTGCGTCACAGATGAAGGCGTTCAGGGTCATCGCGGTTTCCTTTCGATACGCGACTTTACGGCCGCGGGCTCTCGCAGGCGGCGCCCCGGGGTCAAGTCTGGCGCGGCGCGGCCGAAGTCAATGACGTGTGCGGCTGTGCGGCTGCACGGAGCAGTATTTCCCAATGATACCCCCACGCTCACTACGTTCGCTGCCCCCCAGGGGGGTGCGTCAGTCCCTTCGGGCGGCCGTGCGGGACTGACATGAGCACCACCGTCCCCGTCTCTGACCTGCGCGTCGGCATGTTCGTGCACCTCGACCTGGGGTGGATGCGGCATCCGTTTGCGCTGTCGAGCTTCCGGATCGTGTCGCCGGACCAGATCGACACCATCCGCCAGCTCGGCCTGCAGCAGGTGCGCTGGGTGCCGGAAAAGAGCGAGTTGCCTACCGACGAAGCCACCGCCGCGCCAGCCCCTGTGGCCGACCCGCAGGCCCAGGCGGCCCAGGCACGCCGGGATGCCCTGGCCGCGCAGCGCGCCAGCGCCGTGCAACTGGAGCGCCAGTGCGCCGAAGCCGGCCAGGCCCTGCGCGACGTGGGCCGCCAGGCCCGCAACGCCCCGGTGCAGGCGCGCGAAGACACCGAAGCGCTGTCGCGCAAGCTGGTGGACCAGCTGCTGGTGGACGGCGAGGTCTGCATCCGGCTGATGAACACGCAGACCGGTGACCGCGCCGCCGCCCATGGCCTGAACGTAGCCGTGATCGCGCTGCTGATGGGCCGCGCCATGGGCCTGGAAGACGGCGACCTGATGGACCTGGGCGTGGGCTCGATGCTGCACGACGTGGGCAAGCTGGAGCTGCCCGACCGTGTGCGCCACCTGGACGAGTCCTTCTCGTCGGCCGAGGCCAACGCCTACCGCGACCATGTCAACCAGGGTGTGCAGCTGGGCCGCCGCATGGGGTTGAGCGCCGGTGCACTCGCGGTGCTGGCACAGCACCACGAACATGCCGACGGCACGGGCTTCCCGCAACGCCTGAACGCCGACCGCACCACGCTGGCCGCGCGCATCGTGGCCATCGTCAACCGCTACGACAACCTGTGCAACCCGGCGGTGCTGGCGCGCGCACTGACGCCGCACGAGGCCGTGTCGCTGCTGTTTGCACAGAGCCGCAACCGCTTCGACAGCACGCTGCTGAACAGCTTCATCCGCATGATGGGCGTGTACCCGGCCGGCTCGCTGGTGCAGCTGACGGACGACCGCTTTGCGCTGGTCACCGCGGTCAACTCCAGCCGGCCGCTCAAGCCCCGCGTGCTGGTGCACGACCCCCAGGTGCCGGCCGACGAAGCGCTGTTCCTGGAACTGGAGCAGCAGCCGAACCTGGGCATCCGGCGCAGCCTGGCACCGTCCAAGCTGCCGCCGGCCGCGTTGCAGTACCTGGCGCCGCGCCCACGCGTGGCCTACTTCTTCGAGCCGCTGACAGCGGCCGACGCCGACCGGTGAGCGCCGTGCCCCAACCCACGCGGCTGGCAGTGGCACGCGCCGAAGACCCGGCCGTGGCCGCCTGGCAGGCCCTGGTGCAGGCGCTGCCGGATGCTGCGTGGGTCGTGGCCCTGCCGGCGCTGCGGGTGGTGACCAGCAACGCCGCTGCCACGCGGCTGCTGGGCCTGGACGCGGCCACGCTGCGCGCGACACCCGCCGACCAGCTGCTGGGCACGCTGGAAGACCAGGCCTACTGGGACGAGGCCACGCAGGGCACGGCGAGCCCGCTGGTGTCGGACACGGTGCTGCAGGCGCCCGATGGCCGCACGCTGCAGATGCGCCGCACCATCCAGCCGATGATCGCACCGGGTGCCCGCACGCCCACGCACTGCCTGGTCACGCTGCTGGACATCAGCGGCTGGCAGGCCGCGGTGGCGGCGCAGGAAGACGCGGTGGCCGAATTGCAGGCCACGCTGGAATCCACCGCCGACGGCATCCTCGTCACCGACCTGGGCGGCCGCGTGCGCGCCTTCAACCGCCGTTTCGCCCAGCTCTGGGCCATGCCCGAAGACCTGCTCAGCCAACACCACGACGCCGCCGTGCACGACTGGATGCGCCGCATGGTGCACGACCCGCAGGTCTACCAGCGGCGTCTGGACAGCCTGCAGGAAGCCACCCTGGTGGCCTCGACCGAACGCCTGACCCTGCTCTCCGGCCAGGTGCTGGAACGCGTGGCCCGGCCCTGGTGGAGCCGCGGCCGGCCGCTGGGCCGGGTGTGGTCCTTCCGCGACCTGAGCGAGCGCCTGGCTGCCGACCAGCAACTGGAAACCCTGGCCCGCACCGACGACCTGACCGGCCTGCCCAACCGCCGCCGGCTGGCCGAGCAGGTGGAAGAAACCGCCGGCGCGCTGCAGCACGACGGCGATGCCTTTGCACTGCTGGTGCTGGACCTGGACCGCTTCCGCCACGTCAACGACAGCCTGGGCCACGAGGTGGGTAACCGCGCCCTGCGCGAGGTGGCCGAGCGGCTGCGCCGCATGCTGCGCCAGGGCGACGCCGTGGCCCGCATCGGCGGTGACCAGTTTGCGCTGCTGCTGCGCCACGTGGACGCCGCCGCCGCCGAGGCCGCGGCAGAGCGCGTGCTGGGCGCCGTGGCCCAGCCCTGGCAGTTCGACGGCGTGCCCTTCACGCTGACCTGCAGCGTGGGCATTGCGCTGGCCCCTGGCCACGGCCGCTGTGCCGACGAGCTGCTGCGCCACGCCGAAGGGGCCATGCGCCAGGCCAAGCTGGCCGGCAGCAACAGCCTGCGCTTCCACCAGCAGCACGCCGGCGTGGACCTGCGCTCGCACATGCAGCTGGACCATGCGATGCGCCAGGCGCTGGCCAGCCAGCGCTTCCGCCTGCACTACCAGCCGCAGGTCGATCTGGGCACCGGCCAGGTGATCGGTGCCGAGGCGCTGATCCGCTGGCGCGACCCGGCGCTGGGCGAGGTCTCGCCACTGCGCTTCATCCCGGTGGCCGAGGACAGCGGCTTCATCGTCGCCATCGGCGACTGGGTGCTGGCCCAGGCGGCCCGCCAGGCCGCGGCCTGGGCAGCGGCCGGGCGGCCCCTGCCGGTGGCCGTCAACGTCTCGGCGCTGCAGTTCCGCCAGCCGGGTTTTGTGGACCGCGTGGCCGCCGTGCTGCAGGAGCACCAGCTGGCGCCGCGCTGGCTGGAGCTGGAGCTGACCGAGTCCATCCTCGTGCGCGACGCCGACGAAGCCCTGCAGCGGCTGCAGGCGCTCGCGCGCCTGGGCGTGCGGCTCTCGATCGACGATTTCGGCACCGGCTACTCCAGCCTGGCCTACCTGAAACGTTTCCCGATCGGCAAGCTCAAGATCGACCGCAGCTTCATCCAGGGCCTGCCGGCCGACACCAGCGATGCTGGCATCGTGCGTGCCATCGTGCAGATGGCGTTGGCCCTGGGCATGCAGGTTATCGCCGAAGGCGTGGAAACCGAGCCGCAACGCGCCTTTCTGCAGGCCATCGGCTGCCACCAGTTCCAGGGCTGGCTGTACGCACCGGCGATGGACGCGGTGAGCTTCGAACGTTTGCTGCCGCCGGGCTGATCAACGCCGGGGAGGCGGTGGCGCACAATCGGCACTTCCGCCGACCCGCCGCCCTGACCCCATGCTCTACCGATTCCGAAGTGCCGCCACCGGGGACGTCGTGATGCTCGGCGCCAACGGCGACGAGCTGCTGCGGCTGCTCGGCCGCGAGCCCAGCGCCCGGGGCATCGTCGACGCCGTGGCCCTGCCCGACGCCATCGCCCGGCTGCAGACCGCCGTGGCGGCGGCCGAAGCCCCGGCCGAAGCCCCGGCTGGCGATGCAGCCGAGGACAAACCGGTCGCGGTGGGCCTGCGCCAGCGCGTGTGGCCGGTGGTCGAGATGTTCCGCCGCGCACAGGCAGCGGGCGAACCCGTGGTCTGGGGTGTTTGAAGCGCAGCCGGGCAAGCACGACGACGAGGACGATCGATGGAACTCTGGAGTGACAGCTGGACCAACGGAGACCGCATCCCCGCCCGATTTGCCGCCGGCCGCCTGGCCGAAGACGGCAGCGTGGGGTTCTCCGACAACCTGAACCCGCACCTCGCCTGGCGCCAGCTGCCCGAGGGCACGGCCTCCATGGTGCTGGTCTGCCACGACTTCGACGTGCCCAGCCGGCCCGACGACGTCAACCAGCCCGGCCGCGAAGTGCCGGTGGACCTGCCGCGCGTGGACTTCTTCCATTGGGTGCTGATCGACCTGCCGCCCCGGCCCACGGTGATCGAAGAAGGCGAATTCAGCCGCGGCTTCACGCCTCGCGGCAA
>CAYTWU010000178.1:0-7213 GCA_964442175.1 uncultured Rubrivivax sp.
CAGCCACTCCTCGGCGCGTTTCTTCGCCATGTCCAGCAGGCGGTCGCGGCTGGCCACGTCGCCCTGCTGTTCAAACACCTCGGCCAGCTTCAGCGTGCGCTGCAGGCCCTTGCCGGCCCAGTAGGCGCTGCGGCCTTCGCGCTGCAGTTCCCGGCCGGCGGTGGCCAGGTCCTTTTGCATCACGTCCTTCAGCTGGTCCAGCCGTGGCGAGGCCGTGATGCCGGGCCAGTAGGGCACGAAGCCGTTGTACGTGGTGGTGGTGCGGAACTGGGACGCGGCCAGCAACCGGATCTGCCCGCGCACGGTGTTGAAGGCCGGGCCCAGCTGGCCCTCGACCGACGCGTTGCGGAACCACTGGTGCGGGTACAGGCCCAGCAGCGGGCCGTTGTCCGGCCCCTCCATCACCTGGGTGGTGGCGGTGAAGGTGGTCTCGACGCGGCTGTTGGCTTCGTCGTAGCGCCAGGCCACACGCGTCTGGCGGATGAAGGCGTAGGCATGGCGCGCGAACAGCGCCAGCGTCTCTGCCTTGGCATCGGGCAGGCCGGCCACCGAGAGGTAGCCGGCCCCCGCCGGCAAACGTGCGATCCACTCCGTGGGCGAGGCCTGCTCCCACTTCACGCCCGTGGGGCCGAACAGCGCGTAGGCCTTGCCGCCCACCTGCAGGGCCAGCGCCCGTGCATCGGCACCCGCATGCAGGCGCTCGCCTGCCGCCGGCAGCCGCACGCGCACATCACCCCGCGTGAGCCGGATGGCTGCGTAAGGGTGGCCCCGGGCCACCGTGGTGCGCATGTCGTCGGCGCCGCGGGCCATCGAGATGTCGATGGACCAGTCGTCGGCGTTGGCCAGCTTGGCAACGCCGGGCTCGAAGGCCAGTGGCGTGATCAGCAGCGGGTCGCGGTGCGGGTAGCGGATCTCCACGTCCTGGCGCACGCTGTCCACGGCCTCCTTGGACGGCAGCGCAAATTCCAGCCCCGCGGGCGTGGTCTTCACGGTGATGGGCTGCACGAAGATGGCTTCGGGCTTGGGGTTGAAGACCAGCGTCGAGTACCACTGGCTGGTGGGCGCAGCGCGCTGCAGCATGGCCTCGGTGCGGAAGGGCGCGGGCGGCACGGATTTGTCACCGGCCTTGGGCGACAGGAAATAGGTGCCCGCACCCAGCTTCACCGGTTGAGCGACGGTCGGCAGCGCCAGCACCAGCATCGCCAGCGCGGCCCACCGGGCGATCAGGTGGCCGCTCAGGTGGCAGATCAGGTGGCCGATCAGGCGGGTGTTCGTCGGCGTCATGGTGTCCCCTCCAGGTGCAGCAACAGCCTGCCCGACCATTGTTTGTGAAAGCGCTTTCAGAGTGATCCCGCGTTTACCCGAACCCCTGCCCGCAGCAGGCGCGAGGGTAAACACGCAGCCTGTGTGCGTTGACGCCACGGCACCGCCGACCGTATTCTGTGAAAGCGCTTTCAACGCATTCACTCCAGCCCAAGGTGGCCCGTCCCATGCAGCAACAACACACCCGTCCACGGGGCCGCCAGGCCCAGCCGCCGGCGCAGCCGAAACGCCTCGTGCGCAGCCTGCTGCCCACCGCCGCGGCCGCCCTGGTGGGCGCCGCGGGCCTGGGCGCCGGCACGGCGGCGCAGGCTTTCGAGTACGGCCCTTTCAGCCTCACGGGTTTTGCCAAGGTGGGCGTCAGCCGCGTCAGCAACGGCTGCGAGGGCTGCCAGCGCGACCCGAAAGCCGCGCGCCACTTCATCTGGGCCGACGACCTGGTCTTCGGCAAGAAGTACGGCGGGCTGACCACCGACAGCGTGCAGATCCAGCCCATCCTGGGCGTCAAGATCGACCTGCCCGAAGGCTTCACGCTCGCCGGCACCTATTCGCAGCGCTACCGCGACGGCAAGGCCGACCTGCCCGGTGTGGTCTACGAACGCAGCCTGACGCTCAAGCACGAGTACTACGGCACCGCGCAGCTGGGCAACTTCCTGTCGCGTGGCTGGAACCGGGCGGATTTCCCGTATGCCTCCGACGTCGGTCAGACGGCCTTCAGCGATTCAGGTTCCGCCTACGGCATCCTGACCCACGCGCTGCGCTACACCTCGCGCGAGCTGTTCGTGGCCGATGGCAACCTGGTGCTGGAAGCCACCTACGACCAGGGCGACACCGACTTCAAGCGCAACAAACCCCATCTGCTGGAGCTGTGGGCGCTGTGGGCACGCGGCCCGCTGGTGGTGGAGGCGGTGCTGCAATCGTCGCGCAACGGCCCGCCGGCCGCCTTTGCCAAGGCGCCGTTCACCGGCCTGACACCCTTCCCGGACCGCGACGACCCGCAGCTGGGTGGCAGCGGGCAAGGCATGTTCATGCTGCTGAGCAAGTACCAGATCGGCACCGAGTACGAAGTGTCCGGCGGCATCCGCTTCAACCGCTGGAGCGGCTCTTACGCCGTGCCGGTGACCACCGGGCCGCTGGCGCAGTGGAACAACCCCTTCAACGTGGACTGGGGCGGTGTGGACGCCAATGGTGTGCCCAACCCGGGTTATTCGGCCCGCTCGACCGACCTGATGCTGGGCCTGCGCAAGTACATCAACCCGAAGTGGGTGGCCTACACCGGCCTGACCTACCTGGGCAAGGCCAGCACCGACAACCCCAGTGAACGCGGCCAGAGCAACTCGGCGCTGTTCCTCAGCCTGGGCGCGCGCTACGCCGTGGGCAACGGCCTGAGCCTGTCGGGCTCGGTGAACGCCGTGTCCTACGGCCGCAAGGGCCTGGCGCCGCTGAGCATGCCCGCACACGACGCCTTCTCGAACGTGGACTCCCGCATTGCCAACCGTGGCAACTGGGTCACGCTCGAAGCCAACTACCAGTTCTGAATCGGACCGAGGTTCACCCATGACGCCCCACTGGCTCCGCGCGCTGCCCCGCGCCCTCCCGCACGCCCCGCACCGCACGCTGGCCGCCGCCATGACGGTGGCGCTGGCCGCCGCCACGCTGGTGGCCTGCGGAGGTGGCGGCTACACGCCCTCCGCCGTTTCCCAGAGCACCGAGCGCCGCGCGCTGCCGCAAAGCCTGATGACGCGCGCGGCCGTCAACTACTCGCCCTACCGCACGGCGCGCAACGAGTCCGAGCTCGGCAGCGAGCTCATCACCCCTGCCAACGTGCTGCAGGACCTGCGCCTCATCCAGGCCACCGGCATCGGCAGCATCCGGCTGTTCAGCAGCCGGGCCTTTGCACGCACCGTGCTGGAGGTCATCCGCGACAACAACCTGGACCTGGTGGTCCAGCTGGGCACCTACCCCAACCCCATCACCGGGCCGGCGGCCGAGGCCGACAACATCGCCGAGCTCGACGCCGGCATCGCGCTGGCCAACGAATTCCGCGCCATCGTGGTGGCGGTCAGCGTGGGCAACGAGACCATGGTGGAATGGTCCACGCACAAGGTGCCGGTGGCCGACATGGCGCGCTACATCAAGCGCGTGCGCGACGCCGTCACCCAGCCAGTGACGACCAACGACAACTTCCTGTTCTGGGCCTCGGTGCCCACGGCGATTGCCGAAGTGGTGGACTACGCCGCGGTGCACGTGTACCCCTTCCTCGACACCTTCTACAACCCCACGGCCTTCGACTGGCGGCAGAAGGACGTGCCGGAAGCGCAGCGCGCGCAGGCGATGATGGACGCCACCATCGCCGAGGCCAAGTCGCAGTTCGAGCGCGCCCGCAAGGGCCTGGTGGACCTGAACCTGGGCCACATGCCGATGTTGATCGGCGAAACCGGCTGGGCCGCGGTGGACACCGCCGGCGGGCCGAACCTGGCCTTCCGCGCCCACCCGGTGAACCAGAAGATGTACTTCGATGCGCTGCAGCAGTGGGCACAGGCAGGCCGGCGCGACGCGCAGGGCCCGAAGGCGGTGTTCCTGTTCCAGGCCTTTGACGAGCCCTGGAAACAGGGCGACGACGGCTGGGGCCTGTTCAACACGCGGCGTGAGGCGCGCTACGCCGTGCAGAGCCTGGGCACCTGCGGCGTGACCTGGGCCTGCGAAGCCGGCAGCTACACCGCGGCCGACGCCGTGAAGTGGGTGGCGCCCACGGTGAACGAGGCCGTGAGCGCGAGCCGCTACACGCTGTTCTCGGAGGCCGCCGTGGCCGACCAGGTGGTGGCCGCCGGCCTGCGCTGGGACCCGTTTGCGCTGACGGCTTACGCCACCGTGGCCGGTGGTGCCCCGGACGATGGCAGCACCAGCTTCGAGGTCACACCCAACCCGGTGGACTATGGCTGGGGCCTGTTCCAGTACTCGGCCACGGGTGTCACCGAGAACCTCTCGGCCTTCGCCAATGGCCGCCTGAACTTCGCGGTGCGCAGCGACTACTACCCCGGCAAGATCGAGATCGGCATCAGCACCGACACCGAAGACCGTGATGTGCAGGAGGCCTTCCTGCCCATCGGCCCCGGCGACTACGGCTACTGCAACAGCAACCAGTGGTGCCAGGTGTCCATCCCGGTGTCGGCCTTCCTGGCGGCCAACCCGAAGCTGGACCTGCGGCTGGTGAATTTCCGCTTCATCATCGCCGACCGCTTCTCGTTCACCGGCAAGCCGCTGAACACCACCGGGCTGCCGAAGATCCGCATCGACGGCCTCCACTGGTCGCAGTGAGCGCGCCGCTGCGCTGCTGGCTGAGCCGCCGCGACGGCGGCGAGCGGCTGGCTGAACAGGCGGCCGTCCCCTGGCTCGACCGCCCGGCGCCACCGAGGCCTTCGGTGTTCGTGGACCCCGCGCGCCGGATGCAGACCCTGCTGGGCTTCGGTGGTGCCTTCACCGAAGCCGCTGCGCTGACCTGGCAGCAGCTGCCGCCAGCGCTGGGCGATGCGCTGCTGCGCGCGTACTTCGATCCGCTGCACGGCCACGGCTACACGCTGTGCCGCGTGCCCATGGGCAGCAGCGATTTCGGTCTGGGCAACCATGCGCATGTGGAGCAGGACGGCGACTTCGCCCTGAAGAGCTTCAGCATCGAACGTGACCGCCGCCACCTGCTGCCCTTCATCCGCGCGGCGATGCAGGTGGCCGGCCGGCCACTGCGGCTGCTGGCCTCGCCCTGGAGCCCGCCGGCCTGGATGAAGACCAGCGGCCGCATGAACGACGGCGGCCAGCTGCGCCCGGACTGCCGCGCCGCCTGGGCCCGGTGTTACGTGAAGTTCATCCAGGCCTACGCCGACGAAGGTGTGCCGCTCTGGGGCGTCAGCGTGCAGAACGAGCCGCAGGCCGCGCAGCGCTGGGACTCGTGCATCTACAGCGCAGAAGAAGAACGCGACTTCGTGCGCGACCACCTGGGCCCGGCACTGCACGCGGCCGGTCTGGCACACGTGAAGATCGTCGTGCACGACCACAACCGCGACGAGCTGGTGCAGCGCGCCAGCACCATCTACGCCGACCCCGAGGCCGCCCAGTACGTCTGGGGCGCCGGCTTCCACTGGTACGTGGAAGACCACTTCGAGCATGTGCAGCAGCTGCACGACGCCTGGCCCGACAAAGCCCTGCTCTTCACCGAAGGCTGCCAGGAAGGTGGGCCGCACACCGGGGAATGGCACCTGGCGGAGCGTTACGCACGTTCGATCCTCCAGGACCTGAACCACTGGACGGTGGGCTGGATCGACTGGAACCTGCTGCTGGACGAACAGGGCGGGCCCAACCACGTGGGCAACTACTGCAGCGCCCCGGTGCTGGCCAGCGCCGCGCGCGATGCCCTGCACTGGCAGAGCAGCTTTGCGGCGCTGGGTCACTTTGCGCGCTTCATGGCGCCGGGTGCGCAGCGGGTGCTGTGCGCCGCCACGCGCGAGGCGCTGGAGTGCACGGCCGCGGTGAACCCCGATGGCAGCGTGGTGGTGGTGCTGATGAACCGCGGCGACAGCGCCCTGCCCTTCACGCTGCGCCTGGGGGATCAGGCCGCTGCACTGACGCTGGACGGGCACGCACTGATGACGCTGCAGCTGCCGGCCGGCGGCTGATCCCGCGCGGGCTCCGCCGGCGCGTCGTCAGCCGGCCCGCCCGTACTTCGGGCGCTCATCCTGGTCCCACAGGCCCCACTGGGTGCCCACTTCGCCCTCCTGCTGCAGCTTCCAGGGCTCGTCGAAGGACGAGAAGTAGAAGAGCTTGGCGCCCTCGCTGCGGCCCCACTGCTGCACGTCGATGAAGAAACGCATCGCGTTGTCCGCCGAGGGCACGGCCCCGGCGACGGCCTGGCCGGCGCCGGGCCAGCCGGTTTCGGTGATGACCACGGGCTTGTCACCCCCCGCCGCCTTCACCAGGCCGTGCATGCGGCGCACGTACTGGGCCGCGACATCGATGTGCGCGCCTTCCCAGAACGGGTAGCAGTTGGGCAGCAGCACGTCACACGCGGCCGTGAGCGCGGGCCGCTCCAGGAACTGGAAGTAGGCGTCCACGCAGCCCACGGGCACGTCCTCCGGCACAGCAGCCTTCACGCGGGCCAGGCAGGCCAGCAGCTCGGCCTCGGGCAACTCGCCGCGCAGCAGCACCTCATTGCCCACCACGGCAACGTTCACCACGCCCTGCTGCGCCAGCGCGATCAGCGCCGTGATCTCGCGTTCGTTGCGCGCGCGGTCGGCACTGATCCAGGCCCCGACCATGGTTTTCAGGCCCTTCTCACGGGCCACACGCGGGATCCACTCGTGGCCTTCGGTGCAGGCGAAGGAGCGCACCCAGCGCGTGTGCGGTGCGATCAGGTGAATGCGGCGGTGCACCTGCGCTTCGGACAGCACATCACCGGCGCGCTGGCCGGGTGTGTAGGCGCTGAAACACAGGCCGTACAGGCCGCGCTGGAACTGCTCGGCGTACAGCGTGCGGATCTGCGCGCTGGGCAGGCCCGCCAGCGGCGACGGCGTGGCACCGGGCAGCAGCAGGCCGTGGTCCGCCAACCAAGGGCGCGCGCCCGAGCCTTGCGACGACGCAGCGCTGGCGCGCTGCTTGCGCCGCTCCAGCTCGGCGTGCACCTCGCGCGCACGCCGCTCGTCGAGGTCGTAGTTGCGCATGATCCACATCGCCAGCAGCGTGCCGACGATGGGCACGCCAGAGTAGAACAGGCGCAGGCCGTCCACGGCGCCTTCGGGCTGCACCGGCGCGCCGGGCGTGAAGGCGACGAAGGACATGATGGCGCCGCTGAGCAGGCCGGCGATGGCAAAGCCGAACTTCACCATCCACCAGTAGATGGCGCCAA
>CAYTWU010000179.1:0-7111 GCA_964442175.1 uncultured Rubrivivax sp.
GGCGCGGTGGCCTCGGTGTTCATCGTCTGGATGTTGCGCAGCCACGCGGGCCAGCGCTTGTTCTGCTTTGCGCTGTGCGTGATCCTGGGCGGTGCGGTGGGCAACGTGGTGGACCGGCTGCTGCACGGCTACGTGGTCGATTTCCTGCAGTTCCGCTTCGCGCTGCTGGAACCGGTGTTCCCGGGTGGCTACTTCCCCAGCTTCAACGTCGCCGACGCGGCCATCACGCTGGGCGCCATCTGCCTGATCCTGGACGAGTTGATCCGCGTCAAGCGCAGCAAGGGCTGAGCCGGATTCACGGCGGTGCTGCCGCGGGTTAGAACCGTGGCATGGAAGCGCCGTCCGGCAACGTACCCACCCCTGCCCCTGCAGACCCTGCGCCCGCAGCCGGCGGGTTCACCATCGCGTTGAACCCGCTGGGCTTTGCCGACCCCCTGCGCTGGCTGGTGGCCGGCGTGCGCGATTTCATCCGCTGCCCGGGCATTGGCCTGTTCTACGGCGGTTGCTTCATGGTCATGGGCTGGGCGCTGCTGAAGATGTACCAAAGCGCCCCGGCCTACGTGATGGCCTTGTCGGCCGGCTTCCTGCTGATGGGGCCGTTTCTGTGCCTGGGCCTGTACCGCGCCAGCCAGCGGCTGGAGGCCGGCGAAAAGCCCGACTTCGGCGATTCGCTGCTGGCCTGGGACACCCGCACCGGCACGCTGGCCATCTTCGGCTTTGTGCTGCTGGTGCTGGAGATGTTGTGGGGCCGCGCCACGCTGGTGCTCTTTGCCGTCAGCTTCGATGGCATGCCCGACCTGAAGGGTTCGCTGCTGGCGCTGCTGGACCCGGAGAACCTGGGCTTCATCACCGCCTGGGTGGGGGTGGGCGCGTTGTTTGCCGGGCTGATCTACAGCATCAGCGTGGTCTCTATCCCGATGATCCTGCACCGCCAGACGGACGCCATCACCGCCGGCCTCACCAGCCTGCGCCTGGTGCTCACGCAAACCGGCGTGATGCTGTGGTGGGGCCTGCTGATCGCCGGCCTGGTGCTGCTGGCCATGCTGCCCTGGTTCGCCGGGCTGCTGATCGCCGGCCCGGTGATCGGTCACGCGAGTTGGCATGCTTACCGTGCGGCTGTTCGCTGAGGGCACGCACGGCAGGCTGCGCTGACCTAGAATGAATTCGTCCGTCGCATTCTGTGGGTTCTATATTTCTCTGGACCGATGCTCATTGAGCCAGGGCTTGGAACATCGCGAAGCTGGTGTGATCGTCTCGCGTCAGATGAACCCGAAGCCTCGCTGACCTCGCCCACCTGAACTTCCCTGAGGGTTCAGGAATGCGGCCCACGGTTCGCGGCGGACACCCTCACCCCCATGCAGAATTTCTGGCTGATGAAGAGCGAGCCTGACGAGGCCTCGATCGAGCACCTCGTCCGCGCCCCCGGCCAGACCTTGCCCTGGACGGGCGTGCGCAACTACCAGGCCCGCAACTTCATGCGCGACGCCATGGCCGTCGGCGACGGTGTCTTGTTCTACCACTCCTCCTGCCCGCAACCGGGCATTGCCGGCCTGGCCACCATCGCCTCCGAACCCCTGCCCGATCCCACGCAGTTCGACCCGGGCAGCCCCTACTTCGACCCCAAGTCGTCGCGCGAAGCCCCGCGCTGGCTGCTGCGCGACGTCAAGCTGCTGCGCCAGACGCGCCTGCTGCCGCTGGCCGAGATGCGTCAGGCGCCCGAGCTGGCCGGGATGCAGGTGCTGCAGCGGGGCAACCGGCTGTCCATCACGCCGGTCACGCCGGCGGAATGGCAGGCGGTGCTGGCGCGCCTGGCCGCCGCACCCGCGCCATGACGGCGCTGCCCTGGCCGCTCGTCGCCGAACTGCTGGCACTGGGCATAGGCGCCGGTTTCCTGGCCGGCCTGCTGGGCATCGGCGGCGGCATGTTGATGGTGCCTTTCCTGACGCTGATCGTCTCGGCGCGTGGCGTGGAGCCGGCCCTGGCCGTCAAGATGGCGGTGGCCACGTCGATGGCCACGATCATGTTCACGTCCTTGTCCAGCCTGCGTGCACACCACCGCCTGGGCGCGGTGCGCTGGCCGCTGGTGCGTGGCCTGGCGCCCGGCATCGTGGCCGGCGGCCTGCTGGCCGGGGGTGGCATCTTTGCACTGCTCAAGGGCCAGGGCCTGGCCCTGCTGTTTGCCGGTTTTGTGGGCTTCTCGGCGGTGCAGATGCTGCGCGACCGCAAGCCCGCGCCACAGCGCCAGATGCCGGGCCGCTGGGGCCAGGCAGGTGCGGGCGGCGTGATCGGCCTGATGTCCGGCCTGGTCGGGGCCGGCGGCGCCTTTGTCTCGGTGCCCTTCATGGTCTGGTGCAACGTGCCGATGCGCAACGCCGTGGGCACCAGCGCCGCTCTGGGTTTTCCGATCGCGTTCGCGGCCACGGCCGGCTACGTCATCGCCGGCTGGCAGCTGCCGGCCTCGGTGCCGGGCGCCGTGGGCTACCTGTACCTGCCGGCGCTGGTGATCATCTCGGTGGCCAGCGTGCTGCTGGCGCCGCTGGGTGCACGCACGGCGCACCGCATCGACGTGCGCGCCCTGAAACGGGTGTTTGCGCTGATGCTGATGGCCCTGGCGGCCACCATGCTCTACCGCGTCTTCAGCTGAGGTCGAAGCGGATCGCGGCCAGCGTGACGTGGTTACCACCCCGCCGTTGGGCCTCAGCCAACGCGGCTTCGCAGGCGGCCATCAGCTCGTCCTGGTTGTGGGCGGTGTGCGGGAAACTGGCCACGCCCATCGAGGTGCTGAAGCCGAGTTCCTGGCCCTCGTGCACCACCACCTGCGTGGCACATTGGCGCCGCAGGCCTTCCATGCGCGAGTGCGCGGTCGCCAGGCCCACGCCCGACAGCAGCACGGCAAAACGCCGCTCGTCGAAGCGGCAGGAGGCGTCCATCGCGCGGGTGTTGCCACGCAGCAGGCGGCCCATGGCTTCGAGGATGCGGACCTGCGCCGCATCGCCCAGCGCCGCAGCCTTGCCCACGGCCGGATCGACCGCGATGAAGACCAGCGCGAACTCGCGGTGCTCGCGTGTGGAGAGGTCGACCTCGCGCCGCAACTGCTCCTCGAAATGGCCGCGTGTGTACAGGCCGGAGTCGTGGTCGCGCAGGCCCTGGTCCTTCAGCTCGCGGCGCAGCGCTTCATTGGCACGCTGCAATTGCTCGATCTGCTCCAGGGCCTGGCGCAGCTGCGCTGCCTTTTGGCGCGCAGGCTGCTGGTCCAGCCACAGGCTGGCGATGACCTGGCGCCCTTGTGCATCGGCCGGGCCCACCAGCCGCATCACCTGCACGTCGTGGCGCTGGCCGTTGACCTCGACGCGGTGTTCACTGGACAGCACGCCGCCACGCGCCATGGCGGCCTGATCGGCGGCGCGCAGTGCGGTGGACGTGGCCGGATCGGACCAGTCGGCGTCGGTGTGGCCCACGAGTTCAGCCACGTCACGGCCCAGCCAATGCGCCCATCCCGGCGCAAGCCATTCGTAGCGGCCGGACACGGCATCCTTGACTGTCGCCATCACGCCCAAGGTGGCACCGGCCTGGTGCAAAAGTTGCGCAAACAGCAGCGCATGACGGTCCGGACCGGCCGTTTGCAATTCGGTGATGGAGTCAGTCGACATCAGCACAACGGGAACCCGGCCGCAACGACCCGACAGACGGGCCTGATCCCATCTTGTTCTGCGATGGGGGCCAGATCAAGCGCCTGTCGGCCGTCGCTCAGAATTCCCCCTAGTTTGTTGAATCATGGGTGAGCAGGCGGATCGTACCGGGCCCACGTTGCTGGCGTGTGTGGCGCGCCGTCACCCGCCGCCAGCCACAGTGACATTTCCCCGCCTTGCGGGGCCTGCGCGGCGGTAGTTGCCAAACACTCAACTTCCGGGCTAGAATCGCAGTCTTTCCTGCGCTATCAAGAGTCCAAGCTTTTCATGACCACCATCCGCGTCAAAGAGAACGAGCCGTTCGACGTCGCCCTGCGGCGCTTCAAGCGCACGATCGAAAAAATGGGTCTGCTCACCGAGCTGCGCGCACGCGAGTTCTACGAAAAGCCCACCGCCGAGCGCAAGCGCAAGAAGGCGGCTGCCGTGAAGCGCCACTTCAAGCGCGTGCGCAGCATGCAGCTGCCGAAGAAGATGTACTGATCTTTTCGCGGCAGCCCGTCTGCCGCGGAGCTTGAAGCCCGCACGGTCTGCCGTGGCGGGCTTTTTGTCTTTCATCGACCCCCGTATTCTCCGGAAGGAAATGGCCATGAGCCTGAAGGACCGCATCACCGACGACATGAAAGCCGCCATGCGCGCCCGCGAAAGCGAGCGCCTGGGCACCATCCGCATGCTGCTGGCCGCCATGAAACAACGCGAGGTGGACGAACGCATCGTGCTTGACGATGCCGCCGTCGTCGCCATCGTCGACAAGCTGGTCAAGCAGCGCAAGGATTCCGTCACCGCCTTCCGCCAGGGCGCACGCGAAGACCTGGCCGTGAAGGAAGAAGCCGAGATCGCCGTGCTGGCCGCCTACCTGCCGCAGCGGCTGACGGCCGAGCAGATCGCCGAACAAGTGGCGGCGCTGGTCACCGAGCTGGGTGCTGCCGGCCCCGGCGACATGGGCCGTGTGATGGCCGCTGCCAAGGCCCGCCTCGGCGGCCAGGCCGAGATGGCGCTGGTGTCGGCGGCGGTGAAACAGGCACTCTCGAAGTAGGATCCGCGCATGCCTGAGCCCACCGCCTTGCCGATCCGGCCCGTCGCCGACACCGTCTTCGTGGCCCCGCAACTGGCCCCGGCCGACATGGCCGAGGCGGCCCGCGCGGGCTTTCGCAGCGTCATCAACAACCGGCCCGACTTTGAAGGTGGGCCGGACCAGCCCACCAGCGCCACGATGGCCGCCGCCGCAGCGGCGGCTGGCCTGCAGTACCGCCACCTGCCGGTGGCCGGCGGCTACCAGTCGCCGGAGGAAATTGCGGCCTTCGGTGCCTTGCTCGCCGAGTTGCCAGGCCCGGTGCTGGCCTTCTGCCGCTCGGGCGCGCGCAGCACGCGGCTGTACCAGGCGGCCACGGGCGGCTGAACGTCGCCGGGGCGCGGACAACCCGCAAACATCCGGGTAAGAACTTCCGGGACGGGGCTGCAGCCCTGCCTAGAATCCACGGTCCTCGCATCGGAGACCGTGCCCCGTGTCCCCCCTCCTCAAACTCTCAGGCCTGATCGACACACTCAACGAGTGGATAGGCAAACTCGTGATCTGGCTCGTGCTTGCGGCCGTGCTGATCAGTTCCGGCAACGCCATCATGCGCAAGGCCTTCGACATCGGCTCGAACGCCTACCTCGAGATCCAGTGGTACCTGTTCGCCGCGGTCTTCATGCTGGGCGTTGGTTATGTCTTCCTGCGCAACGCCCATGTGCGCATCGACTTCGTGTCGTCGCGCCTGAGCAAGCGCAGCAACGCCATCATCGACTCGCTGGGCATCGTGGTCTTCGTGATCCCCTTGTCGGTGATCCTGATCACGCTGTCCTGGCCGCTGTTCATGAACGCCTACATCTCCGGTGAGGTCAGCTCCAACGCCGGCGGCCTGATCCGCTGGCCCGTGATGCTGCTGATCCCGGCCGGCTTCGGCCTGCTGCTGCTGCAGAGCGTGTCCGAGCTGATCAAGCGCATGGCCTTCCTGATGGGCCTGCGTGCCGAGCCCTTCAGCGTCGACCCCGAAGCCAAGAGCGACGACGTGATGTTCGTCGAAGAGCTGGCCGCCCAGATCGAGCGCGAGCGCGCCGCAGGGATCCGTTCATGACTGCCTTCATCGCCCAGAATTTTGTGCCCCTGCTGTTCGCGGGGCTGCTGGTGTTCCTGCTCACCGGCATCCCGGTGGCCTTCGGCCTCGCGGCCACCGGCTTGCTGTTCGGCTTCATCGGCATCGAGGCGGGCCTGTTCCCGTCCAACATGTTCGGCGCGCTGCCGCTGCGTGTGTTCAACATCATGTCGAACGACACGCTGCTGGCGATCCCGTTCTTCACCTTCATGGGGATCATCCTGGAGCGCTCGGGCATGGCCGAAGACCTGCTCGAGACCGTGGGCCAGGTCTTCGGCCCCCTGCGCGGTGGCCTGGCGATCGCAGTGATCCTGGTGGGTGCGCTGCTGGCGGCCACCACCGGCGTGGTGGCGGCAGCCGTGATCTCGATGGGCCTGATCTCACTGCCCATCATGCTGCGCTACGGCTACAACCGCACCATCGCCACCGGCACCATCACTGCCAGCGGCACGCTGGCACAGGCGATCCCGCCGTCGCTGGTGCTGATCGTGCTGGCCGACCAGCTGGGCCGCTCGGTGGGCGACATGTACGCCGGTGCGCTGATCCCCGGCCTGCTGCTGGTGGGCCTGTACCTGCTGTTCGTGGCCGTGGTGGCCATCGTCAGGCCCAAGTGGGTGCCGGCCCTGCCGCCCGAAGCCCGCATCTACCGCGAGCGCAACGGCGCCAGCGGCCATGTGTCGCTGCTGGTGCTGCTGGCCATCTGCGCGGTGGCCGGTTATGCCTGGTCGCAGGTGCACGACAGTGTGCTCAAGCAGATCGTCGAACGCCCGAACGCCGCGCCCAAGGACGAGATCCTGATCCTGTCGATGACGGTCGCGTCGTTCCTGGCCCTGGGCCTGGCGCTGCTGAACAAGCTGCTGCGCTTCGGCCTGTTGTCCAAGCTGGCCGAACGTGTCACCTTCGTGCTGATCCCGCCGCTGGTGCTGATCTTCCTGGTGCTGGGCACCATCTTCCTGGGCGTGGCCACGCCCACCGAAGGCGGCGCGCTCGGTGCCCTCGGCGCCCTGGTGATGGCGTTTGCGCGCCGCCGCCTGGTGCTCAAGACCATGCAGCAGGCGCTGGACAGCACGGCCCGCCTGTCGTGTTTTGTGCTGTTCATCCTGATCGGCTCGACGGTCTTCAGCTTCACCTTCAACGCCGCCGACGGCCACATCTGGGTCGAACACCTGTTCGACAGCCTGCCGGGCGGCGCGATGGGTTTCCTGATCATCGTGAACATCCTGGTGTTCATCCTGGGCATGTTCATCGACTTCTTCGAGATCGCCTTCATCGTGATCCCGATCCTGGCGC
>CAYTWU010000180.1:0-7057 GCA_964442175.1 uncultured Rubrivivax sp.
GCTGGCCTTGTCCGGCCTGTTCATCAAGCCGGTGCAGGACGCGGTGCTGGGCCTGTTCGCGAAGAAGGCCACCGCGGTGATGACCAACGTGCCCGGGCCGGCCCGGCCGTTGAAGTTCTGCGGCGCCACGCTGCGCCAGACCATGTTCTGGGTGCCGGCCTCGGGCGACATCGGCGTGGGGGTCTCCATCCTCAGCTACGGCGGCGGCGTGCAGTTCGGCCTGATCACCGACCAGCAGCTGTGCCCCGAGCCGCAGCAGATCATCGACCGCTTCGAGCCGGAGTTCGCGGCCTTGACCTTGTTGACGTTGATGCTCCCTTGGGCTGGGGAAGACTGACCGGCTCGAACTGCATCGCCACCGCCCGCTCGCGCAGCCAGCGGTGGCCCGGGTCGGGGTTGTGCCGCCAGTGCCAGTGCATCACCACCGGGAAGGGCGGCAGGCCCAGGTCCGGCTCCAGCACCTGCAGCCCGTGCTGCTCGGCAAAACGCTGCGCCGGCCGACTGGGCACCACCAGCGCCAGGTCGGTCACGGCCAGGATGGGTGGCACCACCATGAAGTGCGGCAGCACCAGCCGGATGCGCGGCTCCAACCCCAGCTGCTGCAGCGCGCGGGCCGGCTCGCTGTGGCTGTGCACGACGATGAAGTCCAGCTGCTCCAACGCCGCGCGGTCGCGCAGCTGGCGCGCCAAGGGGTGGCCGCGGCGCAGCAGCACCACGTAGCGCTCGGTCAGCAGCGTGCTGTGCTCGGTGCCCACCAGGCCGGGCAGGTGGCCAAAGGCCAGGTCCAGCCGGCCTTGCTCCAGCGCGGGGCCGATGGCCTCGGCTGGCAACTGCACCACCTCCAGCTGCACGCCCGGCGCGCGGCGGCCGAGGTCGGTCATCAGCAGCGGCAGGAACTCGTCGGCGCCGATGTCGCTCATGTGCACCGTGAAGCGGCGGCGCGACTGTGCGGCATCGAAGCGGTCGGTCTCCTGCAGCGCGGCGTCCAGCAGCTGCAGCGCCGCCAGCACCTGCGGCGCCAGGCGCTGGGCCTTGGGCGTGGGCTGCACACCGCCTGGTGCACGCGTGAACAGCGGGTCGTGCAGCAGCAGGCGCAGGCGCGTCAGCGCGTGGCTGGCGGCCGGCTGCGACAGGCCCAGCAGGTCGGCCGCGCGGCTGACGCTGCGCGCCTGGTGCACCGCCGCAAAGACATGCAGCAGGTTCAGGTCGATCTCACCGATATTCATGGTCTGCATGTTAGAGACAAAGCCGGCGCCATGGACGCGGGCCGGCGCGCTGCCTAGAGTCGGCGACCCTTTGAAACTCCCGGCGGCGCCATGGAAGTCCAGTTCACCGACCAGATCGAGCAGCTCAAGCTGGGCGCTGGCGCCACCTTCCATGGCGAGGGCATCCTGGCCATCACCAAGGCCTTGCTGCAGTCGGGCGTGGCCTACATCGGTGGCTACCAGGGCGCGCCGGTCTCGCACCTGCTGGACGTGATGGTGCAGGCCAAGCCCTATGTGGACACGCTGGGCGTGCACGTGGAGGCCTGCTCCAACGAAGCATCCGCCGCGGCCATGCTGGGCGCCAGCATCCACTACCCGCTGCGTGGGGCGGTCACGTGGAAGAGCATCGTCGGCACCAACGTCGCGGCCGACGCGCTGAGCAACCTGGCCTCGCCCGGTGTGGTGGGCGGTGCGCTCATCGTGGTGGGCGAGGACTACGGCGAAGGCGCCAGCGTGATCCAGGAGCGCACGCACGCCTATGCGCTGAAGAGCACGCTGGCGCTGTTCGACCCGCGGCCCGAGCTGGGCAACATGGTGCGCTGCGTGGAGCACGCCTTTGCGCTCAGCGAGGCCAGCAACATGCCGGCCATCCTGGAACTGCGCATCCGCGCCTGCCACGTGCGCGGCACGTTCGAGGCCAAGGACAACGTCGCGCCCCGGCTCAGCACCCGGGCGCTGATCGAAGAGCCCGCGGGTTTCGACTACATGCGCCTGGCCCACCCGCCCGTGACCTTCCGCCACGAAAAGCTCAAGGTGGACCAGCGCATCCCCGCGGCCCAGGCCTACATCACGGCCCACGGCCTGAACGAGACCCTGCCCGGCCCGCGCAGCGAGGTCGGCCTGGTCGTTCAGGGCGGTCTGTTCAACGCCGTGCAGCGCGCGCTGCAGCAACTGGGCCTGGCCGATGCGTTCGGGCAGAGCCAGATCCCGCTCCACGTGCTGAACGTGACCTACCCGCTGGTGCCATCCGAGCTGAGCGCCTTCTGCGCCGGCAAGCGCGCGGTGCTGGTGCTGGAAGAAGGTTCGCCCGAGTACATCGAGAAGGACCTGATGCAGGCCTTGCGCCGCCTGGACGTGCAGACCCCGGTGCACGGCAAGGACCTGCTGCCGCCGACCGGTGAATATTCGGTCGAGGTGGTGGCCCAGGGCCTCATCCGCTTCTGCGAGCTGCACCTGCCGGACGTGGACCTTGCGCCCGCCAAGGCCTGGCTGGCCGGCAACGCGCAGCGCCGCGCCGACGTGGCCCAGGCCATGGGCCCGCTGCCCGCCCGCCCGCCGGGTTTTTGTGTCGGTTGCCCGGAGCGTCCGGTGTTCAGCGCGCTCAAGCTGGCGCAGCAGGCCGTGGGCCCGGTGCACATCGCGGCCGACATCGGCTGCCACGCGCTGGCCACCTTCGAGCCCTTCAGCTCGGGCCACAGCATCCTGGGCTACGGCATGAGCCTGGCCAGCCGCGCCGGCGTCAGCCCGATGATGCAGCGGCGCTCGATCGCCATCATGGGCGACGGTGGGTTCTGGCACAACGGCCTGCTCACCGGCGTGCAGGCCGCGCTGTTCAACGGCGACGACGCGGTGCTCGTGATCATGAAAAACGGCTACACCAGCGCCACCGGCACGCAGGACATCCTGAACACGCCCGACGACGAGGCCAAGGCCCAGGCCGAGCGTGACGCCAATGTGCACCAGAGCCTGGCGCACAAGAACCAGACCATCGAAGACACGCTCAAGGGCATGGGCGTGCAATGGATGCGCGTGGTGCACACCTACGAGGTCGACACGATGCGCCAGACGGTGCAGGAGGCGCTGACCTCCACCTTCAACGGCCTGAAGGTCATCGTCGCCGAGGGCGAGTGCCAGCTGGAACGCCAGCGCCGGCTCAAGCCCTTCACCGCCGCGCGGCTGAAACGCGGCGAGCGGGTGGAGCGTGTCAAGTACGGCGTGGACGAAGACGTCTGCACCGGCGACCATGCCTGCATCCGGCTCTCCGGCTGCCCGACGCTGACGCTCAAGGACAACCCCGACCCGCTGCGGGTGGACCCGGTGGCCACGGTGATCGACGGCTGCGTGGGCTGCGGCCTGT
The DNA here is from genome assembly GCA_964442175.1 of uncultured Rubrivivax sp. Taxonomy (GTDB): domain Bacteria; phylum Pseudomonadota; class Gammaproteobacteria; order Burkholderiales; family Burkholderiaceae_C; genus Rubrivivax. The sequence continues at coordinate 3,343 of CAYTWU010000180.1, forward strand.
GCGGTGCCAACGCACACGCCGCCACGCTGTGCCCGAGTTTCTACCGCGCCGAGGTGGTGAAGAACCCCAGCGGCTGGGAGCGGTTCATGGCGCGCTTGCGCGAAACGGTGACATCGTGGCTGCGGCCGGAGGTGGTGGCATGAAGCCCATCAACGTGCTCATCTGTGCGCTGGGCGGCGAAGGCGGCGGCGTGCTCGCCGAATGGCTGTACAGCGCCGCCGTGCGTGCGGGCCACGCGGCGCAGGCCACGTCCATCCCCGGGGTGGCGCAGCGCACCGGGGCCACCACCTACTACGTCGAGGTCTGGCCACAACCCGCCAGCAGCCACCCGGGCCGGCGCCCGGTGTTCAGCCTGAACCCGGCGCCCGGCGCCATCGACCTGCTGGTCTCGTCGGAACTGCTGGAGACGGTGCGTCAGGTCGGCAACGGCATGGTCAGCCCGGACCGGACGCAGGTCATCAGCTCGACCACGCGCATGCTGACGGTGGCCGAGAAGATGCAGCCCACCGATGGCCGGGCCGATGCCGCCCAACTCGTCGCGACGCTGCAGCGCCACGTGAAAGCGGCCGAGCTGCTGGACCTGGCGCAGCTGGCCCAGCAGGCCGGCACCGCGATCAGCGCGGTGCTGTTCGGCGCCATCGCCGCCAGCGGCGTGCTGCCGTTTGCACGCAGCGTGTACGAGGAGACGATCACCGCTTCCGGCAAGGGCGTGGCCGCCAGCCTGCGCGGTTTTGCGCTGGCCTTTGATGCGGTGACGCAGCGGCGTGCACAGCAGGCCATCGTGGAAGCGGCGCTGCAACCCGCCCCGGCGCCGGATCTTCGAGCCTTGGGGCGCGCGCGTGTCGCGAGTTACCAGGACGAGGCCTACGCCCAGCTCTACGAGCAGCGCCTGGACCGCTTCCAGGACCCCGCGATTCGCGCCGAACTCGCACGATGGCTGGCGTTGTGGATGGCCTTCGACGACATCGTGCGGGTGGCCGCGCTCAAGCTGGTGGCCAGCCGGCAGGCGCGCGTGCGCCGCGAGGCGAAGGTCGGCGACGACGAACTGCTCAAGCTGTACGACCACTTCAAGCCCGGTGTGCCGGAGTTCGCGGCCCTGCTGCCCCAAGGCCTGGCCGCGCGGCTGCAGGCCTGGGACCGGCGCCGCATCGCCGCCGGCCGCGAGCCCTGGGCGCTGCCGCTGAAGGTGGGCACGCACACGGTGGGGGGCACGCTGGCGCTGCGGTTCGTGGCGGCGCTGAAAGGCCAGCGCCGTCGGGGCAGCCGTTTTGTGCTGGAGCAGGCCTTGATCGAACGCTGGCTCGAAGCGGTGGCGCGCGCTGCGGCGCAGAACGCCGAGCTGGGCCTGGAGCTGGCGAAGTGCGGGCGCCTGATCAAGGGCTACGGCAGCACCAACGAACGGGGCAAGGAGAACCTGCTGCACATCATCGAACACCTGGCCGGCCGCGACGCCGCCGCTGTGCGCGCGGCGCGCGAGGCCGCGCTGGCCGACGACGCCGGCCTGGCGCTGGACCAGACCCTGACGGCACATGGGGCACCCAAGCGCCCATTGCGTGAGCAAGTCGTGCGCTGGTACCGTCGGCTGCCGGACGAGACGATCCGGGCCTGAAGCCCCGACAACGAGGAGACAAACCGATGAAACCTGCCACTGCCTGGCGCGGCATCGCCGCCGCATCCCTGGCCTTGTTCGCCGCTGGCGCCATCGCCCAGCAGGCCGCCGAAGAGCCTTTCTGGGCCAAGGGCCGGCCCAAGACCGACACCGCGATGAAGATGGCGCCGGTGCCGGCCTTCCCGATCCCGACCGCGGCCGACCAGCTGCCGGTGGCCAAGATCAAGCTGCCGCCCGGCTTCAAGGCCGAGGTCTGGGCCAGCGGCATCCTCGATGCCCGCGGCATGCGCCAGGGCGACAAGGGCACGGTCTTCGTCAGTTCGCTGTTCGTGGCCGGCAAGCTCTACGCGGTGGTGGACAACGGCGGCAAGCGGGAAGTGAAGACACTCGCCGAAAAACTCTTCCTGCCCAACGGCATCGAGTTCCACAAGGGCAGCCTCTACCTGGCCACGCCCAAGGACATCGTGCGCTACGACAACATCGAGGCCCACCTCGACATGCTGCCGGCGACGGTGATGGTCTAAGACTAGATGCACGGCGACGTGCCGCACGGCTGGAAGTTCATCAAGGTCGGTCCTGACGGCAAGCTTTATGTGCCGGTGGGTGCGCCCTGCAACATCTGCGAGAGCGACGACCGCTACACCAAGATCTTCCGCATGAACCTGGACGGCAGCGGGGTCGAGGTGGTCGCGCACGGCATGCGCAACACCGTGGGCTTTGACTTCCACCCCAAGACCGGCGACCTGTGGTTCGGCGACAACCAGCGCGACTGGCTCAGCGAAGACCTGCCCGAGGACGAGCTGAACCATGTGGCCAAGATGGGCGAGCACTTCGGCTACCCCTACTGTCACTCCGGTGACTTTGCCGACCCCGAGCTGGGCTGGGGCAAAAACTGCGCCGACTACAAGAAGCCGGCCGTGAAGCTGGGTGCCCACATGGCGCCGCTGGGCATGCGCTTCTACACCGGCAAGATGTTCCCGGCGAAGTACCAGAACGCGATGTTCATCGCCCGCCACGGCCCCTGGAACCGCACGCAGAAGTACGGCGCCGACGTGGTGGTGGCCTGGCCCGACGGCAAGGGCGGCGCGAAGATCGAACCCTTCCTCACGGGCCTGGTCGAGAACAACCAGTACCTGGGCCGCCCGGCCGACGTGATGGTGATGAAGGACGGCTCGCTGCTGGTCAGCGACGACCACAACGGCGCCATCTACCGCATCAGCTACAGCGGCAAGAAGTGAGCTTGCGGGCCTTGCTCCTGGTTCTGCTGTGCAGTGGCGCGGGGGCCCAGGGGCACGACCAGCGGCTGCAGCAGCAGTGCCTGGTCTGCCACGGGCCGCAGGGGCGCAGCGAGCTGGCGCTGACGCCGTCACTGGCCGGCCAGCCGTCGTTCTACGCGATCACGCAGCTTTTCCTGTTCCGCGAAGGGCGGCGCGACAACGCGGCGATGACGGCGGTGGCCAAGGGCATGAGCGACGCCGACCTGCGGGGGTTTGCCGATGCCATCGCGCGGCTGCCACCACCGGCGGCGCCGGCCTCAGCTGCGGACCCGGCCCGCCTGGCGCGTGGCGCGGCGCTGGCGCAGAAGGGCCATTGCGCCGGCTGCCATGGGGCTGACTACGCCGGCGGCCAGCAGGTGCCGCGGCTGGCGCACCAGCGCGAGGACTACCTGCGCGTGGCGCTGCAGGGGTTTCGTGCCGCCACGCGGCTGGGTTACACCCCCGCCATGAACGAGGCGCTGGCCGGTCTGACGCCCGAGAACCTGGACGACCTGGCCCACTACCTCGCGCACTGGCCGGCGCGCTGAAGGAGGGTCAGTCCTCCAGTTCGGCCTTGGCCATCTCCACGTCCAGGCGTTCCATCGCGTCCTGCGCGTCGCAGGCCGCGGCCTGGGCATAGAGCTTTTCTGCCTCGGCCATCTTCTTCTCGCCTTCCAGCATCACCAGGCCGTTGGCGTACTCCACCATCGCGATGGCGCTGCCGGGGTGGAGCTTCAGCGCCTCCTTGAACATCTTCAGCCCGGTGGCGGTGTCGGCGCCCTGGGTGCGGCCCAGCAGCTTGCCCACCTTGTCGATCACCTCGGCGTGGAACGAACCCAGGGCGATGTGC
>CAYTWU010000181.1:0-7010 GCA_964442175.1 uncultured Rubrivivax sp.
GGGACAGCCGGCTGTAGACCATGGCCTGCTTGCCCGCGTGCAGGCTGATGCCGGCGCGCTGGTAGATCAGCTGGCGGACGCGCTCGAAATCAGCGGCCGAGAAGCTGAATTCGGCGTCGGCATTGATCGTGGAGGTGGCGAGTGCGCTCATGGGGTGGCCGGTGGAGGGCTGGCGGCTTGTACAGTGTGGGCAAGCCAAGGGCTGCCCAGGGCGGGAGTTGCCGGGTCTCAACCCGTCACTTCTCACTCTTCGGCACAAATCGCCGCTGCTAGACTCTTGTTACATCTTGTTGGAACGCCACCGCTTGGATCAAGCCCTTCCACCCACCGAACTTCGTCTCGAAGTGGCGCTGCAGTTGCTGCGGCAGGCGGGTGTGGCGGAGCCAGCGGGTGTGCCCGGCAGCCCGCCCTGGCTGCAAGGCCTGGTGGACGCGCTGGTGGACCTCTCCAGCCGCGACCCCATGACCGGCCTGGCCAACCGCCGCAGCTTCGAGGTGGCGTTGGCGCGCGAGATTGACCGCGTGGCCCGCAGCGGCGAGCCGGCCTTGCTGCTGGTGATGGACATCGACCACTTCAAGCGCGTGAACGACACCTGGGGCCATGCCGCCGGTGACGGTGTGATCAAGGCCGTCTCGGGCGCGCTGCTGGAGTGTGTGCGCCCCATGGACCTGGTGGCCCGCACGGGCGGCGAAGAATTTGCCATCGTGCTGCCCAACTGCCCGGCTGCCTTTGGCGAAACCGTGGCCGAGCGCGTGCGCCGCCGGGTGGAGCACATGCCCATCACCGTGGCGCCGCGCCAGCAGATCCATGTCACGGTGAGCATCGGCGGGGCCTACGCGCCACAATGGGTGCGCTCGACCACGCACCTGTGGATCGAACGCGCCGACCAGCAGCTCTACCGCGCCAAGGCGCAGGGCCGCAACCTGGTGAGCATGGAGCCCACCGCCGTTTCGCTGGTCAGCACCGAAGAGAAGCGCCTGCTCTTCGAAACGTCTCAGTTCCTGGATTTCGAATGAGTTCATTGGTGCCGCACATCACGGCCATCACCAGCGGCAAGGGAGGGGTCGGCAAGACCTTCATCGCCGCCAACCTTGCGGCCGCGCTTGCGCGGCAGGGCCGGCGCGTGCTGGTGCTGGATGCCGACCTCGGCCTGGCCAACCTGGACGTGGTGCTGAACCTCTTCCCCAAGATCACGCTGCACGAGGTCTTCAGCGGCAAGGCGGTGCTGGCCGACGCCATCCTGCCGGCACCGGGCGGCTTCCATGTGCTGCTGGCGGGCTCGGGCATGGTCGAGTATTCGCGCATGACCCCCGAGGTGCGCGAGCAGCTGCAGAAGGTCATCGACGAGGTGGCCCCGAAGTACGACCACGTGCTGCTGGACACCGGCGCCGGCATCTCCGACGTGGTGCTGTACACCGTGTCGCTGGCCCAGGAGGTGCTGATCGTCGCCACCCCCGAGCCCACCTCGCTCACCGACGCCTACGCCACCATCAAGGTGCTGGCCACCACGCAGGGCCGCCGTGTGGTGAAGCTGGTGGTCAACCAGGCGCGGCGGCCGGGCGAAGGCCGCACCGTGCGCCAGCAGCTGCAGCAGGTGATCGACCGCTATGTCAGCCCGACGCTGGACAGCCCGGTGCGGCTGGACCTGCTGGGCGAGTTGCCGTCCGACCCCGCCGTGAGAGAGGCGGTGATCAAGCGGCATCTGCTGCTGGAGCACATGCCGGGCACGCCGGCCGCGATGGGGCTGGTGGCCTTGGCCACCAAGCTGATCGACGGATGAGCACACCTTACGAGGTGCTCGGCGGTGAAACCGCCGTGCGCGGCCTGGTCGACCGCTTCTACGACCTGATGGACCTGGAGCCTGCGTTCGCCGGCATCCGCGCGCTGCACCCGTCTGAACTCGCCGGCTCGCGCGATAAGCTGTTCTGGTTCCTCAGCGGCTGGCTGGGCGGGCCCGACCTGTACCAGAGCCGCTTCGGCCACCCGCGGTTGCGCGCGCGCCACCTGCCGTATGCCATCGGCATCGCCGAGCGCGACCAGTGGATGGCCTGCATGGTGCAGGCCATGCACGAGCAGGCGCTGGACCCGGCCCTGGCCCAGCGGCTGGCAGAGTCCTTCTTCGGCACCGCCGACTGGATGCGCAACAAGGGCGGCTGAATCAGCCTCGCCGCTTGCGCCAGCCCAGCAGCGCCAGGCCACCGGCCATCAATGCCCAGGTGCCGGGTTCCGGCACCGGCGTCAGCACGAACAGGCGAGACGCCGCGTCGGCCGGCGCCCCATCCCCCTGCGCCTGCTCGGCCAGCAGGTAGATCACGCCGCGTTCGTCGATGGTCAGGCCCTCGATGTTTTCGGTGCTGGTCAGGCCGCTCAGGTCCAGGCTGGAGACGATCTGGCCGCTGCGCGTGACTTCGACCAGGCGCTTGGAATCCAGGCTCAGGATCAGCAGGTGGTCGGCCGCCGCCGTGCCCGCCAGCCCATCGACCACCGACAGCACCTGCACGTCCGACAGGCTGGCCAGGCCCAGCAGGTTGGCATCGAACAGCAGCGGAAGGCTGGTGCTGCCGCCGCCGACGGCGAAGCTCATGGCGCCAGCGCGCACCTCCTGCGGGCCACGGCTGGCGTTGCTGTCGGCGTCCTGCTTGACGGTGACGAAGCTGCCATCGCGTGCGTCGTAGCTGATGCCTTCGATGCCGATGTTGCTGGGCGACCAGCCGCTGATGGTGGCGTAAGGGCTGCTGCCCAGCGCGACCTGGCCGCCGGCGGCATAGCTGAAGCTGTAGGCGCGCTGCGGGCGCTCGTCCACCACCACCAACTGCCCGTTGCCCAGGTAGGTCAGGCCCTCGGTGTCGTTGTGGGTGCTGCCGGTGCCGTCCCAGTTGAAGGCCATGCTGCCCAGGGTCTGGCCGGTGCGGCTGATCTCGACCACGCCCAGGCCTTCATCACCCACGAAGAACAGGCTGTTGCGGTCGCGTGCGTAGGTGATGGCCGAGCCCTCCAGCCCCAGCTCGCCCAGCCGGTCCAGCGCGTAGCTGGCGCTCAGCTGGTAGTTGGCCAGGTTCAGTGCGGTGGCGGCGTTGGCACTGGCGCAGGCCAGGGTCACGCTGGCGGCCAGCCAGGTCAGGGTGCGGTGCATGGGGGCTCTCCTCGGGGTGTCAAACCGCCGGAGGCTAGGCAGCCTCGATGACAAGACCACGACAAGGCGCCCCGCAGATCAGGGACTGGCCGTGCGCCTTGGCTCAGCCCACTTTCAACGTTTGCCGTCGCGGAAGCTGTCGAGCAGCACGATCAAGGCCCCGGCGCCCCCTTCGGCGCCGCGCGCCTGCGAAAACGCCACCACCTCGTCGCACTGCGCCAGCCAGCGCTGCACCTTGGCCTTGAGCACCGGTTGCCGGCCGGGGGAACCATGGCCCTTGCCGTGCACCACGCGCAGGCAGCGCTGGCCGCGCTGGTGGGCCTGGCGGATGAAGCCGGCCAGTGCCGTGCGCGCTTCTTCGCGAGTGAGGCCATGCAGGTCGATCTGCCCCTGCCGTGCCCACTGGCCGCTGCGCAAGCGCGTCACCACGTCGAGCGACACACCGGGGCGGCGGAAGCTCAGGCCGTCGTCGGTGAGCAGCAGGGATTCCACGTCCACCTCGTCCGAGAGCGCCTCGCGCAGCGCCGCCTGTTCATCGGCCATTCGTTGCAGGGGCTCTGGCGCCGGCAACGGGCGCTGGATGTCGGCCAGGCCCGGGTCGGGCAGCGGGGTGACCGGGCCGACGGCGTTGGCAAACAGCCGGCGCTCCGCCTCGGCGGCACGCTGGCGCTCCAGCTCCAGCGCGGCCCGGGCGGCAGCTTCGGCGGCGCGGCGCTGCAGCGTGTCGCGCAGCGCCTTCAGCTCTTTCAGCGAGCCCACCTTCACAGCAGCCCCCGCTCGGCCAGCGACACCACCTGACCACGGCCCACCACCAGGTGGTCCAGCACCCGCACATCCACCAGCGCGAGCGCGCTCTTCAGCGTCGCGGTCAGGTACTCGTCGGCGCGCGAGGGTTCGGCCACGCCCGAGGGGTGGTTGTGGGCCAGGATCACCGCGCCCGCGTTGTGTGCCAGGGCGGCCTTGACCACCTCGCGCGGGTAGACGCTGGTCTGCGTCAGCGTGCCGTGGAACAGCTCCTGCAGCACGATCAGCCGGTGCTGGCCATCCAGGAACAGCACCGCAAACACCTCCTGCGCACGCCCACCCAGCTGCAGCGCCAGGTAGTCCTTGACCTTGGCCGGGGCGTCGAACACCGGCGCGGCCGTGATCTGCTGCGCCAGCGCGCGGCGCGCCATCTCCACCACCGCCGCGATCTCGGCGCGTTTGGCCGGGCCCAGGCCCTTGATGGGCTTCAGGTCGTCCACGGTGGCGTGCAGCAGGCCATGGAAGCCGCCAAAGCGGTCCAGCACCTGCTGCGACAGCGCAAACACGTCGTGGCCGGCAATGCCGGTGCGCAGCAGCAGGGCCAGCAGCTCGGTGTCGGCCAATGCACCCGGGCCGCGGGCGAGCAGCTTCTCGCGCGGGCGCTGGTCGGCGGGCAACTGCTTGGGGCCCATGGTGGAGGTCGGCGCGGGGAGGGGTTTCGTAGAATGACGGTCCAGTCTAGCTGCGCGCTCAAAGCCACCACCGTGAACACCGTCCAGAACGGGTCGTTTCTGACCCTGCACTACCGCCTCACCGGGCCCGATGGTGCCGACGTGGTGTCCACCTTCGGCGACAAGCCGGCCACGCTGTCGCTCGGTGCCGGCCAGCTGGCACCTGCCATCGAGGCCTTGTTGCTGGGCCTGCCCGAAGGTGCGCATCAGCGCTTCGAGCTGCCGGCCGGCGCCGCCTACGGCGAGCGCAACCCCGAGCTGCAGCAGCGCGTGAAGCGCAGCCTGCTGGCCGAGCTGGGCGACCCCGATGCCGAGTACCACGTGGGCGACGTGGTCAGCTTCCCCACGCCCGATGGCCAGGGTGCGTATGCCGGCGTGGTGCGCGAAGCCGCCGATGACTGGCTGCTGTTCGATTTCAACCACCCGCTCGCCGGCCAGCCCGTGCGCTTCGAGGTGCAACTGCTCGGGGTGCTGTGATGGAGCCGTCCGTCGACGAAGTGGTGCTGGCCGAGCCGCGGGGTTTCTGCGCCGGGGTGGACCGCGCGATCGAGATCGTTGAACGTGCGCTGGAGCGCTTCGGCGCGCCCATCTACGTGCGCCACGAGATCGTGCACAACACCTATGTGGTGAACGACCTGCGCGCCAAGGGCGCGATCTTCATCGAGGAGCTCAGCGACGTGCCGCCCGGCGCCACGCTGGTCTTCAGCGCGCATGGCGTCAGCCAGGCCGTGCGGCGCGAGGCCACCGAGCGCGGTTTCCAGGTCTTCGACGCCACCTGCCCGCTGGTCACCAAGGTGCACGTGGAGGTGGCCAAGCTGTCGAAGGAGGGCTTCGAGTTCATCATGATCGGCCACAAGGGGCACCCCGAGGTCGAGGGCACGATGGGCCAGCTCAGCGAAGGCATCTACCTGGTGGAAGACGTGGCCGACGTGGCGCGTGTGCAGCCACGTGGCGACAAGCTCGCCGTGGTGACGCAGACCACGCTGAGCGTGGACGACGCGGCCGAGATCCTGGCCGAGGTGAAGCGCTGCTTCCCGCAGGTGCGCGAGCCCAAGAAACAGGACATCTGCTACGCCACCCAGAACCGGCAGGATGCCGTGAAGGTGCTGGCCCCGGCGGTGGACATCGTCATCGTGGTCGGCAGCCCCACCAGCAGCAACAGCAACCGGCTGCGCGAGCTGGCCGAGCGCCTGGGCACACCGGCGCACATGGTGGACACGGCCGACGACCTGGACCCGGCCTGGTTCGACGGCAAGGGCCGTGTCGGCCTGACCGCCGGCGCCTCGGCGCCCGACCTGCTGGTGCAGCAGGTGATCGAGCGCCTGCGCGCCCTGGGCGCCACCACCATCCGCAAGATGGAAGGCGTGCAGGAGTCGGTGCGATTCCCGCTGCCGCGGGGCCTGGGCGACCGCAGCATGGCCGAGGTGGCGGCGTCGCGATCTTGACCGCGACCGGCCGTTGACACCCCCGCGCGCTGCCTGCTGGCAGCGCGACTGCACCCCATTCCCCGGAGATTCCCATGCTCGACATCAACCTGCTGCGGCGCGACCTCGATGGCGTCGTCGCCCAATTGCAGCGCCGCAAGAACCCGCAAGCCTTCCTCGATGTGCCGCTCTACACGGCGCTGGAAGCCGAACGCAAGCAGATCCAGACCAGCACCGAACAATTGCAGGCGCGCCGCAATGCACTCAGCAAGCAGATCGGCCAGGCCAAGGGCAAGGGCGAGGACACCCGTGCGCTGATGACCGAGGTTGGTGGCATCGCCGACCAGCTGCAGACCGGTGCCGCACGGCTGGAGCAGATCCAGGCCGATCTGCAGCAGATGCTGATGGGCCTGCCCAACCTGCCGCAGCCCGGCGTGCCCGACGGCGTGGACGAAAGCGGCAACGTCGAGGTGCGCCGTTGGGGCCAGCCGCGCGCGTTTGACTTCACGCCCCGTGACCACGTGGACCTGGGCGCCCCGCTGGGCCTGGACTTCGAGACCGGCGCCAAGCTGTCGGGCGCACGTTTCAGCTTCCTGCGTGGCCCGGTGGCGCGGCTGCACCGGGCGCTGGCGCAGTTCATGCTGGACCTGCAGACGCTGGAACACGGCTACACCGAGTGCTACACACCCTACATCGTCAACCGCGAGGTGCTGGAAGGCACCGGGCAGCTGCCCAAGTTCAAGGAGGACATGTTCTGGGTCTTGCGTGGCGGGGACGAGGAACAGGCCGAGCAGTACCTGATCAGCACCAGCGAGATCTCGCTCACCAACACCGTGCGCGAGCAGATCCTGGATGCCGCCCAGCTGCCGATCAAGCTGACGGCGCACAGCCCCTGCTTCCGCAGCGAAGCCGGCAGCGCCGGCCGCGACACGCGCGGCATGATCCGCCAGCACCAGTTCGACAAGGTCGAGATGGTGC
>CAYTWU010000182.1:0-5262 GCA_964442175.1 uncultured Rubrivivax sp.
TCGAGATGCTCAAGTTCCGCGCCCGCAAGCTCAGCCGCTGCCGGCTGTTCCCGCTGGGCGCGCTGACACGCGGCCTGGCCGGGGAGGCGTTGACCGAGATGGCCGAGCTGACCGAAGCCGGCTGCATCGGTTTTTCGCAGGCCGAAGCCCCCATCGCCGACACCCTGGTGCTGCTGCGCGCGCTGCAGTACGCCGCCACCTTCGGCTACACGGTCTGGCTGCGGCCGCAGGACCGCTGGCTGGGCAAGGGTGTGGCCGCCAGCGGCCCCATCGCCACCCGGCTGGGTCTGTCGGGCGTGCCGGTGGCGGCCGAGACGGTGGCGCTGGCCACCATCTTCGAGCTGGTGCGTGCCACCGGTGCGCGGGTGCACCTGTGCCGCTTGTCCAGCGCCGCCGGCGTGGGCCTGCTGCGCCAGGCCAAGGCCGAGGGCCTGCCGGTGACGGGGGATGTCAGCATCAACTCGCTGCACCTGTGCGACGTGGACATCGGTTTCTTCAACCCCGCGATGCGCCTGGTGCCGCCGCTGCGCAGCGGCCGCGACCGCGACGCGCTCTCGGCCGCGCTGGCCGACGGCACGCTGGACGCCCTGGTGAGCGACCACATGCCGGTGGGCGACGACGAAAAGACGCTGCCCTTTGCCGAGGCCACGCCCGGCGCCACCGGGTTGGAGCTGCTGCTGGGCCTGGCGCTGGCCTGGGGCGAACGCAGCGGCGCCGGCCGCCTGCGCGCGCTGGAGGTGGTCACGCGTGCGCCGGTGCAGGTGCTGGGCAGCGCGCTCGGCTCGCTGGCCGAAAGTGCCGGCCGGCTCGTGGAAGGTGGGGTGGCCGACCTCTGTGTCTTCGACCCCGCCACGCGCTGGGCCGTGCGGCCAGAGACCCTGAAGAGCCAGGGCACGCACACACCGTTTGCCTTCGAGCACAGTGGCATGGAGCTGCCCGGTCGTGTGCGTGCCACGCTGGTGGCCGGCACCGTGGCCTACGAGGCACCGGCCGCCTGATGGTCGGCGCGGTGTGGCGGCTGGCCCGTGCGGTGGGGCATGGCCTGCACGGCGTGGCCATCGTGCTGCTGCGGTTCCCGGCGCTGCCGCTGGCCGCGCGGCGTTTGCGCATCGCCTGGTGGTCGGCCAAGATGCTGCGTTTGCTGGGTTTGCGGTTGCAGGTGACGGGCATGTTCAAGCCGGGCGCCAAGCTGATCGTCGCGAACCACGTGTCCTGGCTGGACATCATGGCCATCCACGCGGTGTGCCCCGAGGCACGGTTCGTTTCCAAGGCCGACGTGCAGAGCTGGCCGCTGGTGAACCGCCTGGTCGACAGCGCGCAGACGCTGTACATCCAGCGCGAGAACCGGCGCGATGCGCTGCGGGTGGTGCACCAGATGGCCGAGGCCTTGAAGGGTGGCGACACGGTGGCCGTGTTCCCCGAGGGCACCACCGGCCCAGGTCCGGAATTGCTGCCCTTCCATGCCAACCTGCTGCAGGCCGCCATCGCGACCGCCACGCCGGTGCAGCCGGTGGTGCTGCGCTTTGCCGACCGGCATGGCCGCTTCAGCACCGCGGCGCAGTACATCGGCGACACCACGCTGGCGCAGAGCCTGTGGCGGCTGGCATGTGGTCAAGGCCTGGTGGTGCACGTGACGGTGCTGGCGGCGCAGGGCAGTGAACATGCCGACCGGCGTGCCTTGTCCGAGCGCCTGCGGGGCCTGATGGCGGACGCGCTGGCGGCGTAGAGTCGGGGCATGAGCCTGCTGCTGCACTTCGACGACGAGGCCGCGCTGGCGGGCGCCCTGGCCCGTGAACTCGGCTGGGACAGCGCCGCAGTGCGCTGCCACGCGTTCCCTGATGGCGAATGGAAGCTGACGCTGCCGGCCACGTTGCCGTCGCGGGTGGCCGTGCTGCGCGGCCTGCACCAGCCCAACGCCAAGCTGGCGGCGCTGATGATCCTGGCCCCGGCCGCGCGCGAGCTCGGTGCGGTGGACCTGACCCTGGTGTCCCCCTACCTGGCCTACATGCGGCAGGACATGGCCTTCCAGCCCGGCGAGGCTGTGAGCCAGCGCCACATCGGCCGCGCGCTGGCCGGCTGGTTCGACACCGTGCTGACGATAGACCCGCACCTGCACCGCGTCGCCACGATGGACGAGGTGGTGCCCGGCCGGCGCGGCCTGGCGGTGTCGGCCGCCGCCCTGATCGGTGTCCACGTGGCGGCCCGGGTGCCCGGTGCGCTGCTGCTGGGTCCGGACGAAGAAGCCGGTCAGTGGGCGCGTGTGGCGGCGCAGGCCGGTGGCCTGCAGGCGGCGGTGTGCCACAAAGTGCGCCATGGCGACCGCGAGGTGCAGGTGGCGCTGCCGGCTGCGGTGGCGCTGCAGGGCCGCGCCGTGGTGCTGGTGGACGACGTGGCCAGCACCGGCCGCACCTTGGTGGAAGCCGCGCATGCCGTTCGCGCAGCCGGTGCGGCCAGCGTGGACGTGGCCGTCACACACGCGCTCTTCGTCGGCGATGCGCTGGCTCAGGTGCAGGCCGCCGGCGTGCGCCACGTGTGGAGCACCGACAGCGTGCCGCACACCAGCAACCGGATCTCCGTGGCGCCGCTGCTCGCCCAGGCCTTGCGCAGCGGCTGAATCGCCGTACAGTGCGGCAGCGCACCGGCCGGAGGTTCCATGCCGCAGCTCGATGAGGTCGCCAGCGAGATCCGCGTCGGTCAGCCGTTGCCGTTCGACATCCTCAATGCGCAGGGCCGGCTGCTGCTGGCGCGAGGCCAGATCGTCGCGTCGGCGGCCCAGCTCGCGCAGCTGATCGAACGCGGTGCCACGGTGGAGCAGGCCGAGGTGGACCGTGTGCAGGCCGTCCGAGCCGCGCACCCCGACCGCCCCCCGGTGACCTTGTTCGACCTCTGGGCCCAGGCCGTGACGCGGCTGGAGCAGCTGCTGGCCAGCGTCACGCAGCCGGGGTTTCCGGCCAGGCTGGACCGGTTTGCCGCCGACTTCGTGGCCCTGGTCCGGCGCGACGCCGACATTGCGATCTACCTCACGGTGCGCCAGAACCCGCATCGCCTGCAGCGCTACGGGCTGGCGCATGCGCTGCACACGGCGCTGGTGGCGGAGCTCGCGGCGTTCCGCCTGGGCTGGCCCGACGACGATCGCCTGCGTTTCCTGAAGGCGGCGCTGACCATGAACCTCAGCATCGTCGAGCTGCAAGGCCGGCTGGCGGCCTCGGACCTGCGGGTCACCGAGGCCCAGCGCACCGAGCTGCGCACCCACCCGCAGGCGGCCGTGGACGCGTTGCGCGCCGCCGGCATCGACGACGAGGTCTGGCTGCAGGCCGTGCTGCAGCACCACGAGCGCCGCGGCGGCAGCGGTTACCCCGCGGCACTGCAGGAGCCGTCGGCGCTGGCGGTGGCCCTGCGGCTGGCCGACGTGTTCATGGCCAAGATCAGCCCCCGGGCCTCACGCGACGCGCTCGGCATCCAGGAGGCGGCGCGGCAGATGTTCCTGGAGGCCGACGGCAGCCCGGTGGCCGCGGCCGTGGTGAAAGAGTACGGGCTGTTTCCGCCAGGCGATTTTGTGCAGCTGGCCAGTGGCGAGCGTGCGGTGGTGGTGCGGCGAGGGGCCGACGCCCGCACGCCGCTGGTGGCCGCGATCACCAGCCGCACCGGCGTGCCCGTGGTGCAGACACTGCCGCGCGATACACGCCAGAAGGAACACGCCATCGTCGGCCCTGCGGCCGAACGCAAGCTGGTGGTGCGGGTGCCGCCGGAGCGGCTTTACGGCTTGGCCTGACCCTGCTGCGCGACGGCGGCTGCCGCCGCAGCGATGGCCTCGGCATCGCCCAGGTAACGGCGGCTGATCGGCTTCAGGTCGGCGTCCAGCGTGTAGACCAGCGGGATGCCGTTGGGGATGTTCACACCCACGATGTCGGCATCGCTGATGCCGTCCAGGTACTTCACCAGCGCGCGCATGCTGTTGCCGTGCGCGGCGATCAGCAGGCGTTTGCCGCTGCGGATCTGTGGCGCCAGCTCGGCATGCCACAGCGGCAGCACACGGGCCACGGTGTCCTGCAGGCATTCGGTGAGCGGCACCTGGGTCGCATCCAGCGCCGCATAGCGCGGGTCGCTGCGTTCGCTGCGTGGGTCGTCCGCGCTCAGCGGCGGCGGCGGCGTGTCGTAGCTGCGGCGCCAGACCAGCACCTGCGCGTCACCGTACTCGCGCGCCATGTCGGCCTTGTTCAGGCCCTGCAGCGCGCCATAGTGGCGCTCGTTGAGCTGCCAGCGGTGCTGCACCGGCAGCCAGGTGCGCTCCAGGCCGTCCAGGCAGTGCCACAGCGTCCAGATCGCGCGCTTGAGCACCGAGGTGTAGGCCAGGTCGAACTCGAAACCCTCGGCCTTGAGCAACTGGCCGGCGGCCTGCGCCTGGGCCACGCCGGTGGGCGTGAGCGGCACGTCAGTCCAGCCGGTGAAGCGGTTTTCGAGGTTCCAGGTGGATTCGCCGTGGCGGAGCAGGACCAGTGTGTGCATGGCCCGAATTCTATAATCGCCGGTTTTGTCACCAACAGAAGCGGCGCGCGTGGACTTCCTGATCGAGAACTGGTTGCTGATCCTGCTGGCCGTGAGCTCCGGCGCCCTGCTGCTTGTGCCCGCGCTGTCGGGCGCGGGTGGGGGCAAGGTTTCCGCCAGCGAGGCGGTGCGCCTGATCAACCGCGAAAAGGGCGTGTTGATCGATGTGGCGGAGCCGGCCGAGTTTGCCGCCGGCCACCCGGTGGGCGCCAAGAACGTGCCCTTCGGTGGCCTGGAGACCAGCAAGGTCCTGCCCAGCAACAAGGCCACGCCGGTGATCCTGACCTGCCCATCGGGTGCCCGCGCCGCGCGCGCCGCCGGCCTGCTGCGCAAGCAGGGTTTTGAGAAGGCCGTGGCGCTGGCCGGCGGCAACCGGGCCTGGGGCGAAGCCAGCCTGCCGGTGGAGAAGGCGGCGTAATTCACGCGGATTTCTGGGCTGCGCCAGCGGCTTTGTGGCGGCTGCGTGACAATTCCGGCATGAATGCCGTCCGCATGTACACCACCCAGGTCTGCCCGTTCTGCATCCGCGCCAAGGCCTTGCTGCGCCAGCGCGGCGTGGCCGAGATCGATGAGATTCGTGTCGACCTCGACCCGGCGGAACGCGAGAAGCAGCGCCCCACCTATGTCGAGCGCCTCGATTTCGAGAATGAGACCATCATCAAGATGGGCTTCCCCGGCTACTTCCTGATCGTTGCCGACTTCATCCGCTGGGCCAAG
>CAYTWU010000182.1:5272-7006 GCA_964442175.1 uncultured Rubrivivax sp.
GTGCCGCAGATCTTCATCGGCGACACCCATGTGGGCGGCTGCGACGACCTCTATGCGCTGGACCAGCGTGGCGGCCTGATGCCGCTGCTCGGCGCCGCCGCCTGAGCTGCAGTCCCGCCGGTATTTTCTCTGGCCCCGCAAGCCCGGGGTCGCCCGACGGACCGTCACGGGCCGCGGGTCATAATCCGCGCCCCACTTGGAAACCTTCACCATGGCCGACGAGCAGACCCCCGTTTTCAACATCCAGCGCATGTACCTCAAGGACTTGTCGCTGGAGCAACCCAACTCCCCGCAGATCCTGCTCGAGCAGCAGCAGCCGCAGGTCGACATCAACCTCGGCATGGGTGCCGAAGGTGTGGCCGACGGCATCTTCGAGGTGACCGTCACCGCCACCGTCACGACCAAGGTCAAGGACAAGGTCCTGTTCCTGGTCGAGGCCAAGCAGGCCGGCATCTTCGAGATCCGCAACGTGCCGCAGGAGCAGATGCAGGGCATCATCAGCATCGTCTGCCCGCAGATGATCTACCCCTATCTGCGCGCCATCGTGTCGGATGTCTGCACCCGCGCCGGCTTCCCGCCCATCCTGCTGACGGAAGTGAACTTCCAGGCCATGTTCGAGGCCCAGCAGGCGCAGCAGGCCGAGGCCAACGGCAGCGGCTCGCGCATCATCACCGGCGTCAACTGAAGCCCAAGCGATGAAGATCGCCGTGCTCGGGGCAGGCGCCTGGGGCACGGCGCTGGCGGCCGCTGCGGCGGCGCGCCACGAGGTCTGGCTGTGGGCGCGGGATGCGGCCCAGGCCGAGGCCCTGCGGCGTCAGCGCTGCAACAGCCGCTACCTGCCCGAGGTGCTCTTGCCGGCAGCACTGCAGGTGGGCACCGATCTGGCCGCCGCCTGCGCGTTTGCGCGCGGCGGGCTGCTGATCATCGCCACGCCGATGGCGGCCCTGCGTCCGATGTTGCAGGACTTGCCGGCCGGACAACCCGCGCTGTGGCTGTGCAAGGGCTTCGAGCAGGGCAGTGGCCTGCTCGGCCACGAGATCGCGCGTGACGAGCGCCCCGGCGCGCCCTGCGGCGTGTTGTCGGGCCCCAGCTTTGCGCTGGAAGTGGCGCGCGGCCAGCCCACCGCACTCGTCGCCGCGATTGACGATGCCGCGCTGGCCGAGGCGGCCGTGCAGGCCTTCCATGGCGAGGCCTTGCGCGTCTACACCTCCGATGATGTCGCCGGGGTCGAGGTGGGCGGTGCGGTGAAGAACGTGCTCGCCATCGCCACCGGCATCCTCGACGGCATGCCGCAGCCCGGCCTCAACGCCCGTGCGGCGCTGATCACACGCGGGCTGGCGGAAATGACCCGCCTGGGCCTGGCCCTGGGCGCGCGGGCCGACACCTTCATGGGCCTGGGCGGGCTGGGCGACCTGGTGCTGACCGCCACGGGTGATTTGAGCCGCAACCGCCGCGTAGGCCTGCTGTTGGCGCAGGGCCAGACCTTGCAGCAGGCGGTGGATTCGCTGGGCCATGTGGCCGAGGGCGTGTACTGCGCCCGCACCGTGGTTCAGCGTGCGCGCCACCTGGGCGTGCAGATGCCGATTGCCGAATGCGTGGTGGGCCTGCTGGACGGGCGGCTGGACGCACGCGCCGCCGTCGCAGCCCTGATGGGCCGCGGCCCGGCGGCCGAGTCGGCCTGAGCCTTTCTATTGCCCCGTGGCGGTGACGCCGCAGGCCACCGTCACGGTGACC
>CAYTWU010000183.1:0-6944 GCA_964442175.1 uncultured Rubrivivax sp.
CCAGGTGCAGCATCTTGTGCTGGTGCACGATGCGCAAACCGCGCAGGATCTCGTCGAACAGGCTGCGGATGGTGCTCTCGCGGAACACCTTGTCGCGCTTGAGGTCGCGCGCGGTGACGATGAAATCCTGCAGCGTGTCGCCCTGCAGGTAGTTCATCACCATGTAGACGGTTTCGTTCTCCCGGAAGAAGTTCAGCACGCTCACCACGCTGGGGTGGCTGATCTGCGCGAGGCTGCGGCCTTCTTCAAAAAAACTCTTCAAGCCCAGGCGGTACAGGGGCTGTTTGTCGGGTTTGACACGCGGTGTCAGCTCACCCGGGGAACGCTCTGCCAGCGACGATGGCAGATACTCCTTCACCGCCACCAGGTGGCGCTGGTCGTCCTCGGCCAGGTACACCACGCCAAAGCCGCCGGCTGCCAGTTTCTTGACGATCTGATAGCCCCCGACCACGGTGCCCGAAGGCAAGGGTGCGGGTTTGGCCTTTGACATAATCGAAATTTCGCGGAAAAGTTACATGGCAGTCTACAGCATGACCGGTTACGGCAGCGCCACCCACAGCGCCGCCGCCGGGGCAGAAACTGGGGGTGCCACGGGCGCACAAGCGATCGCACAAACGGGCAGCGTGACAGTCGACATCCGCTCCGTCAACGGCCGTTTCCTGGACCTGTCGCTGCGCCTGCCCGACGACCTGCGTGGGCTGGAGCCCGCACTGCGCGAGTTGATTGGCAGCGCCTTCCGCCGCGGCAAGATCGAGGTACGCGTGAGCCCGCAGCGCGAGACCGACGCCGCCTGGCCGCAGCCCGCACCCGATCAGCTGAACCGCCTGTCTCGCCTGGAGAACACGGTGCAGGGCTGGCTGCCGAAGGCCGCCCCGCTCTCGGTGCACGAGGCGCTGCAGTGGTGCCGCGGCGGCAGCGTGCAGGAGAAGCTGGACGACGTGGCCCTGGTGGCTGCGCAGCAGGCCGTGGCCGCGATGAGCGAAGCGCGGGCGCGTGAAGGCGCACGCCTGGCCGACATCCTGCACGAACGCATCACGCACCTGCGCGGCCTGGCGGCGCAGGCCGCGCCGCTGATCCCGGCCGTGGTGCAGCGCCAGCAGGCACGTTTCCTGGAACGCTGGAACGAAGCCCTCGCCAGTGCCGGCACGGGCCACACGGTGGACCCGCAGGCGCTGCAGGAGCGTGCGATCAACGAAGCCGCCGCCTTTGCCATCCGCATCGACGTGGCCGAAGAACTCGGCCGGCTCACGGCCCACCTCGACGAGATCGAGCGCCTGCTCAAGAAGGGCGGCGAACTCGGCAAGCGCCTGGACTTCCTGATCCAGGAACTGCACCGCGAGGCCAACACCCTGGGCAGCAAATCGGCCGCGCTGGAGCTGACCGGGGTCTCGGTGGAGATGAAGGTGGCGATCGAGCAGATGCGGGAGCAGGTGCAGAACCTGGAGTAGTCCCGTGTCGTCTTTTGCCGTCCCGGTGCGGCGCGGAGCCGGCGGCGCCGATTGAACAACGGTCGCGCAACGTTCCTTACCTCGTTAAACTGTAAGGAACTTGCCGATCCAGAAGGGATGCCGCCATGTTCGCCACACTGACCAGCAAGGGCCAGCTCACCCTGCCCAAGGAGATCCGCGACCGGCTGAACCTGGATGCCGGAGCAATCCTCGACTTCCAGGTCCAGGCCGACAACACGATCACTGCCCGGCACGTCCAGCCCGACGCTCGGCGCATCCGGGGCTTGCTGAAGTCTCCCCATGCAGAGCCCCCGACCACCGAGCAAATGGACGAGGCCGTGGCCAGTCAGCTGCGAGCCAAGCACGCACCCCACCAGGCGGGCCGCAAGTCGGCCGGCCGATGATCGGTATCGACACCAACATCCTGCTGCGCCTGTGGCTTGACGATGACCCGGCGCAGAGCAAGCGCATCGACACCCTGCTGGCCACCCATGGCGGTTATCCAGGTTCATTGCTGGTCACCGACGTCGTCCTCGTCGAAGCGGTCTGGACACTGAAGTCGGCCTTCGAACAGGACAAGCATGCCCAACTGATCGCGGTGCGAAGCCTGCTGGAGGAGACCGCGTTTGCCTTTGAGGATCGCGAAGCCGTCGCGGCGGCCCTCTCCCTGTTCGAAACGAGTTCCTGCGGTTTTGCCGACTGCCTGGTCGTCGCCACGCATGCCCGGCATGGATGCGACTTCACGGCCACCTTCGATCGGGGCATGCGCAAGTTGCCTGGAGTCAAGGCGCTCTGACCTGACCCGGACCAAGCGCGCGAAGACCGAAAGTGCTGATCTCGCGACCCCGAAGCCGCCGGCCGCGTCGCGGCGACCGAGCATGGCTTGCTGCAGCAGGAGGCTCGGTTCGCCGGCACAACCTGTCGTGGCTGTGCCCATGCAGCCCTGGAGGTGCTGGTCGGTACGAATAGCCGGTTTCGCGGGGCGAGCTGCGACTTCCGATGTGCTCTTCATGCCACGATTTGCGCCCGATGAACCCGCGTCGCTTGCTGCTGCTCTACATCGCCTTCCTGGCCGGCATCGCCCTGCTCAACAGCCTGGCCGCGTTGCAGGACTACCAGCGCGCCGGCGGCACGCGGGCCTGGGAACCGTTTCTGTGGGAATTCAGTTCGGCCCTGTTCCTGGGCCCGCTGAACCTGGCGGTGGGCTGGGGGGTGGGTCGCTTGCGCGGCCAGGCCTTGAACCGCCAACTGTCGCTGTTGGCGGCTGGCTTCCTGGCCTTCACCTTGCTGCATGTGGTCGGCATGTTCGGCCTGCGATTTGCCGTCTACGGTCTGGTCGGTGTCGACTATCGCCCCGGCCCGCCGGGTGAACTGCTGCGCTACGAGGGCGCCAAGGACCTGGTCAGTTACGCGATCGCGCTGCTGCTCGGCCGTGGTTACTGGGCCTGGGTGATGGCACGTCAGCGAGAGCAGGAGCTGGAGCGCCTGCGCGCCGAGCTGGCCGAGGCGAGGTTGGCGCGGTTGGCCGAGCAGGTGCAACCGCACTTCCTCTTCAACGCGCTGAACCTGATTTCGTCTGTCATGTACGAGGACGTGGCGCGGGCTGACCGGTTGCTCTGCGAACTGGCCACCCTGTTGCGCCAGAGCCTGAGCGCACAGCAGGCAGGCGAGCACAGCCTGGCCGACGAGCTGGCCCTGGTGCGGCCCTTCCTGACCCTGATGCAGGCCCGCTTCGGGGAGCAGCGTCTGCAGGTTCAGATAGACGCCGAGGATGGGGCCCTGCCCGTGCGCATGCCGGCCCTGCTGCTGCTGGCGCCGGTGGAGAACGCGATCAAGCATGATGTGGCGAGGCACCGCGGGCCCGTGACGGTGCGCGTGCACGCCGCCCTGCGCGGGGGGCGGCTGCAGCTTGCCGTCGAGAACAGCGGCGTGCAGCAACCCGGTCTGCCCGACGGCGGTGTCGGGCTGGCGAACCTGCGCGAACGCCTGGCGGCCCGCTACGGCGAGGCGGCAAGCGTTCGATTCGGGCCCTTCGATGACGGCATGCGCCTGCAGGTCGAGTTGCCCGGATGAGGGTGCTCATCGTCGATGACGAACCCGCCGCGCGGGCCAAGCTCCGCCGTTTGCTGAGCGCACACGCGGATGTCAGCGAGGTGGCCGAGGCGGCTGACGCGCCGGCCGCGCTGGCCGCGCTGGCGCGCCAGCGATTTGAGCTGGCCATACTCGACATCGAGATGCCGGGCGGCAGCGGTCTGCAGTTGGCGGCGCAGCTGCCGACCGGCTGCCGCTGCGTGTTCTCCACCGCCTACGGCGAGCACGCACTGCAGGCCTTCGAGCTGGGTGCACTCGACTACCTGCTCAAGCCCTACACGGCCGAGCGTCTGGCCACGACCCTGGTGCGTGTGCGCGCGCAGTTGGCCCTGCCGGCGCCGGTGCCCAGCCTGCGCGTGGGCGGGGGCGAGACCTGGGTGCACGCCCATGAGGGCCGGCAGCGCATCCGCCTGGCCGACGTGCAGTGGCTGGCCGCGGCGGACAACTACGTGGCCCTGCACCTGCCACCGCTGAGTTTTCTGGAGCGGGGCAGCCTGAGCGCGCTGCTGGAGCGGCCCGACTGGGCCGGCCTGTTCTTGCGCGTGCACCGATCGCATGCGGTCAACCCGGCTCATGTGATGCGGGTGATGCCTTGCAAGAACGGGGAGGCCTTGTTGACGATGCGCGCAGGCCAGATCCTGCGGGTGTCACGGGGGTACCGGGAAGTCCTGTCGTTCTTGAAGCGGCCCTAGCCCGGATCTGCGCGGCAGAGATCGGCCGCGCACCGCCAAGCGTCTCGCCCCAGGAACCGGCTCACTCGCCCCCGCGCCGTGGCGCCCAAGCTCAGCCGCCGGCATCGTGCCGGCATGCAACGCACCCTCCGCCTCCCGCATCTGGACCTGCTCCGCGTCGCCGCCTTCGCCCTGCTCATCCCGTACCACGTCGGCATGTACTACGTGAGCTGGGACTGGCATGTGAAGAGCCCGGCGGCCAGCAGCACGCTCGAACCCTTCATGCTGCTCAGCAGCCCGTGGCGGCTGGGCTTGCTCTTCTTCGTCGCTGGCGCCGCCTGCGCCACCCTCTACGTCAAACGCGGCCGCTGGGCGGGCTTCGCGCGCGAGCGCTCGAGACGATTGTTGCTGCCCTTGCTCTTTGGCATGGCCGTCATCGTCACACCCCAGGCCTACTTCGAGTTGCTGACCCAGGCCCCCGACCTGCTGCCCGGCGGTGGTGGTTACCTGGACTTCTGGGCGGCCTATCTGCAGGGCGGCCGCTTCTGCCGTGGTGATGACTGCTTGAGCGTGCCGACCTGGAACCACCTCTGGTTCCTGCCCTATCTGTGGCTGTACGCGCTGTTGCTGGCGCCGCTGCTGGTGCGGCTTCCGCAGCGGGGGCTGGCGCTGTCTGCCTGGGGCTGGCTCATCCTGCCGGCGCTGCCACTGATCACCTTCCGCCTGGGCCTGTTCCCCCACTTCCCCAGCACGCATGACCTGGTCAACGACGCCTACAACCACGCGCTCTACGGTTATCTGTTCGCCCTGGGCTGGGCCAGCCGGGGCCGCCTGGCCGCGGGCTTCTGGGCGTCCACACGGCAATGGCGCTGGCTCAGCCTGACGCTGGCCCTGCTGGCCTGGGGCGTGCTCGCGGGCTACTTCCACACCTTTCGCACCGAGGCACCGCCCGAGGCCCTGCGCCAGCTCATGCGCGCGCTCTGGGCCCTGTTCAGCTGGTGGGCCATCAGCGCGGCCTGTGGCTGGGCTCAGCAGCTGGCGCCGAAGGGGGAAGCACCTGTGCTGCGCTGGCTGAGCGGTGCCGTGTTCTGCCTGTACATCCTGCACCAGACTGTCATCGTGGTGCTGACACGGCTGCTGGTGCCGTTGCGCTTGTCCTGGGGTCTGGAGGCCCTGCTGCTGATCCTGATGACGGCTGCAATCTCGCTGGGCATCTACTCGCTGCTGCGCCATGTGCCTGGGCTGCGTGGCCTGCTGGGCATTTCGTCGCCCGCGCCGGGCGAAACCCGCAGCGCGTGACATCGTTGGCAGCGCGCCAGCACGCCGCCAGGTTACGCTGCCGGCATGGGGAGCATCGCCGCCATTGCCGTGTCTGGTCTGCAAGCTGCGCAAGTGCGCCTGCAGGCCCACGCGCACAACATCGCCAACCTCGGCACCGCCGATTTCCGCCGCAGCCAGGTCAGCCAGACGACGCTGCCGGCAGGCGGCACGCAGGCCCGGATGGGTCGCATGGCCCAGCCCGGGGCAGCACTGGCCGACGACATGGTGGGCCAGCTGCAGGCCAGGAACGGCTTCCTGGCCAACCTGGCGGTGTTCAAGACCCAGGACCAGATGGCCGGCGCGCTGCTGGACGCCGTGGGCTGAGACCGATGGCGGGCGGGCCACAATGGCCGCATGTCCGATGACAGCCAGCTCCTGATCCCGCGGTCGTTCATCGACCTCTTCATCCCACCGGGCAAGCTCAAGCCCACCGCCCCACGCGAGTTCATCGCACAGCGCTATGAACTCTGCGAAGACCTGGCCCAGGGCCTGGTGGACACCGCGCAGACGCAACGCTGGTCGCTGGGCATCACACAGGCCGATGTGCTGCAGACCATCGCGCGCAGCCTGCCCACGCTGGACCTGGGCCTGGACGACGCCGAATGCGGCTGGGTGCTGACGCGGCTGGCCGAACTGCTGGGCGACGACAGGGACCGCTGATCAACGCCGCCAGGACGCGGACGTGTCGGTGTCCAGCCCGTACCGGTTGATCGCCTCTGCGGCTTGCACCTGCCGGCCCAGCGCCCCGAGCGCGGCCACCACGACGTGGTGGCGGTCGATCTCGAAGAAGCCACGCAGCGCCGCGCGTGTATCGCTGCGGCCAAAACCATCGGTGCCCAGGATGCTCATGCGGGCGTCGAGGTGCGGCGCGATCAGGCCCGGCCAGGCACGCACCCAGTCGCTGCTCGCCACCACGGGGGCGGCGCCCGGCAGCAGCTCGCGCAGGTGGCAGGACGGTGGCGGCGCCAGCGGGTGCAGGCGCGCGCGGCGTTCGGCCTCGCGCGCCTCGCGCGCCAGTTCGCTGTAGCTGGTGGCGCTGAAGACCTCGCTGGCCACGCCCCAATCGGCCTGCAGCAACTGCGCCGCGGCCAGCACCTCGGCCAGCAGCGTGCCCGAGCCCAGCAGCCGCAGCGGCGCACCCGGCGCGCCGGCCACGCGCACCAGACCACGCACGATGTGATCCTCGGTGCCGGCGGGCAATGACGGCTGCGGCTGGTTCTCGTTCTGCAGCGTCAGGTAGTAGAAAACATCCTGCTGCTCGGCCAGCATGGCCTGCAGGCCCTGGTGCACGATCACCGCCATCTCGGCGGCGGTGGCGGGCTCGTAGACACGGCAGTTGGGCACCTGGGCGGCCACCAGCAGGCTGTGGCCGTCCTGGTGCTGCAGGCCCTCGCCGCCCAGCGTGGTGCGGCCG
>CAYTWU010000184.1:0-6937 GCA_964442175.1 uncultured Rubrivivax sp.
GCGTGGCGTCCAGCGCCAGCGCACCGCTGCGCCACTTGGCACCCAGCTCCAGCTGGCGGCTGGTCTGGGCCTGCAGGCCGGTGTTGAAACCGCCGCTGCCGTCGGCACGGTAGGCCAGCTCGCCCAGCGTGGGCGATTCAAACCCGCGCGCCGCACCCAGGTGCAGATTCCAGCCCGGGGCCGGCTGCCAGCGCAGGCCCAGCACCGGGTTGGTGTAGCGGAAGTCCAGCGCGCCGGAGTCGTCGCCGTTGCTCAGGTAGGCGTCCGCCGCCGAGAGGTCCACCGTGCCGTGGCGCAGGCCGGCGGTGGCAAACCAGGCCGGGGCCAGTGCCCACTCGGCCTGCAGGTAGACATCGCGTGTCTCGGCGCGGTTGAGCTCGTCGCGGCGCAGCGCACCGGTCACGCCCAAGGCCTGGTCGGGGGCGGTGCCGGTGAAATTTTCGTAGCCGCGGCGGTCGTCGCGCTGGCGCTCCAGGGCGACGCCGGCCAGCAGGTCCAGGCCGTCCCAGCCCCAGCGCGCGCGCAGCTCGGCGCCGTCGTAGCGGCGGTCGAAATCGATCACCCCGCCGCCGTGCCGCGGATTGCCCTGCGTGCCGGGCGCGATGGCCAGCCACTGCGTCACGCTGCGTCGGCCGGTGAAGGCCGTCAGCCGGGTCTCGCGCAGCGCACCGTCGTCGAAGCGGTGGCGCCAGGACAGGCCCAGCTGCGTCTGCGACAAGTCCTTGCGGGTGTCGTACAGCAAGGCGTTGGCGGTGGTCTGGTCGGGGCCCAGCTCGAACTGCTCGCGCGACAGGCCCAGCGGATCGTCGGCCGGCTGCGCCAGGTGGCCCAGGTTCACCCACACCTCGTCACGCGCGCCGCGCCAGCCCAGGCGCCCACCCGCCTGACGCTTGCGGGCCGCGCTCTGCGGGCGGAAGCCATCGATCTGCAGCTCGGACACCGAGGCCCGCAGGTCCAGTCCCTCGCCCAGCACCGCCTGCCCGCTCAAGCGGCCCTGACGCAGCCCGAAGCTGCCGATGTCCACATCGGCCTGCCAGGCGCTGTGCGTGACCGGTGCGCTGACGAGCGCGATCACCCCGCCCGAGCTGTTGCCGTAGAGCGCCGAAAACGGCCCGCGCAGCACCTCGATGCGCTGCGCGCCGGCCAGGTCGAACTGCGAGACCTGGCCCTGGCCGTCCGGCCCCGTGGCGGGCAGGCCATCGGTGTAAAGGCGCAGGCCGCGCACACCAAACCCGGCGCGGGCACCGAAGCCACGCGCGCTGATCTGCAGGTCTTGTGCAAAGTTGCTGCGGTTGTTGGCCACCAGGCCGGGCACACGCTGCAGCACCTCGCTGGCGTTCACCAGCGGGCCGGCACTTTGCAGCGTGTCACGTTCGATCACGGTGATGGCGTAGGGCGCGTCCTGGACGGCACGCTCGACCACGGAGCCGGTGACGACGACGGTCTGCGTCGGCTGGGCATGGGCCAGGGCCATCGCCCAGGCCAGGGGCATCAGAAGAAGAGGTTTCACGCCAGGGATGACACCCGGTCCTGGCCCGGGCGGCTAGATCGAACAAACCCGGCGGTTGTACCGCGGCGACACAGCCCGGTGTTCAAGTGTGGACCGCCGGCGCCGAAAGCACGGGAGGAACACCCCCGCTGTGCCTCGCCACCCCCTGCCCCGAAGCCCTTCGAGCCCGGCGTCGAACCCGGCCCCGTCGGCCGCGCTCGTCCGCCTGGTCACCGTGGTGGCGGCCGGCATCGGCGTGGTGGTGGGCGTGGCTGGCCCGGCGCTGTACCTGGGCCAGAGCTGGCACGCCGAGCAGCGTGAACTGGAGGTCAGTGCCCGCCTGCATGCGGCGGTGATCGCGCAAGCCCTGCAGAGCCCCAGCGAGCTGCCCTGGCAACAGCGGGTGCAAGGCCTGCTGGACCACGATCTGGTGCCCCACACCCTGCCCGAGCGCCGCACCCTGACCGACGCGGCCGGCAGCCTGGTGACCGGCACGGCCGTGGCCACCCCGGGCCCGGCGCTGCGGGCCGGCGCGCCGCTGGTGGCACCGGGTGGTGCCGTGGGCGAGCTGACCGTCACCCGCTCGATGCGGCCGGTGCTGGCGCAGACCGGTGCCGTGGCCCTGTTCAGCCTGGGCCTGGCGGGCGCCATCTTTGCCGTGCTGCGGCTGCTGCCGCTGCGCATGCTGCAGCGGGCACTGGACACCATGCACACGCAACAGGCGCGGGCGCGCCGGGAGCTGGAGCAGTACGTGCACGGCGTGTTCGAACAATCGGTGGACGGCATCCTGGTCTGCGACGGCCAGGGCCAGGTGCGCTCCGGCAACCCACGCGCCGCGGTGCTGCTGGGCATGCCGGCCACGGCGCTGGCGGGCCAGCCGCTGTCGCGCTGGGTCGCGCTGCCGGCCGATGGCCCGACGGCGGTGGGCCAGCACGAGACCCAGGCCTTCCACGGCCCGGCGGCCCGCGCCTTCCCGTGTGAGCTGACGCTGAGCCGGCTGCCGGTGCGCAGCGGCGACGCGCGCTTCGTGCTGACGTTGCGCGACCTGACCGAGCGCCGCCAGGCCGAGCAGCACATGCAGCGCCTGGCCAGCTACGACGCGCTGACCGGCCTGCCCAACCGCAGCCTGTTCCGCGACCGCCTGGCGCAGGCCATCGAACGCTCGGGCCGCAGCAAGCGGCCGATGGCGCTGATGTTCCTGGACCTGGACCGCTTCAAGACCATCAACGACAGCCTGGGCCATGCCGCCGGAGACCGGCTGCTGCAGCAGGTCGCCGCCAGGCTCGGCGCGGCGCTGCGCGGCGGCGATTCCGTCGGCCGCGCCGGCCCGGCTGGCGACGACGCCATCACCGTGGCCCGGCTGGGCGGCGACGAGTTCACCATCATCGCAGAGCACCTGCACCAGGCCGCGGACGCCTGGCGCATCGCCGAGCGGGTGCAGAAGGCCTTGCAGACGCCCATCCAGGTGGGCAAACACGAGATCGTCGTCAGCACCAGCGTGGGCATCACCGTCTATCCGGACGACAACAGCCCGCCGGACGACCTGCTGCGCCACGCCGACCAGGCCATGTACCGTGCCAAGGAGGGCGGGCGCGACCAGGCGCTGTTCTTCAGCGCCGAGATGAACGACCAGGCCCAGCAGCGGCTGCAGCTGGAGGCCGAGCTGCGCCATGCGCTGGAGCGCGGCGAGTTCGAGCTGGTCTACCAGCCCAAGGCCGACCTGCACAGCGGCCGCGTCAGCGGCGTGGAGGCCCTGCTGCGCTGGAAGCGCAACGGCCGGGCCGTGGCCACGCCCGATGTTTTCATCCAGGTGCTGGAAGAAACCGGCCTCATCCTGCCCGTGGGCCGCTGGGTGCTGCAGCAGGCCATGCAACAGGTGTGTGCCTGGCGCCGCGCCGGCCTGCCCTGGGTGCGGGTGGCCGTCAACCTCTCGGCCCGCCAGCTGCGCCAGGGCGACCTGGTGGGCACGGTGGCGCAAGCGCTGGAGGCCTCGGGCCTGCCCTCGGCCCAGCTGGAGCTGGAGCTCACCGAGAGCATGCTGATGGGCGGTGATCACCACGCGGCGCTGCTGCACCGGCTCTCGGCGCTGGGCGTGCAGCTGGCGATCGACGACTTCGGCACCGGCTGGTCGTCGCTGAGCTACCTGAAGCGCTTCAACGTGGACACGCTGAAGATCGACCGCAGCTTCGTGCGCGACACACCGCACGACCCCGAGGACAACGCCATCACCAGCGCGGTGATCGCGCTCGCCCGCAGCCTGAAGCTGCGTGTGGTGGCCGAGGGCGTGGAGAACGACGCGCAGCGCCAGTTCCTGCTGGACCACGGCTGCGACGAGATGCAGGGCTACTGGCTCTCGCCGCCGCTGGCGCCCCAGGCCTTCGAGGCCTGGTGGCGTGCACAGCTCGCCGCGACGACAGCCGCCGTCACGGCCTGATCCCGCTCAGCCGTTCAGCGCCCGCCAGACCCGCTCGGCCGTCAGCGGCATCTGCAGATCCAGCGCGGCTGCGCCCCTGCCGGCGCGCGACAACGCATCCACCACCGCGTTCACCACCGCCGGCGTGGCGCCGATGGTGCCGAGCTCGCCCACGCCCTTGGCGCCCAGCGCGTTGGTGGTGCAGGGGATGGAGGTGTCGAACGCCGTCTTGAAGCCCAGGAAGCCGTCGGCATGCGGCAGCGCGTAGTCCATGAAACTCGCGCTCAGCAGCTGGCCGCTGTGCGGGTCGTAGGCCAGGGCCTCGCACAGCGCCTGGCCGATGCCCTGCACCGCGCCGCCTTCGATCTGGCCCTGCACGATGACCGGGCTGACCACGCGGCCGATGTCGTTGACCGAGGCGTAGGCCACCACGGCCACCTCGCCGGTGGCGGGATCGACCTCGACCTCGCAGACATGGCAGCCGTTGGGCCAGCTGGGCGCACCCGCGGTGGCGCCGTCTTCGGCCTGGAAGCCGGCCGCGCCCTGGCGGCGCGCCAGCTCGAAGAGCTCGATGCCCAGGTCGGTGCCGGCCACATGAAAGCGGCCGGCGCTGTACTCGATGTCCAGCACCGGGGCTTCCAGCGCCTCGGCGGCCAGGGCCTTGCCCTGGTCCACGGTCTTGCGCGCGGCCGCATGCACGGCCGCACCACCGGTGAAGAGCGAGCGGCTGCCGGCGCTGCCGAAGCCGTTGGCGCGGTCGGTGTCGCCCATCAGCACGCGGATCTTGTCGATGGGCACGCCAAACACGTCCACCGCCAGCTGCGCGTAGCTGGTGGCGATGCCCTGGCCCATCGGCATCGTGGCGGCCACGAGTTCGATGAAACCATCGGGCGCGATGCGCACCGTGGCCTGCTCCACCAGTGCATTGCCGCCGGTCCACTCCAGGAAGGTGGCCAGGCCCCGGCCACGCAGCTTGCCCGCGGCCTGCGAGGCGGCGCGCCGGGCCTCGAAGCCGGCCCAGTCGGACAACACCAGGCCCTGGTCGAGGATCTTCTCGAACTGGCCCACGTCGTAGGTCTGGCCCATGGGGTTGCGGTAGGGCATCTGATCCGGCCGGACCATGTTGCGGCGGCGGATCTCGGCCGGGTCCAGCCCGATCTGGCGCGCGGCGGCGTCCATCAGCCGCTCCATCGTGTAGATGGCCTCGGGCCGGCCGGCACCGCGGTAGGCCCCGGTGGCGCCGGTGTTCGTCAGCACTGCGGTGATGTCGAGGTCGATCACCGGCACGTGGTAGATGCTGGTCGTGACCCAGGGCCCGATCATCAGCTGGATCAGCACGCCGGTGGTGGTGGCGGCGGCCCCGACGTTGGCCACCGATTTGCAGCGCAGGCCCAGCACCCGGCCGTGGGCATCCAGCGCGAGTTCGGCGTCCGTCACCAGATCGCGGCCGTGCACGGCGTACAGAAAATCCTCCAGCCGATCGGCCTGCCACTTGATGGGCCGGCCCAGCGCGCGGGCGGCGTAGCCCAGCGCGATGTCTTCCGGGTAGATGCCGGTTTTCATGCCGAAACCGCCACCGACATCGCCCACCTGCACGCGCACGTCTTCGGGCTTGAGCTGCGGCAGCGCATCGGCCAGGCCGCCGCGCACGGCGCTCGGCATCTGGCTGGACAGGCGCAGGTTCAGGCGTGTGCCCTCCATCCACGCCAGCACACTGCGCGGCTCCATCGGCGCCGGCGCCAGGCGCTGGTTCACCAGGTGCAGCTGGACCACGTGCGCGGCACGCTCGAAGGCGGCTTCGGTGGCGCCGGCATCGCCGTGGCGGGCCACGCCGCAGATGTTGTCGGGCAGGGTGTTCAGCACGCGTGGCGCATCGGGCTGCAGCGCCTCGAAGGGGTCGGTCACCGCGGGCAGCGGCTCGTAGTCCACCATCAGCGCGTCGGCCGCGGCCTTGGCAGCGGCGCGTGTCTCGGCGATCACCAGGGCCACCGGCTCGCCCACGCAGCGCACGAACTCATGCGCCAGCGCGCGGCGCGGCGCGGCCGTCATAGCCTGGCCATCGGGGCGTTTGAACACCGGCGCCAGCGGGATGGGCTTGACCCCCGCAGCCACCAGCTCGGCGCCGGTGTGCACCGCCAGCACGCCGGGCATGGCCAGCACCGACGCGGTGTCGATGGCGACGATGCGGGCATGGGCCTGGGTGCTGCGCACGAAGGCGGCGAAGGTCTGGCCGGCGGGGTTGACGTCGTCGGTGAAGCGGCCTTCGCCACGCACCAGGGCCGGGTCTTCGATGCGGCGCACGGCCTGGCCGCTGCCGAAGCGCATCGCGGCGCTGGTGTTTTCAAGGACATCGGGCGCGTTCATCGTGTCTCTCCTTGCATCACGGCGGCGGCCTGGCGCACGGCGGCGACGATGTTGACGTAGCCGGTGCAACGGCACAGGTTGCCTTCCAGCGCGTGGGCAATCTGCGCATCGCTGGGCGCGGGGTTCTCGGCCAGCAGGCCGCAGGCGCTCATCACCATGCCCGGCGTGCAGAACCCGCACTGCAGGCCGTGGCAGGCGACAAAGGCCTCCTGCACCGGATGCAGCGGACCACCGGCCGGGGCCAGGCCCTCCACGGTGGTCACGCTGCGGCCGGCGGCCTGCAGCGCCAGCACGCTGCAGCTCTTGACGGCCTGGCCGTCGAGCAGCACGGTGCAGGCGCCGCACTGGCTGGTGTCGCAGCCCACGTGCGTGCCGGTCAGCGCCAGCGGGCCGCGCAGCAGATCGACCAACAAGGTGGCCGGGTCGACCGAGGCCTGCACGGCCTGGCCGTTGACGGTGAGAGAGAGGGGTGTGCTCATGCGGGCATGCTACAGCCGGTGATGCTCGGGGACGTGACCAGGCTTCAACCGCCCTCACCCCGGCGTGCTGCTGCGCTGCAGCCGCCACATCTCCGCATAACGCCCGCCCAGCGCCAGCAGCTCGTCGTGCGTGCCGGTCTCGGCGATGCGGCCCTGGTGCAGCACCGCGATGCGGTGGGCATCGACCACCGT
>CAYTWU010000185.1:0-6910 GCA_964442175.1 uncultured Rubrivivax sp.
CGCCATCGCGATGTCGCTGGTGATCAGGTCGCCGGCGATCGGGATCACGGCCGTGTGGCGCACGCTGCCATCGGTGTAGATCTGCACGTCGGTGGTGCCAGCGCCGATGTCGACCACGGCCACGCCCAGGTCCTTCTCGTCGTCGCTCAACACGGCCGCGGCACTCGCGCTGGGGTTCAGCACCAGGCCCTGCACCTCCAGCCCGCAGCGGCGCACGCACTTCAGGATGTTCTCGGCCGCGCTCTGCGCGCCGTTGACGATGTGCACCTTCACCTCGAGCCGGCTGCCGCTCATGCCGATGGGCTCTTTCACCTCGTGCCCGTCGATGATGAATTCCTGCGGCTCCACCAGCAGCAGGCGCTGGTCGTTCGGGATGTTGATGGCCTTGGCCGTCTCCACCACCCGCGCCACGTCGGTCGGCGTGACCTCGCGGTTGTCGCGCACGATCACCATGCCGGTGCTGTTCTGGCCGCGGATGTGGCTGCCGGTGATGCCGGTCCACACGCTGCCGATCTTGCAGGCGGCCATCATCTCGGCCTCTTTCAGCGCCTGCTGGATGCTTTGCACCGTGGCCTCGATGTTGACCACCACACCACGTTTGAGGCCGTGCGTGGGCGCCACGCCCAGGCCGGCGACCCGCAGGTCGCCGCTGGGCAGCACCTCGGCCACCACCGCCATCACCTTGGCGGTGCCGATGTCCAGGCCGACGATGAGATCCTTGAATTCCTTGGCCATTGTTTTCTCAGTTGACTCCGGACGCAGCGGTCGTCACGGTGCTGACGCCTTCCAGCTTCAGCGCATAACCATCGGCGTGGCGCAGGTCGGCGCTGAGCAGCGGCTTGCGGTAGCGGCCTGTCACCTGCGTGAGCGTGCGCACGAAGCGCTCGGTGCGCGCCACCACTTCATCTTCGGTGCCGCGGCCGAACTGGATGCTCTGGCCGTCTTCGGTGTCGCCGCGCCATGAGCCACGCGCCGTCAGCGACAGGCGCTTGAGCGTCAGTTCCTGCGTGGTCAACAGCGGCTGCAGGCGCTGCAACATCGCCCACATCTGGGCCGAGCTGCCGGCCGGGCCGTCGAACACGGGCAAGCGGTCGTCTTCCACATCGCCCACGTTGGCCTCGAACAGCTCGCCGAAGCTGTTGACCAGCAGCGGGTTTTCTTCGTCGCTCTGCCACAGCGCCACCGGGCGGTGTTCTTCCAGCCGCACGGCCAGGCGGTCGGGCCAGACGCGGCGCACCACGGCCTGGCGCACCCAGGGCACGGCCTGGAAGGCGGCACGCGCCCGCTGCAGGTCGATGCTGAAGAAGTTGCCCTGCAGGCGCGGCAGCGCGTTGGCGCGGATCGTGGGCACGCTGTTGCGCGCCAGGTCGCCATCGACCTGCACCACGCGGATCACGAACCAGGGCGCACGCGTGAGCCACAGCACGCCGGCCACCAGCAGCGTGGCGATGGCGGCGGCGAAGATGGCCGTGGCCACGCCGTTCATCAGGCGCACGTCCAGCGGCAGGCTTGCGCTCGGGTTCATCGTGATGAATCCAGTGCGGCCATCTCCAGCAGCTTCACGCACAGCTGCGGATAGTCGATGCCGGCGGACTTGGCCGACAGCGGCACCAGCGAGTGCCCGGTCATGCCGGGGCTGGTGTTCATCTCCAGCAGGAAAATCTGGCCGTCGCTGCCGCGCTGCATCAGGTCGGCCCGGCCCCAGCCGCGGCAGCCCAGCGTGCGGTAGGCGGCCAGCGTCAGGCGCTGCACCTCGGCCTCGACCTCGGCGCTCAAGCCGCTGGGGCAGTGGTAGCCGGTGTCGTCGCTGAAGTACTTGTGTTCGTAGTCGTAGTTGCCATCGGGCGCGGCGATGCGGATCACCGGCAGCGCCACCGCGCTGTCGCCGCTGCCCAGCACCGGGCAGGTGAGCTCGGTGCCCTCGATGAACTCCTCGCACAGCACGTCGGCGTCGTACTGCGCCGCGAGTGCCACCGCGTCCTGCATCTGCGAGTAACCCTTGACCTTGCTGATGCCGATGGACGAGCCCTCGCGCGGGGGTTTGATGATCAGCGGCAGGCCCAGCTCATCGGGCACCTGGATGATGCGTTCACGGGTGCGTTGCGTGGCGTCCAGCCGCAGCCAGCGCGGTGTGGGCAGGCCCTCGGCCTGCCACACACGCTTGGTCATCACCTTGTCCATCGCCACCGCGCTGGCCATCACACCCGAGCCGGTGTAGGGGATGCCCAGCAGCTCGAGTGCGCCCTGCACCGTGCCGTCTTCGCCGTGGCGGCCATGCAGCGCGATGAAGACACGCGCGAAGCCATCGGCCTTCAGCTCGTGCAAGCCGCGCTGGGCCGGGTCGAAGGCATGCGCGTCCACGCCCACCGACTGCAGCGCCTGCAGCACGCCGGTGCCGGACATGATCGACACCTCGCGCTCAGCGCTGGTGCCGCCCATCAACACGGCCACTTTGCCCAGCGCGCTCATGCCGCCACCCCCAGCAGGTCGACCAGCTTCTGCGGCACCGCGCCGATGGTGCCGGCGCCCATCACGATGACCACGTCGCCATCGCGCGCAAAACCAGCGATGGCTTCGGGCAGGCCCGCCACCTCGTCCACGAACACCGGCTCGGTGTGGCCCGCCACGCGCAGCGCACGCGCCAGCGCGCGGCCATCGGCGGCCACCAGCGGCGGCTCGCCAGCGGCGTAGACCTCGGTCAGCAGCAGTGCATCGGCAGTGCCCATCACCTTGACAAAATCCTCGAAACAATCGCGCGTGCGGGTGTAGCGGTGCGGCTGGAAGGCCAGCACCAGGCGACGGCCCGGGAAGGCACCGCGCGCCGCGGCCACCACGGCCGCCATCTCCACCGGGTGGTGGCCGTAGTCGTCGATCAGCGTGAAGCGGCCGCCCCCGGACGCGGGCAGCTCGCCGTAGCGCTCGAAGCGTCGGCCCACGCCCGAGAAGCTGGCGAGTGCGCGCACCACGGGCTCGTCGGGCAACTCCAGCTCGTTGGCCACCGCGATGGCGGCCAGCGCGTTGCGCACGTTGTGCTCGCCGGGCAGGTTCAGCGTGATGGCAAGATCGGGCATCACCGCGCCGTTGCGGCGCTGGCAGGTGAAGCGCATCTGGCCACCCGGCAGCGCTTGCACGTCCACCGCACGCACCTGGTTCTCCGGCCCCAGGCCGTAGCTGACCACCGGGCGCGACACCATGGGCTGGATGCTGCGGATGCCGGCATCGTCGCCGCACAGGATGGCGGCGCCGTAGAACGGCATGCGGTGCAGGAAGTCCACGAAGGCGCTGCGCAGCCGCGTCAGGTCGTGGCCATAGGTCTCCATGTGGTCGGCGTCGATGTTGGTGACGACCGAGAGGATGGGGTTCAGGTTCAGGAACGAGGCATCACTTTCGTCGGCCTCGACCACGATGTAGTCGCCCGAGCCCAGGCGGCTGTTCGCGCCCGCGCTCTGCAGCTTGCCGCCGATGACGAAGGTGGGGTCCACCCCCGCCTCGGCCAGCACGCTGGTGACCAGCGAGGTGGTGGTGGTCTTGCCGTGCGTGCCCGCAATGGCGATGCCGCGCTTCAGGCGCATCAGCTCGGCCAGCATCACGGCACGCGGCACCACCGGGATGCGTTTGGCGCGGGCGGCCAGCACCTCGGGGTTGTCGCCCTTCACCGCGGTGGAGGTGACCACGGCTTCGGCGCCGGCGATGTTCTCGGCCGCGTGGCCGATGGCGACGCGGATGCCCAGCGAGGCCAGCCGGCGTGTGACCGCGCCGTCGTTCTGGTCCGAGCCGGAGACGGCGTAGCCCAGGTTGTGCAGGATCTCGGCGATGCCGCTCATGCCGGCGCCGCCGATGCCCACGAAGTGGATGTGTTTGACGGCGTGTTTCATGGCTTGATCAAAGCCTCGATTTCATCGGCCACGCGGGCAGCGGCTTGTGGCCGTGCCATCGCGCGGGCTTTCTGGGCCATGGTGAGCAGGGTGGATCGGTCGAGTTTTTGCAGTGCATCGGCCAGTGCCTGCGGCGTCAGCTGCGCCTGCGGCAGGTGGATGCAGGCGCCGGCCTGGGCCAGGTGCTCGGCGTTGTCGCGCTGGTGCGCGGTGGTGCTGACGATCAGCGGCACCAGCAGCCCGGGCACACCGGCGGCGCAGAGCTCGCTGACGGTGCCGGCGCCGGCGCGGCAGATCATCAGGTCGCAGGCCGCCAGGCGGGCGGCCATGTCGTCGATGAAGGGCAGCACCTCGGCCTCGACACCGGCGTCGGCATAAGCCGTGGCCACCGCGGCATGGTGGGCGTTGCCGGTCTGGTGCGTCACCACCGGGCGCTGCGCCGCCGGGATCAGCGCCAGCGCCGCCGGCACGGCCTGGTTCAGCGCCTGCGCGCCCAGGCTGCCGCCCACCACCAGCAGGCGCAGCGGGCCGCTGCGGCCGGCAAAACGCTGCGCCGGCGCGGGCAGGGATTCGATCTCGCGGCGCACCGGGTTGCCGGTGACGACGGCCTGCTTGGTCTTGCGCGCGTCGGCACCTTCGAAACCAAAGGCCACGCGGTCGGCCACCGGCAACAGCGCGCGGTTGCTCATCAGCAGCGCAGCGTCGGCGTTCACCAGCACCAGGGGTTTGTTCAGCAGCGAGGCCATCATGCCGCCGGGAAAGCAGACATAACCGCCCATGCCCAGCACGGCCGTGGTGCCACGCCGGCGCAGGATCTGCAGGCAATCCCAGAAGGCCTTCAGCAGCCGCAGGCCGCCGGTGAGCGTGTGCAGCGCGCCCTTGCCGCGCAGGCCGTTGAAGCCGATGCTGTCCAGCGGGATGCCGGTGGGTGGCACCAGCGTGGTTTCCATGCCGGTGCGTGTGCCCAGCCAGCTGACCGACCAGCCGCGCTGCTGCATCTCGCGCGCCACGGCCAGGCCGGGAATCACATGGCCCCCGGTGCCGGCCGCCATCACGACGAGGTGTTTCATCGTTGGCCTCCGGCTGGCGCGATGGCGGGGGAAAGATATTCACCACCAAGACACCAAGACACCAAGAGCACAAAGGGGGAACCGAGTTCTTTGTGCCCTAAGTGTCTTGGTGTCTTGGTGGTGAAAAGAAGGCAGCTCATGCGCGGCCCCCTTTCATCAGCGAACGGGTCTCCATGTCCACGCGGACCACCATCGCCAGCGCGATCAGGTTCAGCAGCATGGCCGAGCCGCCAAAGCTCATCAGCGGCAGCGTCAGGCCCTTGGTGGGCAGCAGGCCCAGGTTGACGCCCATGTTGATGAAGCCCTGGCCGGCGAACCAGATGCCGATGCCCTGCACCATCAGGCCGGCGAACACACGGTCCAGCGCGATGGCCTGGCGGCCGATGACGAAGATGCGGCGCACCAGCCAGAAGAAGCTGGCCACCACGGCCAGCACGCCGACCAGGCCCAGTTCTTCGCCGATCACCGCGAGCAGGAAATCGGTGTGCGCCTCGGGCAGGTAGTGCAGCTTCTCCACGCTCGCGCCCAGGCCCTGGCCGAACCACTCGCCGCGGCCGAAGGCGATCAGCGAATGGGTCAGCTGGTAGGCCTTGCCCTGCACGTACTTCGGGTCCCAGGGGTCGAGGTAGGCAAAGATGCGCTCGCGGCGCAGGTCGTCGAAGGCGATGATGATGGCGAAGGTGGCCACGATCACCGCCACGATCAGGAAGAACATGCGGGCGTTGACCCCGCCCAGGAACAGCACGCCCATCGCGATGGTGGCGATCACGATGAAAGCGCCCATGTCGGGCTGGCGCAGCAGCAGCGCGCCGGTGAAGGCCACCGCCACGACCATGGGCCAGACGGCGCGGAAGAAGTTCTCCCGCGTGTCCATGCGCCGCACCATGTAGCTGGCGGCGTACATCGCGATCGCCAGCTTGGCCAGCTCGGAAGGCTGGAACATCATGAAGCCCAGCGGGATCCAGCGGCGCGAGAAGTTGACCACCTTGCCGACGAAGGGCAGCAGCACGATCACCAGCAGCACCAGCGCCAGCACGAACACCAGCGGCGC
Organism: uncultured Rubrivivax sp.; assembly: GCA_964442175.1. GTDB lineage: Bacteria > Pseudomonadota > Gammaproteobacteria > Burkholderiales > Burkholderiaceae_C > Rubrivivax. The sequence goes on from CAYTWU010000185.1 coordinate 5,997, forward strand.
ATGTTTTTCCCAGACGGCGATGGGGATCTGCACCACGGCCAGCGCGACCACGGCGCCGATGGCCACCGCCATCGCGTGGCGCATCAGGAAGTAGGTGGGGCTGTAGGCGGCGAACTTGCGGCTGTCGGGCAGCGCGATGGAGGCGGAGTACACCATCACCAGGCCGAAGACGATGAGCGCCAGCGTCACCAGCACCAGGCTGCGGTCAAAGGCCAGCAGCGTCTGCGCGGGTGCGCTGCGCAGGCCGTCGCGCACCGGCAGGCGCTGCGGTCCGCGCAGGCCGGCGATCCACTCGCGCAGACCGTCCAGCCCCTTTTTCATGGGCAACGCGACCATCAGGCGGCCTCCCCGCGGGCCAGGGCCAGGTCGCGCACGGCGTCCACGAACACCTCCGCACGGTGGCCGTAGTTCCGGAACATGTCCAGGCTGGCGCAGGCCGGCGACAGCAGCACGGCATCACCCGGCTGCGCCTGCTCAAAACACCAGGCCGTGGCCGCGGGCAGCGTGGTCAGCGTCGCCATCGGCACGCCGGTGGTTTGCAGGGTCTGTTCGATGGTGCCGGCATCGCGGCCGATCAGCGCCACGGCGCGCACGAAGCGCTGCACAGGTGCAGCCAGCGGGCTGAAATCCTGCCCCTTGCCGTCGCCACCCAGGATGACGACGATGCGGCCCGGCGCCAGGTCGGCGCCCAGGCCTTCCAGCGCGGCCACCGTGGCGCCGACGTTGGTGCCCTTGCTGTCGTCGAAGGCCTAGATGCCGCCCACGCTGCCCACAGGCGCCACGCGGTGCGGCTCGCCGGTGTACTCGCGCAGGCGTACGTTTCCCCGAGCAGCGATGCTGAACATTCGACCGGAGGATCGGCTGGGCCAGTCTTTTAGCATTGGCCGTGAATAATCGCCGCTGTAGCCTCGTAT
>CAYTWU010000186.1:0-6902 GCA_964442175.1 uncultured Rubrivivax sp.
GAAGCGCGATTCGTACACATCGATCTCGCCGTACTGGGCCAGCGCAGCCTCTTCCTGTGCCTTGTCTGCGACGTTGCAGCGGCAGTAGAGCGTGCGGGCGCCGGCCGTGGCCAGTTCGTCGGCCAGGGCCTGGCCGGCGGCGTCGGCCAGGTCCCACAGCGCCACGGCCGCGCCTTCGGCCGCCAGCCGGCGGGCACAGGCGGCGCCGATGCCCTGCGCGCCGCCGGTGACGATGGCGATGCGGTCGCCGAGACCGAAATGGATCGCTTGTTTCATGCTGCTTCCTGTTGGGCCCGCGAGTTTAGCGAGCGGCCCGGTCCAGCCAGATGGCCAGGCCTTGGGCATTGAGCTCCAGGTCCATGGCCAGCAGGGCGTCCAGCGCCGCGGCGTCCAGCGGGCTGCCGTGTTCGACCAGGCTGCGGCCGAACAGCGCCCGCATGCCGAGCTTCAGCGCGTCGTGCCGGCCCGGGCCCGGGGGCGCGGCCTGGGCCAGCACCACCATCTCGTCCAGCAGCGCCAGCAGCAGCGCGCCCAGACGCGGCACGTCCTGCACGCGGCCGAAGTGCGTGAGGTACATGCAGGCCGGGTCGCGTGCCAGCAGGCGCAGCAGCGATTCGCGCAGCGGCCCGGGCTCGAACTGCACCGGCGTCGTGGTGGGCACGATCCAGGGGCCACGTGCGGTGTCGTAGCTCAGGCCGAAGGTGTCGCCGGTGAACCAGCCGCGCGTGGCCGCATCCCAGAGGCAGTGGTGGTGGCGCGCGTGGCCCGGTGTGTGCGCCACCTCGACAGCCCGGCCGGCGAGCGTGATCAGCTCGCCATCGGCGGTCTCGCGCACCCGCTCCGCAGGCACCGGGACCAGTTCGCCATACGAGCGTGCCATCTCGTCGGCGCCGTAGACCGCCAGCGCCCCCTGGTAGAGCTGCGTGGGGTCGATCAGGTGCCGCGCACCGCGGGGATGCACCCACCGCGTGGCGCGGGGCAGGGCCTGCATCAGCAGGCCAACGCCACCGGCGTGGTCCAGGTGCACATGGGTCGGGATCACGTGGTCCACCGCGTCGCGCGGCAGCCCGAGCGCGTCCAGCAGACCCAGCAAGCGCGGCACCGCGAAGTTGGTGCCGGTGTCGATGAAGGCCGCGCGGCCGTCCTGCACCAGCAGGTAGGCGGCGTCGAAGCGCGGGCGGTGGAAGCCGGTGTCGATGGCATGGACACCGTGGCCGAGGTCTTCGGCCCAGTCGGGGTAGGCAGGCATCCCGTCATTGTCCGGCAGGGCTTGAATACTTTACAACTAAAGCAATTCAATCCGACAATCGGCGCTCTTCAGGAGCCTGCCATGTCCCGCCTCGGCCACCTCGACCTGCCGTTCTTCGACGACGAACACCGCGCGCTGGCCCAGCAGCTCGACGCCTGGTGTGCCGTGCATCTGCAGGGCCTGGACCACCACGATGCCGATGCCACCTGCCGCGCCCTGGTGCGGCAGTTGGGCGAGGCCGGCGTGCTGCGCCATTGTGTGCCGGCGGCCTTCGGCGGTGCCCGGGAGGCGCTGGACTCGCGCGCGCTGGTGGTCTGCCGCGAGACCCTGGCCCGCCACGACGGGCTCGCTGACTTTGCCTTTGCGATGCAGGGCCTGGGCAGCGGGCCGATCACGCTGGCCGGCAGCCCGGTGCTGCAGGCCGACATCCTGCCGCGTGTGGCGCGCGGCGAGTGCATCACGGCGTTTGCGCTGTCCGAGCCGGGCGCCGGCTCCGACGTGGCGGCGATGGCCTGCACCGCGCGCGACGACGGCGATGCCTGGGTGCTGGACGGTGAAAAGACCTGGATCTCCAACGGCGGCATTGCCGACGTCTACTGCGTTTTTGCCCGCACGGGTGAGCAGCCGGGCACCCGCGGCCTGTCGGCCTTTGTGGTGGCGGCGGGCACCCCGGGTTTCAGCATCGCCGAGCGCATCGAGGTCATCGCGCCGCACCCGCTGGCGCGCCTGAAGTTCGAAGGCTGCCGCGTGCCCAAGCACCACCTGCTGGGCACGGCGGGTGAAGGTTTCAAGCTGGCGATGCGCACGCTGGACATCTTCCGCGCCTCGGTGGCCGCTGCTGCGCTGGGTTTTGCGCGCCGGGCGCTGGAGGAAGCGCTGGCCTACAGCAGACAGCGCCAGATGTTCAGCCAGCAGCTCAGCGACTTCCAGCTCACGCAGGCGGCGCTGGGTGACATGGCGGCCGACATCGACGCCGGTGCCTTGCTGACCTACCGGGCTGCGTGGCAGCGTGACGTGCCAGGCCAGCGCACCACGCGCGAGGCGGCCATGGCCAAGATGGTGGCCACCGAAAACGCGCAGCGGGTGATCGACCGCGCGCTGCAGATGCACGGCGGCACCGGCGTGCGTGTGGGCGCGGTGGTGGAATCGCTGTACCGCGAGATCCGCGCGCTGCGCATCTACGAAGGCGCCACCGAGGTGCAGCGCCTGATCATCGGCCGCGACGTCCTGGCGGAAGCCGCGGCCGGCCGCTGATCAGCGGGCCAGGACGGTCCACAGCCGGCCGACCTCGGCCACGCCATCGGTGCCCTTGATGCCGCGCAGGGTCTGCAGGCCCTTGGCCTTCAGCGCCGGCGACTGGATCTGCGCCATGCCCAGGCGCAGCTTGGCGTCTTCCGGCCGCTTGAGCTTGCCCTTGGCGATGCCTTGTTCGATCAGCTTCACGCCCTGGTCCACCTGGCCCATCGTGACGTAGCTGTAACCCACCTCGACCAGGGCATCACCTTCCGGCGCAGCCGCCGCCGCAGCGGCATCGGCGGCAATGGACGCCTTCTTCTCGGCGGCACGCTTGATTGCCAGATCCTTCAGGCGGCCATGGCGCTCGGCCTCGGGGCCGACGCCCAGGGCCTTGGCCGCAAAACCCTTCTCGACGATGTCCGCGCCCTCGGCCGGGTGGCCGGCCTGGATGGCGAGCTGGGCCATCTCCATGAAGTCGTCGGTCTTCTCCAGCGTGCCGCTGGCCAGTCGCAGGCGCATCACGTCCAGGCCCAGGCGCTGCGCGAAGCCCGGCTTGCGCGTCAGCCGGCCCAGGTAGGCCGACCAGTAATCCTTCTTGGGGTAGTTGGCGAGCAGCTTTTCCAGCGTGCCGATGTAACCCGCGCTCTGGTTGGTGCGCTGTTGGGCATCGGCCAGGCGCAGCAAGTCGCCTTCTTCCGGCCGGCGGCCGGCCTGCTCCGCGGCGGCGATCGCGGCCGCGGCATCCTTCGCGATGGCGCTGTAGTCACCCGATTGCGATTGCAGGTAGGTGATCAACTGCTTGAGCTGGGCGCTGTTGCTGCCCAGTTGCTGGGCCTTGCTGGCCCATTGTTGCGACTTGGCCCAGTCGCGCAGCTGCGAGTAGGCGAACGCCAGCTGTTCGGCTGTCTGCGCCTGCTCGGCGCCGCTGACCTTGTTGAACACCGCTTCCAATGCCTGCACCGCGGTGGCGTTGTCACCGGCGCGTTGCGCGGCGGCACCCTTCATGCGGTCGATGGTCAGCTGCTCGGCCGCCGTGCGGTTGGGCACGGCTTCGGCCTCGCGCACCTTGGCCATCGCCTCCTTGCCCTTGCCGGCCTTCAGCAGCTCGCCGGCTTGCTGCAAGGGCTTGCCCACCTCCGGGCGGAGGCCCTGGGCGGATGCGGCGGCCATCAGGCCGGCGGTGGCGAGGGCGAGGGTGAGGGTGCGCAGCTTCTTCATCGGTGCATTCCTGGTCTTCACAAAACAGAACGGGGTCGGCCGTGGTGTTCGGACCGACCCCCGTGCGGTGGGGAAAGTTCAGTTCATGAACTGTTCGTTGCCCACCAGGCCGATCTTGGTGACGCCCAGGCGCTGGGCGGAGGCCATGATCATCGCCACCGTCTCGTACTGCACCAGCTTGTTCGGGCGCAGGTGCACCTCGGGCTGGTCGGGCATCGCGGCCACGGCAAGCAGCTTGCCTTCCAGCGAACTGCGGTCGGGCACGACCTCGCCGTTCCAGCCGATGCGGCCGTCGAAATCGACGTCGATGCGGATGATCTCGGGTGGCTTGGGGGGCGGGCTGGACGGGCCGATGGGCATGTTCATCTTGACCGCGTGCGTCTGCACCGGGATCGTGATGATGAACATGATCAACAGCACCAGCATCACGTCGATCAGTGGCGTGGTGTTGATGTCGACCAACACCTCGTCTTCGCCGCTGTCGCCGCCAACATTCATGGACATTCTGGAACTCCTTTTACCGGATCACTGGCCGCGCGCAGGCGGCTCGGTGATGAAGCCGACCTTGGCGATGCCCGCGCGCTGGCAGGCCACCACCACACGGCCCACGGCTTCGTAGCGGACCTGCAGGTCGCCCCGGATGTGCACCTCGGGCTGCGGCTCCTTCACCGCCTCGACCTTGAGCCGGTCGACCAGGGCCTCGATGCTGGGCACGGGCTGCATGCCCCAGTGGATGTCCCCCTCGCGGTTGACCGCGATCACGATGTTCTCGGGCTTGGTCTGCGTCGGGAGGTTGCGCTCCTTGGGCAGCTGCAGTGCGATCGATTGTGTGACCACCGGGATCGTGATCAGGAAGATGATCAGCAACACCAGCATCACGTCCACCAGCGGCGTGGTGTTGATGGTGGAGTTGAAGCTCTCTTCGCCCCCTTCGGCTGAGCCGACGTTCATCGACATGGTGCGCTCCTGTCAGTGGCTGACAGACTCACTTCTTGCCGGCCAGCAGCACGTTGTGCACGTCGGAGCCGAAGGTGCGCACCACTTCCATCGCGCTCTTGTTGCGGCGGATCAGCCAGTTGTAGCCCATCACCGCGGGCACGGCGACGGCCAGGCCGATGGCGGTCATGATCAGGGCTTCACCCACGGGGCCGGCCACCTTGTCGATGGACGCCTGGCCCGAGATGCCGATGGCGGTGAGCGCGTGGTAGATGCCCCAGACGGTGCCGAACAGGCCGACGAACGGTGCAGTGGAGCCCACCGTCGCCAGCACCGCCATGCCGTCCTGCAGGCGGTTGTTCACGCTGTCGATCGCGCGCTGCACCGACATCGAGACCCAGGTGTGCAGGTCGATCTGCTCAACCAGCGTGCCTTCGTGGTGTTCGCTGGCCTTGACGCCGCTTTCGGCGATGTAGCGGAAGGCGCTGCCTTCTTCCAGGGTGCCGATGCCGGCCTTCACCGAACCCGCCGTCCAGAAGGTCTTGCTGGCCTTGGTGCCGCTCTTCATCAGCTTGCTCTGCTCCCAGAGCTTGGTGAAGATCACGTACCAGCTGGCCATGGACATGATGACCATGATCACCAGCACGGACTTGGCGATCACATCGCTCTTCTTCCACATCGACTCGAGGCTGTACGGGTTCTCGATCTCTTCCTGGCTGACGGCTGCTTCTGCCGGTGCGGGCGCCGGGGCCGGGGCGGCAGCGGCGGCGGGCTCGGAAGCCGCCTGCGCCAGAGCGGTGGTGGGCGCCAGCAGCGATGCGGCGGCGATCAGGGCAGCGCCGATGGCGGCACGCAGGGACAGGATCATGGACATGTTCACTCCGGAAATGCGGCTCGGCTGGTTGCCGGCCCGATCAGAAATTGGGGTTGGGGGGAGATGCGCGGCGGCAGGATCGCTGCCGCCGATCAGTTGATCTTCCAGACGTACTCGACTTCAACGGTCGCGCCCACCGGCTTGCCGTTTTCGTCGATACCGGCCTTGAAGCTGCACTCGCTGAGCTTGCCCAGCGCGACGCGGTCCAGCGCACGGTGCTCGCGCGACGTGCCGGCCGAGCGGACGACTTCGGCGTTCTGCAGCTTGCCGTCGGCGCCGACCGTGAAGCGGATCTTGGTCGTGCCGGTGACCTCGGCGCGCAGGGCCGCAGGCGGGTAGTCGCCGCTCTGCGGCGCGCAGTCGCCGATGTTGGTGATCGCCGCCTGCGGCGGGCGACGCGGCGCCGGCGGCGCCACGGGCGCGGGTGGGCCGGGCGGCCCGGCCGGCGCAATGGCTACCGGCGGTGCCGGGGGTGGCACGTCGCGGGTGACGGTGATCGTCGGCGCGGGCGGCGGGTTGTTCACCACCACCTCGGGCGGCGGCACAAACGACGGCGGGGGTGGCGCAAACTTCGGCGGCGGGGGCAGGTTCTCGGGCGGCGGCGGCGGCGGGGGCTGCACCTCTTCGATGATCTTGGTCTCGATGGGGGCCTTGATGACATCCACCATCTTGCGGGCGAGGCCGCTGACCAGGGCCCACGCGAGCAGCAAGTGCATCGCGATGACGATGCCTATGCCGACCGTGTGTTTGCCGGGGTTTCTCTGTTGTTGCGCGTAATCCACTCACTTCCTCCAGTAGCCTGCGTCTTTGCAAGAAGCGGGCCGCTGCTGTCGGGGACGGCACTCTGCCGGTGCCGTGAAGGCGCAAACTATAGCCGGGCTTGGCCGTGCCCCGGCTTGGGGCATCACCTATCGACGGGGGAGGTCTAACCCTGTAGTTTACTTACAGGAAAAACTGTAATCAGCTTGTAACTCTACTCCGTCCCCGGGTCAGCGGAAGACCACGAGCAGCCGCTCCAGCGCCATCGTGAACGGTGTCTGCAGCAGGGGCAGGGTCACCAGGCTGCCGATCAGGCCCACCGTCACCGTGATCGGGAAACCGACGGCAAAGATGTTGATCTGCGCGGCCACACGGGAGATCACGCCCAGCACCAGGTTCACGAACAGCAGCATCGCCACCATCGGCACGGCGATCCAGAGCCCGGTCATGAAGATCTCGGCGCCCCACTGGTGGGGCAGGGTGGCGCGCAGGAAGCCCATGGGCTCCGGCCCGACCGGGAAGCTCTGGAAACTCTGCAGCAGCGCCGCCAGCACCAGCAGGTGCCCGTTGATGACCACAAAGAGCCAGGCGACCATCGTGCCGTAGAAACGGCTCAGTGCCGTGCTGGTG
>CAYTWU010000187.1:0-6872 GCA_964442175.1 uncultured Rubrivivax sp.
CGCTCTGGTTTTCGCCCAGCACCTCGCCGGCGCCGCGGATCTCCAGGTCGTGCATGGCCAGGTAGAAGCCCGAGCCCAGCTCTTCCATGTCCTGGATGGCCTGCAGCCGCTGCGCGGCCTGCTTGGTGAGGCCCTCGACATCGGGCACCAGCAGGTAGGCGTAGGCCTGGTGGTGGCTGCGGCCCACGCGTCCGCGCAGCTGGTGCAGCTGCGCAAGGCCGAACTTGTCGGCCCGGCTCATCACGATGGTGTTGGCCGTGGGCACGTCGATGCCGGTTTCGATGATGGTGGAACACAGCAGCAGGTTGTGGCGCTGGGCGACGAAGTCGCGCATCACGCGCTCCAGCTCGCGCTCGGGCATCTGGCCGTGGGCGATGGCGATGCGCGCCTCGGGCAGCAGCTGCTGCAGCTTCTGCGCGCGGTTCTCGATGGTCTCGACCTCGTTGTGCAGGAAGTAGACCTGGCCGCCGCGCTTCAACTCGCGCATCACCGCCTCGCGGATCACGCCGTTCATCTCGGTGCGCACGAAGGTCTTGATCGCCAGGCGCCGCTGCGGCGCGGTGGCGATCACGCTGAGATCTCGCAGGCCCTCGAGCGCCATGCCCAGCGTGCGCGGGATCGGCGTGGCGGTCAGCGTCAGCACATCCACTTCCGCGCGCAGCGCCTTCATCGCCTCCTTGTGGCGCACGCCGAAGCGGTGCTCCTCGTCGATGATCAAGAGCCCCAGGTTCTTGAACTTCGTGTCCTGGCTCAAGAGCTTGTGGGTGCCGATCACGATGTCGATCGTGCCGTCGGCCAGGCCGGCGAGCGCGGCCTTGATCTCCTTGGCCGAGCGGAAGCGCGACATCTCAGCCACCTTGACCGGCCACTTCGCGAAGCGGTCGGCGATGTTGGCGTAATGCTGCTCGGCCAGCAGCGTGGTCGGCGCCAGCAGCGCGACCTGCTTGCCGCCGGTGACCGCGACGAAGGCGGCGCGCAGCGCGACCTCGGTCTTGCCGAAGCCGACGTCGCCGCACACCAGCCGGTCCATCGGCTTGGGGCTGATGAGGTCCTGGATCACCGCGTGGATCGCGGCGCGCTGGTCGGGCGTCTCCTCGAAGCCGAAGCTCGCAGCGAAGGCCTCGTAGTCCTGCGGCGAGAAGCGGAAGGCATGGCCCTCGCGCGCGGCGCGCCGCGCGTAGAGGTTCAGCAGCTCGGCGGCGGTGTCGCGCACCTGCTCGGCGGCCTTGCGCCGGGCCTTGTCCCACTGGCCGGAGCCGAGTTTGTGCAGCGGCGCTTCATCGGCCGACACACCCGTGTAGCGCCCGATCAGGTGCAGCTGCGCCACCGGCACATACAGCGTGGCCTTGTCGGCGTAGACCAGGTGCAGGAACTCGCTGGCACCTTCGCCCAGGTCGATGTGCACCAGGCCCTGGTAGCGCCCGATGCCGTGGTTCAGGTGCACGACCGGGTCGCCCACCTTCAGCTCCGACAGGTCCTTGATCAGCGCATCGACGCTGGACACCTGCTCCTGCTTGCGCCGCCGCCGTGTCTGCGGCGCGCTGGCGAACAGCTCGGTCTCGGTGATCAGCTGGACGCTGATGCCGGCGTCGGGCTCGTGCCAATGGAAGCCCGCGGCCAGCGGCGCGGCGGCGATGGCGACCTTTTCCGCCTCGTTTTCGGCGTCACCCCGCGGCGCCAGGAACTCGGCCAGCGTGGCCACGCTGGGCACGCTGATCTTGTGGTCGCGCAGCAGGTCCAGGATGCTTTCGCGCCGGCCTTCGCTCTCAGCCACGATCAGCACGCGGTGCTTCGTGGCCTGCAGGTGCTGCTGCAATGCCGCCAGCGGCTCGGTGGCGTTGCGGTCCACCGCCACGTCGGGCAGCGGGCGCGCCCAGTCCACCGGCTCCTGGCCACGCAGCACCAGCGTGGCATGCGGGTGCGTCAGCGTGAAGAACTGGTCGTTCTTCAGAAACAGCGCTTCCGGCGGCAGCAGCGGGCGCTCGGGGTCGTGCTGCAGGAAGCGGTGGCGTTCGCGGGTGTCGATCCAGAAGCGCTCGAAAGCGGCGTCAACCTCGCCGTGCAGCGCCAGCGCGGCGTCGGCGCCGAAATAGTCGAAGACGGTGGCCGTCTGCTCGAAGAACAGCGGCAGGTAGTACTCGATGCCGCCGCCGGCGATGCCCTGGGCCATGTCCTTGTACAGGCGCGCGCGGGTCGGGTCGCCGTCAATCTGCTCGCGCCAGCGGGCGCGGAAGGCGGTGCGCGCGGCGTCGTCCAGCGGGAACTCGCGGCCCGGCAGCAGCCGCACCTCGGGCACCGGGTACAGGCTGCGCTGCGAATCGGGGTCGAAGGTGCGGATGGAATCGACCTCGTCGCCGAACAGGTCCACGCGGTAGGGCACGTTCGAGCCCATGGGGAACAGGTCGATCAAACCACCCCGCGCCGCGTACTCGCCGGGCGACACCACCTGGCTCACGTGCTGGTAACCCGCCATCACGAGCTGGGCCTTGAGCTTGGCCTCGTCCAGCCGCGACTTCTGCTTGAACAAAAACGTGGTGCCGGCCAGGAAGCTGGGCGGCGCCAACCGCACCAGGGCCGTGCTGGCCGGCATCAGCACCACGTCCACCTCGCGCTGCAGCACGCGCCACAGCGTGGCCAGGCGCTCGGAGATCAGATCCTGGTGCGGGCTGAAGGTGTCGTAGGGCAGGGTCTCCCAGTCCGGGAACAGCGCGATGCGCAGGCCGGGCTCGAAGAAGGGCAGTTCGTCGCTCAGCCGCTGCGCGTCGGACGGTTCGGCCGCGACGATGGCCAGCAGCTGGCCGGCGTCGGCGTGGCGGCGCGCCAGGCGGGCGAGTTGCAGGGCGTCGGCACTGCCGACAGGCCGTGGCAACGTGAACCGCTTGCCTGGCGCGATGGTGGGGAGCTGCATGGGAAGGGGCGATTCTAGAATCCTGGCGATGAACTGCTTCGCGCTGATCCCCTGCGCCGGCGTCGGCGCCCGTGCGGGCGCGGCCGGACCCAAACAGTACGAGCGTGTCGCAGGGCAGCCGATGGTGCTGCACACGCTGTCCGCACTGGCCGCCGTGCCGCGCCTGGCGGCCACGCTGGTGGTGCTGGCGCCGGATGATGCCGTGTTCGATGCGCTGGTGCCGGCGCGTCAGGACCTGTGGGTGGCGCGCACCGGTGGTGCCACCCGCGCGGCCACGGTGCGTAACGGCTTGACTGCGTTGCGCGCGCACGGTGCCAGCGACGACGACTGGGTGCTGGTGCACGACGCGGCACGCTGCCTGCTGCAGCCGGCACAGGTGGAACAGCTGCTCGACGCCTGCCAGGCCGACCCGGTCGGCGGCCTGCTGGCGCTGCCGCTGGCCGACACGCTCAAACAAGGCGCCGACGGCCGCGTGGCCGCCACGGTGGACCGCAGCGGCAAATGGGCTGCGCAGACACCGCAGATGTTCCGCCTGGCGCTGCTGGAGCGCGCGCTGGACAACGCTGGCCCGGCCGTCACCGACGAAGCCAGCGCCGTCGAGGCCCTGGGCCTGGCGCCGCGCCTGGTGCCGGGCCGCCTGGACAATTTCAAGATCACCTGGCCGGCGGACTTTGCGCTGGCCACCACCCTGCTGGAGAGCCGCATGAACATCCCGCCGCTGCGCATCGGCGAGGGCTGGGACACGCACGCGCTGGTGGCCGGCCGGCCGCTGGTGCTGGGCGGCATCACCATCCCGCACAGCCACGGTCTGCTGGGCCACTCCGATGCCGACGCGTTGCTGCACGCCATCACCGACGCGCTGCTGGGCGGTGCCGGCCTGGGCGACATCGGCCGCCACTTCCCGGACACCGACCCGGCCTTCCGCGGCGCCGATTCCGCCGTGTTGCTGCAGGAAGCCGCACGCCGTGTGCGCGCCGCCGGCTGGGCGCCGGTGAACGTGGACAGCACCATCGTTGCGCAGGCCCCCAAGATGGCGCCGCACATCCCGGCCATGCGCGAGCGCATCGCGGCGCTGCTGGGCTTGCCGCCGGCCGCCGTCAACGTGAAGGCCAAGACGGCCGAGAAGATGGGGCCGGTGGGCGAGGGCCTGGCGATCGAGACGCGGGCGGTGTGCCTGCTGGCGGCTGCCCAGCCGTCCGATCCCCAATAGCACCGATTCCACGGCGCCCCGCAGTCCATAGCATCGCCGCATTTCCAAGGAGTGCGCATGAACCTGCCCACCGTTCCGCTGCTGGCCCTGGCGCTGGCGGCCTCCGCCGCGTCCGCGGCCCCCGTCCTGCACGTGGGCGAGACCCGCGGCAACAATCAGGCCTACCTCTTCGACTGGCGCGGCGCCACGGCGAGCATCGTCACGACCCAGGGCCGCAGCGAGGCCACGGTGGTCAGCTTCGGCACGCAGCGGCAGGCCACGCTGGCCACGCCGTTTTCGCTGACCTACCAGACCAGCGACCCCGATTGCCCCGACCTGCCGGTCGATGTGCGCCGCGACGTGCTGATCCTGTCCGTCACCCGCCTGTCGGGCACCGAGAACCGTGGCAGCTCCAAGGTGGTGGAGGTCGGTGAAGAGACCACGCTGAGCGGCTGCAACACCGGCCGCGTCGTGCCCTTCGGCCATCCGAGCGACGCTGGCTTTGCCACCCGCCACCTGGCCGCGAGCCTGCGGCCGTCGATGGCCGACCTGGTCGCCGGCGTCGCGCTGGCCGGCCCGAGCGACCAGCCCGGGCTGGGCACGTTCCCGGCGGCCGACGTGGTCAGCATCGGTGCCGGCACCTGGTCGTTTCCCACCTCCGGCGGCAACTATGGTGTCGGCATGGTCGATGGCTGGGCGGTGCTGGGCCTGGCCATTGGCGAACGCGGCTACACGCGCTTTGCGGTCGACCGCAATGGCGCCGAGACCTGGATCGCGGCGGACTGGGCGGCCGGGCAGCCGCAGGCGGTCTACCGCACCTTGATGGTCAAACCCGCGGCCGGCGCCGGCTTCGGCACGCCGCGCCAGGCGGCGCGCGTGTGGGAGTCAGGCCTGTTCATCGGCACCAACACGCCGTTTTTCTTCCACCTCTACCGCGGCGGCACCGGCGAGCGTGTTTCACAGGACCTGCTGGCCGGCACCGAAACACGGCAGCCGATCACCTGGGGATTCAGCGGCAACAACCTCGTGACCCAGCGCACCTTTGGCGATGGCGCCATCGGATCACGAACCTGGGTGCCACTGCGCAACAGCGGCAGCTCGCGCTTCGTGATGGAGAGCGAAGTCCGCACCTTGCCGGATGGCACCGTGCAGACCTTCATACTTCCACGCGTCAACTTCTACGTTGACGAAGGCGTGGCCACGCCGCCGCCGGCACGCTGAGCCTGCGTCAGGCCACCTGCACCGCGATGCGCCGCGGCTGCAGGTGCGCCGCCTTCGGGATGCGCACACGCAGCACGCCGTGCGACAGCTCGGCGCCCACCTGGTCGGCGTTCAGCTCCTTGCTCAGCGTGAAGCTGCGGCGGTAGCGCGAGACCGGCACCTCCACGTGAGAGGGTGTCAGCTCCGCCGGCACCGGCAGCGCCAGCTCGGCTTCGATCAGCAGCTGGTCGCCTTCCACGCGCAGTTGCAGCTGCTCTCGGGACACGCCCGGCAGGTCGGCGTAGAGCGTGATGCCGGTGCTGTCTTCGATCACGTCCACCGGTGGACGCAGGGCGGGCAGGTCACGGTCGGCGGCAGGGGTGTGGGGGGTCACGTTGTTCATGTGGCGGGTCTCCTGGTTCATTGCACGTCGATGCGCCGGGGCTGGGCGGCGGCCTTGCGTGGCACGCTCACGTGCAGCACGCCGTCGCGGTAGCGCGCGGCCACGCCGTCCGGGTCCACGTCGTCGGGCAGGCTGACCACGCGGCGGTAGCGGCCGGCAAATCGTTCGTTCAGGTGCAGCGTGGTCTTGCCGTCGCTGCCGGGCAGCGACGCGGCCCGTTCGCCAGCGATGCTGAGCACGCCGCGGTCGAGGTTGAGCTCGATGCTGGCCGGGTCCATGCCCGGGGCAAACGCGACGATCTCCACCGAGCTCGGCGTGGTACCGACGTTGATGGCCGGGTAGCCGCCGCGGCCTCGGCCGCGGATGCCCGGGGCGGCGTCGAAGACGGACTCCAGCTCGCGCTGCGCGCGCTCCAGATCGGCAAAAAGATCGCGTGTGAACAGGGCTCTGACCATGGCGGTGCCTCCAGGGATGGGGCGCTGTGCTGCGCCGGTCCACCAGAATTAGGGCCGCCCCGCCCGGGTTTCAAGGGCCTGCGCTTCAGCAGTGGTTTGCGCTGGATCAGGCCGCGCGCCGCAGCCGCAGGTGCACCACGAAGCCGCCGTCGGCCGCGTTGGCCAGCTCCAGGTTGCCGCCCATGCGCTGCATCGCCTTTTCGACGATGGCCAGGCCCAGGCCGGCGCCGGTGGCGGCGGTGCGTGCGGCGTCGCCGCGGAAAAACGGGGTGGTCAGCTGCGGCAGCTTGTTGGGCGCCACGCCCGGCCCGCGGTCGCGCACCGAGAGGATCACCCAGGGCCCGGTGCGGTTGTAGCTGACGCTGACGTCGGCCACGCCGGTGTCGGTGCCGCGGCCATAACGGCGTGCGTTTTCGAACAGGTTGGCGAACACACGCGAGAGCTCGGTCTCGTCGGCCAGCACCTTGAGGTCGATGGCCACGCGGGACTGGATGCGGATCTGCGCCGGATCGCGGAAAGCCGCCGCCTCGCGGTCGATCAGCTGCGACACGTGCACCGCATGCAGCTGGGTCTCGCCGGGGCGGGCGTAGTCCATGAACTTGTCGATGATGGCGTCGAGCTGGTCGATGTCCATCACCATGTTGGCCTTGGCTTCTTCGTCGGCCACGCTCATCTCGGTTTCCAGCCGCAGCCGCGCCAGCGGGGTGCGCAGGTCGT
>CAYTWU010000188.1:0-6867 GCA_964442175.1 uncultured Rubrivivax sp.
GTCGCACTGGGCCTGGTTCAGCGCCTACGTGGGCGCGGCCGTGGTGCGGGGGCTGGCGGTGGGGGCCGGTGTTGCGCTGGTCACCGTGTGGTTCGCGCCGCTGCACCTGGCGGCGCCGGGCTGGATCGTGGTGTTCGCGCTGCTGGGCGCGGCCATCCTGGGCACGCTGGGCCTGATCGCCGGCCTCTGGGCCGACAAGTTCGACCAGCTGGCGGCTTTCCAGAACTTCCTCATCATGCCGATGACGATGCTCTCCGGTGTTTTCTACTCGGTGCATTCGCTGCCCACGGTCTGGCAGACCGTTAGCCACCTGAACCCGTTTTTCTACATGATCGACGGGTTCCGCCACGGCTTCTTCGGTGTCAGCGACGTGTCGCCCTGGTTCAGCTTGGCCGTCGTGGCCACCAGCTTCGCGGTGGTGGCCACGCTGGCGCTGCGGCTGCTGGCCCAGGGCTACAAACTCCGCAGTTGACCGTCAGTTCCTGACCCGGCACAGCACGGTGTCCGACGCCACGGTGTTGCCGCTGCTGTCGATCACCTTGCCGGTCACGCTGGCACCCTGGATGAAGTTGGTGGCGATCGGCGTGGCCCCTTCGGCGATGTCGGCCGGGTTGCTGTCGTAGTCGGTCTCCACCTGGCCGCGGCGGGCCTTGGCGGGGCCGGCGGTGGCGCTGTTGCCGCCGGAAATCGCCTCGGTCGTGTAGGTGCCGGCCACCAGGGCCTTGCCGTCGACCGAGATCTTGGAGCGGTTGGCGCGCACCTCGCAGGTGACACGCACCGCGGCCGCGGCGGCATCGAAGGCGACCACGGCACCGAGGGCGAGGACGCAGGCGGCGATGAGTTGGGATGAGCTGGACATGGGGTTCTCCTGGCAGGACCGCGGAGATTCGCGGCGTCAGATCCAGCGCAATCGCCATGCCACCTCGACGATTGGTGTAAGTGGCTGTCGTTGAACAAGTTTTCTGAAATGGTCGATGTCGGTGGGTGGGTGTTCTGGGTCAAATGACCCAAAAAATTGGGTAAATCGTCCCAAACATCAAGGTGATGTGTTTCAATGACGAACACAAATGCTTCGCCAGACCATGTCCGTGCAGCCCGCCCGTTTTCGCCTCAGCCGCTGGTTCAGCGGCCTGGCGCTGCTGCTGATCACCGCCATCGGCGCGGCCAGCGTCAGCCTGCTGGGCTGGTTCGTCACCGAACGCATGCTTTGGCAGGAAGGTGTGCTGACGCGCGATTTCGTGCACAGCCTGGTGCTGGTGGAGCGGCCGCTGCAGGACTTCTTTGCCGCGCCGGGTGAGGCCGTGCCGCCACTGGCTGAAGCCTCGCTGCAGCACTTCTCGCGCATGCCCGACGTGCTGCGCACCAACGTCTACGGGCGTGACCGCACGCTGATCTGGTCCAGCGACCGCAGCCTGATCGGACGGCGCTTCGGGCCGAACGACGAACTGGACCTGGCGCTCACCGGCGCCGTGGTGGTGGAGCAAAAAACCGAGGCCGAACGTGTGGCCGGCAAATCGGAGTACGTGTCGCTCAACCAGCCCGCGCCCCTGTTCGTCGAGATCTACGTGCCGGTGATGGACCCCGGCGGCCGGCAGGTGATCGGCGCGATCGAGTTCTACAAGAACCCGCAGGGCCTGATGGCCATCCTGGCGCAGCTGCGCCTGTACCTGTGGGCGGGCGCGGCCGTGGCGGGGGCCTTGCTCTTTGCCGTGCTCTTTGGCCTGGTGCACCGCGCCGACCGCATCATGCGGGCCCAGGAACAGCGCCTGGTTCGGCAGGAGACGTTTGCCGTGCTGGGCGAGATGAGCTCGGCGGTGGCCCATGCCATCCGCAACCCGCTGGCGGCCATCCGCAGCTCGGCCGAGTTGATCCTGGAAACGACCGCCGACACGACCAGCCACGAGCCGGCGCGCGACATCGTGGCCCAGTCCGACCGCCTCAGCGCCTGGCTGCGGCAGTTGTTGACCGACACACAGCCCAGCGCCGAGCCGGCGTCTCCGCTGGTGCTGGGCCCGCTGGTGCGCGGCTGCGTGCAGGCGCTGGCACGTGACCTGCAGCGGCGCAGCGTGCAGGCCCAGCTGCAGCTGCCAGAGGACCTGCCGGCCGTGCGGGCCGACGCGCGGGCCGTGGAGCAGGTGCTGCACAGCGTGCTGAACAACGCGCTCGAGGCCGTGCCCCAGGGAGGCCACATCGTGCTGGCCGCCGTGCGCGATGGGGACGGCCGCCACATCACCCTGACCATCGGCGACGACGGGCCCGGCCTCACGGCGGACCAGCGGGCGCGCGTTGGCGAACCGTTTTTCACCACCAAGCCGCAAGGCCTGGGCGTGGGTCTTGCGCTCGCGCGGCGGCTGCTGGAGCGCCAGGGCGGCCGGCTGCAGATCCAGAGCGCACCCGGGCGCGGCACGGTGGTGTCCATTCACCTGCACGTGGCCTGACCACCGAGGAACCCGCATGACCCACGCCGTGTTGATCGTCGAAGACGAGGCCGTGCTGGCCAAGAACATCTGCACCTACCTGGAACGCCACGGTTTCAGCGTTGCCGTGGCCGGCAGCGCGGAAGAAGGCCTGGCCCAGCTGGCCAGCTTCCGGCCCGACGCCGTGGTGCTGGACTTCAACCTGCCGGGCATGGACGGCCTGCAGATGCTGGCCCGGCTGCGCCAGCACGACCCGGCGCTGGCCGTGATCATGGTGACCGGCCAGGGCAGCGTGGAGGTGGCGGTGGAGGCCATGAAGGCCGGCGCGCTGGACTTCCTGACCAAACCCGTGCCGCTGGCCAAGCTGCGCCTGCTGCTGGAGCGGGCCGCGGCGGGGGCCCGGCGCGACAGCGCGCTCGACTACTACCAGCGCCGCGAAGGCGAGGGCGCCGCGCTGGACGCGCTGCAGGGCGAGTCCCCCGGCATGCAACGGCTCAAGGCCACGCTGCGCCAGCTGCTGGACGCTGAATCGCGGCTGCAGGATGGCCTGGCGCCCGCGGTGCTGGTGCGCGGCGAGACGGGCACCGGCAAGGAGCTGGTGGCCCGCGCCCTGCACTTCAGTGGGCCGCGCCGCAGCAAACCCTTTGTCGAGCTGAACTGTGCCGCGATGCCGGCGCAGCTGCTGGAATCCGAGCTGTTCGGCCACGAGCGTGGCGCCTTCACCGACGCGCGCGAGCGCAAGCTGGGGCTGGTCGAAACGGCCGAGGGCGGCACCTTGTTCCTGGACGAGATCGGCGACATGGAACCCGCGCTGCAGGCCAAGCTGCTGAAGCTGCTGGAAGAACGCAGCGTGCGCCGCCTGGGCAGCCTGCGCGAGCAGAAGGTGGACGTGCGCATCGTCGCCGCCACGCACCGCCCGCTGGACCAGCTGGTGCGCGAGGGCCGCTTCCGGGCCGACCTGTACTTCCGGCTGCGCGTGGTGCAACTGGACCTGCCGCCGCTGCGCGAGCGCGGTGGCGACATCCTGCTGCTGGCGCAAAGCTTCCTGGCGCACCACGCCAGCCGCTACGGCCGGCCCGCGCCGCAGCTCACACCCGCCGCCGAGGTGGCGCTGTGCCGGCACCGCTGGCCCGGCAATGTGCGCGAGCTGCGCAACGGCCTGGAGCAGGCCGTGCTGCTGGGCAGCGGCCCGCGCCTGGATGTGGCCGACCTGGCGCTCTGGGCCGAGCCGGCGGTGGACGAGCCGGCCCCAGGCGACGACAGCACCTTGCCGGCGCTGGAACGGCAGGCGCTGGTCCGCGCCCTGTCGCGCACCAGTGGCAACGTCAGCCAGGCCGCGCGCGAGCTGGGCATCAGCCGCGACACACTTCGTTACCGCATTGACAAGCATGGGCTGAGCGGCAGCGCTTGACTTCGGGTCAGTTTGGGACAAAAATCCCAAACATGGATGCCGCCAACCGGGTTTCGATCGCTGTGAACACCGCCGTGCTGCTGCTGCTGCGGCCGCTGTGCCGGTTGCTGCTGCGCTACCACGTGCCCTTTGGCGCCTTCGAGGAGCTGGCCAAACACGTCTACGTGCAGACGGCGATGGAGGACTTCGGCATCCCGGGCAAGAAGCCCACGCTGTCGCGCGCCTCCATCCTCACCGGCCTGACGCGCAAGGACGTGCAGCGCCTGGTCGCCGAGCCCGAGCCGCTGCGTGCCGCCAGCCAGGAGAGCTACAACCGCGCTGCGCGGGTGCTGTCCGGCTGGGCCCGCGACCCGGATTTCCAGGCGCCCGACGGCCAGCCCGCCGCGCTGGACCCGCTGGACGGCCCGGCCAGTTTTGCCGAGCTGGTGCGCCGCCACAGCGGCGACATGCCGGCGCGCGCCGTGCTGGACGAACTGCTGCGCGTGGGCGCCGTGCACCGGCGCGACGATCAGCGCCTGGAACTGGTCACGCGCGCCTACGTGCCGCAGGGCGGCGAGGTCGAAAAACTCGGCATCCTGGGCACCGACGTGGCCGACCTCATCGCCACCATCGACCACAACCTCCAGCACGGCGCTGCCGACCCGCGCTACCAGCGCAAGGTGATGTACCGCAGTGTCCCGGCCGACATCCGGCCGGCTTTCCGCGCACTCAGCGCCCAGCAATCCCAGGCCCTGCTGGAACGGCTGGACGCCTGGCTCAGCGAACACGACACCGACAACCGACCGGACCAGCCGGACGCACCGCGTGTGCGCCTGGGCCTGGGCATCTATTACTTCGAGTCGCCCGCGGCGACCGAACCCCCTGAAGGAGAAACGACATGAAGATCCAGAGACTGATGGCCAGCCTCGCCACAGCGCTGCTGCTGGCTGCGTGCGGCGGCGGTGGCAGCAGCGACGGCGGCATCGGCGGCACCGGCGGTGGCGGCGGCGGTGGCATCGGCGGCACGGGCGTGGCCTACGGCACCATCACCGGCTTCGGCAGCGTGTGGGTCAATGGCGTGCGCTACGAGTCCAACACCACGGTGTTCAAGCGCGACGACGACAACGCCTCGCAGTCCGACCTGCGCGTGGGCATGGTGGCGCGGGTCGAAGGCTCGGGCACCACGGCCACGACGATCAGCGTGGACAGCGCACTCAAGGGCCGGGTCGAAGCCGTCAGCGGTGACCAGTTCACCGTGCTGGGCCAGACCGTGCAGGCCGATGCGCAGACGGTGTTCGAAGACGGCGTGCGCCCGGTGGTGGGCGACTACGTCGAGGTGCACGGCCTGCCGGTGCAGGCCGGCGTCATCGCGGCCGGCTACATCGAGCGCAAGAGCGCGCTGGCCACGCCGCCCTTCACCGTGACCGGCTTTGTGAGCACGCAGAACAACACCAACGCCACCCTGACGATCGGCACGCTGACCGTGCAGTACGCGGGCGCCGACCTGTCCGACATCCCGGTCGGCACCTGGGTGGGTGCCCTGGTGGAGGTCAAGGGCACGGCCTGCGCCGGCAACCCGGTGTGCGGCACGCTCACGGCCAGCAAGATCGAGCCCGCCGGCCCGCGCATCAGCAGCAGTGCCAAGGCCGAAATCGAAGGCTTTGTCGCCAGCCTGACGACCGACGGCTTCATGCTCGGCGGCCAGCGTGTGGTGCTCACGGCCGGCACGCAGTTCGAGGACGGCCTGGCCAGCGACCTGGTGGTCGGTGCCAAGGTCGAGGTCGAGGGCCCCATCGTGGACGGGGTGCTCACCGCAACGAAAGTGGAGTTCGAGGACAGCGTGCGCATCGAGGCCGATGTGGCCACGGTGGTGGGTGATCGCATCACCTTCGCCGGCTTGCCCGGCATCGAGGTGCAGGTCACGGCGCTGACCGAACTGGAAGACCTCGTCTCGCTGGCCCAGCTGCAACCCGGCGCTCATGTGCGGCTGAAGGCCCGCGTGGCCAACGGCGGCGTGGTCGTGGCCAGCGAGCTGGAGCTGCGCTCGGCCGACAGCGACGTCGAGCTGCGTGCCCCGGTGACGGCCTTTGCCGACCCGCAGCTCACGCTGCTGGGCCTGGTGATCGACACCACCGGCCGGCCCGACAGCGCCTTCCGCGACGACGATGTGGTCATCGGCCGCGCCGCCTTCTTTGCGGCCCTGGGCAACGGGCGTGTGGTCGCCATCAAGGGCACGGCCGGCGCGGGCACGGTGGTGTGGTCGGAGTTCGAGCTGGAAGACTGAAGCCCGGCAGGGTCGGGCAGGGCCGGGGGATAATCCGGCCCATGCCCGATCCGACCCCCCAGCAGGTGCGCGACTTCATCGCCGCCGGCCTGCTCTGCAGCCACCTCGATGTCGAGGGTGATGGCCGCCACTTCTTTGCCACCATCGTCTCGCCCGAGTTCGAGGGCCGCAACCGGGTGGCGCGCCACCAGCGGGTCTACGCGGCGCTGGGCGATAGAATGCGTGAGCAAATCCACGCCTTGTCGATGAAGACGCTGACCCCGGCCGAGTTCGCAGCCGCGACTCCCCACCACCCCTGACCACACCCGGGGCGGCGCGCCAGCTTTGATTCATCGACGTGCGCCCCTCAAGGACGCACCTGCATGGACAAACTCCAGATCCGCGGCGGCCGCCGACTGAGCGGCGAGATCGCCATCTCCGGCGCCAAGAACGCCGCCCTGCCTGAACTCTGCGCCGCGCTGCTGGTCGGCGAACCCGTGCAGCTGGCCAACGTGCCGCGCCTGCACGACGTGGCGACGATGCTCAAGGTGCTGCGCACCATGGGCGTGAAGGCCGAGCGCTCCGAGGCCCGGCCCGACCTGGTGATGCTGGATGCCAGCGGCGCGATCCACCCCGAGGCCCCCTACGACCTGGTCAAGACGATGCGCGCGTCCATCCTGGTGCTGGGGCCGCTGCTGGCCCGGTTTGGCCAGGCCACGGTGTCGCTGCCGGGCGGCTGCGCCATCGGCTCGCGTCCGGTGGACCAGCACATCAAGGGCCTGCAGGCCATGGGCGCG
>CAYTWU010000189.1:0-6865 GCA_964442175.1 uncultured Rubrivivax sp.
CGGCTGAAGGTGCGCGGCGGACGCACGGTGATGAACCTGGCGCTGTTCACCTACTTCATCCCGGCGGCCTTCCTGGCCGTGCCGATGTACAAGACCATGGCCAACTACGGCCTGCTGAACAACAAGTGGTCCTTGGTGCTGGCGATGGTGACCATCGCCTCGCCGTATTGCATCTGGGTGCTCAAGCAGGCCAGCGACAAGCTGCCCTGGGAGCTGGACGAAGCCGCGCGCATGGACGGTGCCACGCCGCTGCAACTGTTCCGCCTGGTCTATGTGCCGCTGATGGTGCCCAGCCTGGTGGCGGTGGGCACGTATTCGCTGCTGCTGGCCTGGAACGAGTACCTCTACGGCTTCCTGCTGCTCAGCAAGGAAACCGACCTCACCCTGGCCGTGGCCCTGGGCAACTTCCTGGGCGCCGACGATTCGCCCTGGGAACTGCTGATGGCCACCGGGGTGGTCTACGCGCTGCCGCCGGCGGCGATCTATTACGCGTTCAAGCGCTACATGGTCTCGGGTCTCACTGCAGGCGCCGTGAAAAGCTGATGGCTACCGTCTCATTCAAGAACATCCAGAAGGCCTACGGCGCCGTCAAGGTCATTCACGGCATCGGCTTCGACATCGCCGACGGCGAGTTCGTCGTGCTGGTCGGCCCGTCGGGCTGCGGCAAGAGCACGCTGCTGCGCATGCTGGCGGGGCTGGAGGAGATCAGCGGCGGCGAGATCCTGATCGACGACAAGGTGGTCAACGACCTGGAGAGCAAGGATCGGGACATCGCGATGGTCTTCCAGAGTTACGCCTTGTACCCGCACATGACGGTGCGCGAGAACATGGCCTTCAGCCTGCGCCTGCGCAAGGCCGATGCCGCCAGCACCGCACAGCGCGTGGAGAACGCGGCCCGCATCCTGAACCTGGGCGCCTTGCTGGACCGCTACCCGCGCGAGCTCTCCGGCGGCCAGCGCCAGCGCGTGGCCATGGGCCGTGCCATCGTGCGCGACCCCAAGGTCTTCCTGTTCGACGAGCCGCTCAGCAACCTGGACGCCAAGCTGCGCGTGGCGATGCGGGCCGAGATCAAGGCCCTGCACCAGCGCCTGAAGACCACCACGGTCTACGTCACGCACGACCAGATCGAGGCCATGACCATGGCCGACCGCATCGTCGTGATGCACGACGGCATCATCGAGCAGATCGGCACGCCGCTGGAGCTGTTCGACCGGCCAGGCAACCTGTTTGTGGCGCAGTTCATCGGCTCACCGGCGATGAACGTGTTCGAGGGCACGCTGAAGGCTGGCGCCGCCGAGGCCCTGGGCCAGCGCTGGCCGGTGGCCGCAGGCCTCGGGCGCGAGGGCCAGGCCGTGCACTACGGCATCCGACCAACCGACCTGGTGCTGGCGGACAGCGGCATCCCGGCCCAGGTGGTGGTGGTCGAGCCCACCGGCGCCGAGACCGAGCTGCTGCTGCAGATCGGCGAGCAGCAACTGGTGCTGGTGACACACGGCCGCACCACGGCGCAGCCCGGCGACACGGTGCACCTGACGCTGGACGCCGCCAAGGCCCACGTCTTCGACCGCGCGTCTGGCGCACGCCTGGGGTGATGCCGTGGCCCGTGCCTGGCGCGTGGTGGTGATGGGGGTCAGCGGCTGCGGCAAGAGCACGCTGGGCCGCGCGCTGGCGGCACGGCTGGGCGTGAACTTCGTCGAAGGTGATGCGCTGCACAGCGAGCGCAACGTGGCCAAGATGGCCGCCGGCACCCCGCTGACCGACGCCGACCGCCACGGCTGGCTGCAGGCCGTGGCCGAGCAGCTGAACAACCCGACAGCTGCCGCCCAGGGCGTGGTGGCCTCGTGTTCGGCGCTCAAGCGCCGCTACCGCGACCTGCTGCGTGCCGGTGCGCCTGATCTGCGCTTCGTGTTCCTGCATGGTGATCCCGCCCTGCTGGCCACGCGCCTGGCCGCGCGCAGCGGCCACTACATGCCTGCGTCGTTGCTGCAAAGCCAG
Source organism: uncultured Rubrivivax sp. (assembly GCA_964442175.1). GTDB lineage: Bacteria > Pseudomonadota > Gammaproteobacteria > Burkholderiales > Burkholderiaceae_C > Rubrivivax. The sequence goes on from CAYTWU010000189.1 coordinate 1,996, forward strand.
CTCGACACCCTGGAACCCCCGGCGGCCGACGAAGCCACCGTCGCGCTGGACATCGCGCTGCCGCCCGCCACGCTGGTGGACGCGGCCGTGCAAGGCCTGAACGCGCTGCCCGAGAAGACCGCATGATCGACGCTTCCACCTTCCGCCTGGACGGCCGCGTGGCCCTGGTCACGGGCTCGTCCACCGGCATCGGCCTGGCGCTGGCGCGCGGCCTGGCCCAGGCCGGCGCCACCGTGGTGCTGAACGGCCGCGACGAGGCCCGGCTGCAGGCCGCCTGCGCGGCGCTGCAAGCCGAGGGGCTGGCGGTGCACGGCCGCAACTTCGACGTCTGTGATGCCGCGGCCGTGCAGGCCGCGGTGGACGGCATCGAGCGCGACATCGGCCCCATCCACGTGCTGGTCAACAACGCCGGCATGACCCGGCGCGGCGCCTTCCACGAGCTGCCGACCGCCGACTGGCAGGCCATCCTGCGGCTCAACGTGGACAGCCTGTTCGTCGTCGGCCAGATCGTGGCCCGCCACATGGTGGCGCGGGGCGCCGGCCGCATCATCAACACCTGCTCGGTGCAGAGCGAACTCGGCCGCCCTGGCACCGCGGCTTACGCCGCCAGCAAGGGCGCGGTGAAGATGCTCACCAAGGGCATGGCCATCGACCTGGGGCCGCATGGCATCACGGTCAACGGCCTGGGCCCGGGTTATTTCAAGACCGAGCTGACCGCGCCATTGGTGAACGACACCGCTTTCAGTGCCTGGCTGGTCGGCCGCACGCCCAGCCGGCGCTGGGGCGACGTGGAAGACCTGGCCCCGGCGGTGGTGTTCCTGGCCAGCGACGCCGGCCGTTTTGTCAACGGCCACATCCTGTACGTCGACGGCGGTGTGACTGCGACACTGTAGGCATGAACACCTTCACCCAAGTCACCCTGTTCACCGATGCGGACGGCCGTGCGCGTTTTCGCGAAGACGCCGTGCCGCTGGATGAAGGCACGCCCGCGGCCCGGTTGTCGGCGCTGATGCCCAGCGGTGGCCTGCAACTGCGCGAGAGCCCGGTGGGCTTTCGCAGCAGCTTCCACTGCACCGTCACGCCGCAATGGGTGTTCATCCTGCAAGGCGGGATGGAGATCGGCCTGCAGGATGGCAGTTCGCGGGTCTTCGGCCCCGGCCAGCACTTCTACTCGGCCGATGTGCTGCCCGACGGCGCCACGTTCGACCCCACGTTGCACGGTCACTGGAGCCGGCAGGTGGGCGATCAGCCGCTGGTCACGGCCTTTGTGCGCGGATGAGCCCAGGCATCAAGAACGTGCTGGGCACGGCACTGGACGTGCTGGGCGAAGGCATCGTCACCGGCCGCTACGCGGTGGGCAGCAGCATCCCGCCCGAGCCGGCGCTGGGTGAGGCGCTGGGCGTCAGCCGCACCGTGGTGCGCGAGGCCATCAAGTCGCTGGTGGCCAAGGGCATCGTCAGCACCGGGCCCAAGGTCGGCACGCGGGTGCTGCCGGCCGAACAATGGAACTGGTTCGACCCCGACGTGGTGGCCTGGCAGAGCAAGGCCGGCCTGACGCGCGAGTTCCTGCGCGATCTGCAGGAACTGCGCCGCGTGGTGGAGCCGGCCGCGGTGCGCCTGGCGGCCGAGCGTGCCACGCCGGCCGACATCGCCGAGATCGAAACCGCCTACGCCGGCATGAAAGCCGCGATCGAGCAGGGCGGCGACTACGTCGCGAGCGACCTGCGCTTCCACCAGGGCCTGCTGAAGGCCTGCCACAACCGCATGCTGGTGCAGATGGGCAAGGCGGTGGGTGCCTTGCTGCGCACCAGCTTCGAGATCTCCACCAGCAAGCCCGACGGCCCGCGCGAATCGCTGCCGCTGCACCGCGCGGTGCTGGACGCCGTGATCGCCCGCTCGCCGGCCAAGGCCGAAAAGGCGATCCTGGTGCTGATCGACGGTGCCCGTGAAGACATCGACCTGGTGCTGGCCTCGCGCCGCAAGCTGCCCTCGCTGGCGGTGCCGGCACCGCGCCTCAAGGCCCCCAAGCGGGGCAGGAAAGTCACCCCATGAAAGTCCTGATCACCGGCGGTGCCGGTTTTGTCGGTGCGCGCCTGGCCCGCACGCTGCTGGCCCGTGGCCACCTGCAAGGCCAGGACCTCACGCGCCTGGTCATCGCCGACCAGGTGGCGGCGCCGGCCGACCTGCTGGCCGACAGCCGTGTCGAGGCCCGTGTCGGCCCCTTGCTGGGCCACTGCGCCGCGCTGGCCGACGAGCCCTTCGACGGCGTGTTCCACCTGGCCTCGGCGGTGTCGGGCGAGTGCGAGGCCGATTTCGACCTGGGCCTGCGCAGCAACCTGGACAGCACCCGTGCGCTGCTGGACGCGCTGCGGGCGCGCACACTGGCCGGCGGCACGCCCACGCGCCTGGTCTTCGCCAGTTCGGTGGCCGTGTTCGGGCCCGACCCGGCGGTGCCGCTGCCGGCCCGGGTGGGCGACACCACGCTGCCCGCGCCCCAGACCAGCTACGGCATGCACAAGCTGGTGTGCGAGCACCTGATCGCCGACTGGACGCGCAAGGGTTTCATTGACGGCCGCGCCGCGCGGCTGATGACGGTCACGGTGCGCCCCGGCCGGCCCAATGGCGCGGCCAGCTCGTTCTTCAGCGGCATCCTGCGCGAGCCGCTGGCCGGTGAAGAAGCCATCTGCCCGGTGGACGCCAGCGTGTCGCACCCGGTGTCGTCGCCACAGCGCACGGTGGAAGGCCTGATCGCCGTCTACGAGGCCAGCCGCGAGGCCTTTGGCGGCCGCCTGGCGCTGAACCTGCCGGCGCTGAACGTGAGCGTGCAGCAGATGCTGGACGCGCTGGAAGCCGTGGCCGGCCCGCAGGTGCGGGCGCGTGTGAAGTTCCAGCGCGACGAGCGCATCGCCGGCATCGTGGCCAACTGGCCGGCCGGCGCCACCGCCGAGCGGGCGGCCCGCCTGGGCCTGCTGCCGGAAGACAACTTCGAAGACATCGTGCGCCAGTACATCCGCGACTGCGCCGGCCACCCCACTGCACTGCGAGGCATGACATGAATCAGATTGACCTGATTGGCCGCGTCGCGGTCATCACCGGCGGTGCCCAGGGCATCGGCTACGCCACCTGCGAGCGGCTGCTGCAATCGGGTGCCGAGGTGGTGATCTGGGACATCGACGCGGCGCAGCTGGACGCCGCCTGCCAGGCCTTGTCGGCGCTGGGGCCGGTGAGCGGGCGCGTGGTGGAGCTGACCGACGACGCCTCGGTCGCCGCCGCGACGGCCGCGCTGCCGCGCATCGACATCCTGGTCAACAACGCCGGCATCACCGGCGGCAACGCGACCACCTGGGAGCTGGACCCGGCGGTCTGGCGGCGTGTGATCGAGGTCAACCTGATTGCGCCCTACCTCACCTGCCGCCACGTGGTGCCGCACATGCTGCAGCGTGGCTGGGGCCGCATCGTCAACATCGCGTCGGTCGCGGGCAAGGAGGGCAACCCCAACGCCTCGCATTACAGCGCCAGCAAGGCGGGCCTGATCGCGCTGACCAAGTCGGTGGCCAAGGAGGTGGCGACCAAGGGCATCCTGGTCAACGCCATCACGCCGGCCGTGGCGAAGACCGCGATGTTTGCGCAGATGACCGAGCAGCACATCAGCTACATGCTGGGCAAGATCCCGATGGGCCGGCTGCTGGAAGTGCAGGAGATCGCCGCGATGGTGGCCTGGCTGAGCAGCGAGGACTGCAGCTTCAGCACCGGCGCGGTGTTCGACATCACCGGCGGGCGCGCCACGTACTGATTCAGTACAGCGTGGCCGCCTGCCGCGCGGGCAGCGCGCTGTCGTAGGCCGTGCCGTCGATGGCCCGTTCGCTCAGCACCTGCAGGATGGTGCCCGGTGAGGGCAGGGTGCCGGCGGCCACATGCTGGGCCGGGTCCCACAGGCCGCTGCGCTTGATGGCGCGTGCGCACTGGAAGTACACGCTGGCGACCGTGATCACCAGCACCGAGGCCGGCGCCTTGCCGTCCACCGCCAGTGGCGCGCACAGATCGGGGTGTGCGCTGATGCGGGCGCTGCCGTTCACGCGCAGCGCTTCGCCGAAACCGGGGATCAGGAACAGCAGCGCCAGGCGCGGGTCGTGCACCAGGTTGCGCAGGCTGTCGATGCGCTGGTTGCCGCGGCGGTCGGGCAGCAGCAGGGTCTTCTCGTCCAGCACCGTCACGAAGCCCGGTGCGTCGCCGCGTGGCGAGGTGTCCAGGCCATGCGGGCCCAGCGTGGCCAGCACCGCAAAGGGCGAGGCCTCGATCCAGGGCCGGTACACCGGGTGCACGTGGTCCGCCACCTTGGCCAGCGACGTGGCCATCGGCCCGGTGCTGTAGACGCCGCGCAGCGCAGCCTCGTCACGCAGGTCGTGCGTGGTGTCGGCTGCCAGAGCAGCGAGCGCCGACAGATCACTCATCCGATGCGCCCGATCAGCAGGTACTCCATCAAGGCCTTCTGCACGTGCATGCGGTTCTCGGCTTCGTCCCAGACCACGCTCTGCGGGCCGTCGATCACCTCGGCCGAGACTTCCTCGCCGCGGTGCGCCGGCAGGCAGTGCATGAAGAGCGCGTCCTTCTGCGCCAGCTGCATCATCTGCGTGTCCACGCACCAGTCGGCAAAGGCGGCCTGGCGGGTGGCGTTTTCCGCCTCGTAGCCCATGCTGGTCCAGACATCGGTGGTGACCAGGTGCGCGCCTTCGCAGGCGGCAAACGGGCTCTTGAAGAGCTTCAGGCAACCGGGGTTGCGCACACCCGCCAGCGCGGGGTCGATCTCGTAGCCGCTGGGCGTGCTGACGTGCAGCGTGAAGCCGAGGATGTCGGCCGCCTGCAGCCAGGT
>CAYTWU010000190.1:0-208 GCA_964442175.1 uncultured Rubrivivax sp.
CAACGCACTCAACCCGGTGGCGGGCGAGACGCCGCTGCTGAAGTCCTTCATGGGCCAGGACACGCCCGAGATGCGGGCCAAGTTCCTGTCCACGATCCCGCTCGGCCGCTTTTCGACGCCGGAGGACCTGGGCAATGCTGCCTGTTTCCTGTGCAGCGACGAAGCCGGCATGGTCGAGGTTGGCTTCAGCCGCGTCGTGATAGACTTG
>CAYTWU010000190.1:218-6844 GCA_964442175.1 uncultured Rubrivivax sp.
GTGTGCATGGAAGTCGACGGCGGGCGCTGCATCTGACCGGAGCTCCTCGACTGCGGGCTACCGCAGTCGATCCCCCGAGGGGATGGCGGGCCGGCTTGGGGCGGCCCGGCGCTCGGCCCGCGCCGGTTTACTTCGCCGCGCCTTCGTGGCGGTCGGCGGCGGCCAGCAGGTCGCTGGCGAAGCCCGGGTCGGTGGCCTGCAGGTGGCGGGCCATCTCACGGACTTCGGCGGCTTCCTGCGCGCGGGTCAGGGCGCGCGGCGCGCTGACGAACAGGCTTGCGACGGCGTTCCAGGCCGACACGAAGAGCTGCGCGCCGAGGCGGGCGCCGCGTTGTTCCTGCACGCGGGGGGCGGAAACGACCTTGAAGGTGGTGGTGGTCATGGTGATCTACTTTCTGTCAGGGGTGGGGACGGCGCTCAGGCGCGGTCGGCAAAGGCGGCGGCCTCGCGCAGGCGGCGGGCCAGATCGGGGTCCTGCATCTCGCGCAGCGAGGCGACGCGGCGCAGTTCGGCGGCGGCGCGGCGCTGGCCGTGGGCTTCCAGCGCGGCCCAGAGGCGCGCCCAGAGGCGGGGGGTGTACGTCACGGCGCCTGCGGCGGCGACACGGGGGGCATGCAGAACGGTGGTGCTCATGGCAGTTTTCCTTTCGGCCCCTGTTGGATCGGGTAAACCCTAGGGCCTGACCGAAGATTAGTGCTAACCCTTACTCTTCCAAATGAATAATCATCATGTAAGGTATTAACTAAACTGAAATCTAAGGCCGAGCGTGAACAACTTCCGCACCCTGGACCTGAACCTGCTGCGTGTCTTCGACGCCGTGATGAGCGAGGGCAGCCTGACCCGTGCGGCCGAGGTGCTGGCCATCACGCAGCCGGCCGCCAGCCACGCCCTCAAGCGCCTGCACACCTGGGTGGGCGAGCCGCTGTTCCAGCGCAGCGCCACCGGGATGGTGCCCACGGCCCGGGCCACGGCGCTGTGGCCGCAGGTGCGGGCCGCTTTGGGCGAACTGCAGCGCTCCTTGGCCCCGGGCCACTTCGACCCCCGGCAAGACCGGGCGGAGTTCCGCATCAGCCTGGCCGACGCGGCCGCCGGCATCCTGGCGCCGGGCCTGGTGGCGGCGCTGGAAACCGAGGCGCCGCACACCGACCTGCGCCTGCTGCCGCTGACCACGCGCGACCCGCGGCCCCTGCTGCACGACGAGGCGGCCGATCTCGCGGTGGGGCACTTCCCGGCGCTGGTGTCGGCGATGCTGGCCGAAGGTGAGCGCGCACTGCTGCGGCATCGCCGGCTGCACCGCACGCAGTACGTGTGTGTGATGCGCCAGCACCACCCCCTGGCCGACGGTGAGCTGACGCTGGACCGCTACTGCAGCGCGCGCCACGTGCTGGTCAGCGTGTCCGGCCGGGCCTATGCCGAGGTGGACGAGGCGCTGGCCTTGCTGGGCCGGCGCCGCCGCGTGGTGCTGACGGTGAACCAGTACCACACCGCCGGGCGTGTGGTGGGCCAGTCGGACCTGCTGGCGGTGCTGCCCGCGTCGTTTGTGTCGGCCTCCACGCCGGGCGGCGTGGTCAGCCGGCCGCTGCCGGTGGACATCGGCCCGCTGACGGTGGACATGGTCTGGCTGGCGCGGCGCGACGCCGACCCGACGCACCAGTGGCTGCGCGAGCGGGTGGAGCGCTCGGCGCGGTTTGGTTGAAGCCTGCGGCCGTCAGACGACGGCCGCGATGGCCTCGGCCGTGCGGTCCACGTTGCCGGTGTTCAGCCCGGCCACGCAGACGCGGCCGGAGCGCACCAGGTACACGCCGAACTCCTCGCGCAGCCGGTCCACCTGGGCCGCGCTCAGGCCGGTGTAGCTGAACATGCCACGCTGGCTCAGGAAATAGCCAAAGTCGCGGCCGGGCTGCTTGGCGCTCAGCACCGCGTGCAGGCGCTGGCGCATGGCCTGGATGCGCTCGCGCATGCCGGCCACGTCGGCCTCCCAGGCGCGGCGCAGTTCCGCATCACCCAGCACCGTGCTGACGATGCCGGCGGCGTGGATCGCCGGGCTGGAGTAGTTGCGGCGCACCGTGGCCTTCATCTGGCCCAGCACCAGTTCCGCCTCGGCAGCGTCGGCACACACCACCGAGAGTGCGCCGGCCCGCTCGCCGTACACGCTCATGCTCTTGCTGAAGCTGTTGGCCACGAAGAACGTGAGCCCGGCATCGGCCAGCAGGCGGATCGCGAAGGCGTCCTCTTCGATGCCTTCGCCATAACCCTGGTACGCGATGTCCAGGTAGGGCAGCAACTCACGTTCGCGCAGGATGGGGATCAGGGCCTCCCATTGCGCACGGCTCAGGTCCACGCCGGTCGGGTTGTGGCAGCAGGCGTGCAGCAGCACCACGCTCCGGGCGGGCAGGCCGCGCAGCGTCTCGCACATGGCGTCGAAGCGCAGGCCGCCGGTGTGGCTGTCGTAGTACGGGTAGGTCTGCACCGTCAGGCCCGCACCTTCGAACATCGCCCGGTGGTTGTCCCAGGTCGGGTCGCTGACCCACACGCCGCTGGCCGGCAGCCAGCGCTTCAGGAAGTCGCCGCCCACCTTCAGGCCGCCGCTGGAGCCCACGGTCTGCAGCGTGGCGATGCGGCCGCTGGTCACCGCCGGGTGGTCGGCGCCAAACAGCAGGTGCTGCACGGCACGCCGCATCGCCGGCGAACCTTCGATGGGCAGGTAGGGTTTGGGCGCGCTGGTGGCCAGCAGCCGGGCCTCGGCCTCGCGCACGCAGTCCAGCACCGGGATGCGGCCGGCGTCGTCGAAGTAGATGCCGATCGACAGGTTGATCTTGCCCGGCCGCGGGTCGGCCTGGAAGGCTTCGTTCAGGCTCAGGATGGGGTCGCCCGCATAGGGCTCGAGGTGCTGGAACATCAGGCCTCCAGGGCTTTGACGATGTCGGCTTCGATGGCGGCCGGGCTGTCGTTGGGTGCGTAACGCTTGAGCACCCGGCCATCGCGGCCGACCAGGAACTTGGTGAAGTTCCACTTGATGCCCTCGGTGCCCAGCAGACCAGGGGCCTGGGCCTTGAGCCATTGCCACAGCGGGTGGGCCTCGGCGCCGTTGACCTTGACCTTGCCCATCATCGGGAAACTGACGCCGAAGTTCAGCTGGCAGAACGAGGCGATCTCTTCGTTGCTGCCCGGGTCCTGGCTGCCGAACTCGTTGCTCGGGAAGCCCACCACCACCAGCCCACGCGGGCCCAGGCGCTGCCACAGGTCTTCCAGGCCGGCGAACTGCGGCGTGAAGCCGCAGGCGCTCGCGGTGTTCACGATCAGCAAGACTTTGCCGCGCTGGCTGGAGAGATGTGCGGGCCTGCCGTCAATCGACAACGCTTCGAAGTCATAAATCGTCGCTTCTGCCATGCCAACTCCTGCCGCGGGGGCTCAGATGTTAAGCGCTGCCCCAGTCAGCGGCTTAACATCGACTGGCCGAGAGGACACGATGCCGTCGACCGACCCACCAGCCTCTTCGAGCGTGCCCCCGGAACTGGTGCTGGCACGTTGGCGGCGCGCTGCAGAAAGCGCGCGGGATGGACTCTGGGAGGTGCAGGTCCCAGGCCATGCGGTCTGGTTTTCCGACCGCTTCGGTGCCATCCTGGGCCACCCGCCCGGTGGCCTGGTGCCTGACCTCGCCGCCTTTGTCTCCCGCATCCACCCCCAAGACCTGCCGCTGTGGCGCCACGCCTGGCAGGCGGCCGAGGCACAGGCCGCGCCGCTGCTGCTTCAACTGCGCGTGCAGGACCAGGCGGGGCAATGGCGCTGGGTGTCGATGCGCGGCCGATGCTGGGCGGGCCCGGACGGCCGCACCACCACCGTGGCCGGCGCGATGACCGACATCCACGACGACCGCCTCTCGCTGATGTCGCTGGAACGCCAGGTGCACGAGCGCACCGCCAGCCTCGCCCGTGCCGTTGCCGAAGCCGAGCGCGGCCGCGAAGACGCCAACCACGCACGCCAGGCCCAGTCGCGTTTCCTCGCGCACATGAGCCACGAGTTGCGCACCCCCTTGTCGGGCCTGCTGGGCCTGGTGGACCTGGCCCGCAGGGTCTCCACCGACCCGGCGCACCAGCGCTACCTGGAGGTGGCCCACCAGTCCGGCCAGGCGCTGCGCCGCACCATCGAGCAGGTGCTGGACCTGACCCGGCTGCGGGACGGCGAGATGCCCCTGGCGCAGGAGCCCTTCGACCTGGCCGAGACCCTGGCCGAGGTGCTGCGCGGCGTGATGCCGCTGGTGCGTGCGCGCGGGCTGTCGGTGCGTTTCGACTGGCTGGGCGACGCCACCTGGGTGCAGGGCGACGAGCCGCGGGTGCGCCAGCTGGCGGGCATCCTGATCGGCAACGCCGCCAAGTTCACGGAGCTCGGGCACATCGCCGTGAATGCCAGCGTCGAGCGTGACGCGGCCGACGCCGCCCGGCTCGCCATCCAGGTCGATGTGGAAGACACCGGCCCGGGCCTGCCACCGGAACACGCCGCGAGCGTCTTCGAAGACTTCGTGCAAGGGGACAACAGCCTCAGCCGGGCCCACGGCGGCACCGGTCTGGGTCTGGGCATCGCGCGTGAGCTCGCGCGCCGCATGGGCGGCGACGTGCAACTGCGCAGCCAGCCCGGGGTGGGCAGCGTCTTCACCGTCACGCTGCGGCTGGTGGCCGCGCCCGACCCGCACCCCGTGCCCGCATCGCCGCCGGGGCATGCCTGGCTCGTCTACCGCCAGCCGGCCATCGGCGTCTGGCTGCAGCGCCGCTTGCTGCGAATGGGCTGGACGGCGGAGCTGCTGGACAGCGTGGGCAGTGCCGCCGACCGCGCCGCCGCGTTGCCGGCCGGGCAGGCCCCGCGGCTGGTGGTGGTGGCCGAGCACGCCCTGGTGGCGCCGGAGGACCTGGTCCGCCTGCGCGACGCGCTGCCGCAGGCCCACATCACGCTGCTGATCCGCCCCGACTGGAACCAGCCTGCGCTGGAGCAGCAGGCCCGCGCGCTGGCGATGGCCTTCGACGTGATGCCACTGACGCCGCGCGACCTGCGGCTGATGACATCCCGGCCGCCCGCACCGGCCGAGGTGCCGGCCGCGTTGCCGATCCAGCTGCGCGAGCCGCAGCCCGGCCATGTGCTGGTGGTCGAGGACAACGCGGTGAACCGCATGATCGCGGAGGAATTCCTGCGCACGCTGGGCATCCGCACGCGCACGGCGGAAGACGGTGCCAAGGCGCTGGAGGCCTGTGCCGACGAGCCCCCGCGCCTGGTGCTGATGGACCTGCAGATGCCGGTGATGGACGGCCTGGCCGCGACCCGCGCGCTGCGCGAGCGCCAGCAGCGCGGCGAGCTGCCCGATTTCCCCATCGTGGCCCTCACCGCGCATGCGATGAACACCGATGCCGAGGCCTGCCGGGCCGCCGGCATGGTGGGTTACCTCACCAAGCCCCTGTTGCTGGATGCGCTGCGCGCCGAGCTGCAGCGCTGGTGGCCCGAGCTGGCCACCCCGTGATCACTGCCGCGCTGCCAGCAGCGAGGCCGCAACGATCAGGCCGCCGCCGATCAGCAAGGGTGCGCTCAGCGTGCCCGCTCCCAGCAGCACGGCCGACACGGCGGCAAACAGCACCTCGCTGACCATGACCACGGCCGTGGCGTTGGCCGGCAGCCGCGCGGCGCCGTACTGCAGCGCCAGGTTGCCCAGCAAAAACCACAGCGCCAGCCCCAGCGCGCCCAGGCCCCAGCCCCAGGCGGGGGCCGGCGGCCAGGGCGCGTGGCCCTGCCAAGCCAGGGTCACCACCAGCGCGCTGGCCACCACAGTGCCACCGCTGAACATCGCCAGCGCACGTGCCGCCTCGCTGCGGTGGGCCTGGTGGCGCAGCATCACGTTGTTCAGCGCAAAGCTGAAGCCGCCCAGCACCGCCAGCCACTCGGCCAGGCCCTGCGGCAGTGGCAGGCCGCCCCGCTCGGGCCAGAGCACGATGGCTGCGCCCAGCAGCGCCAGCAGCACGCGCGCACCGGCCAGCCGTGTCAGGCGCTCGTTCAGCAGCAGCCGCGCCAGCAGCACGGCCCACAGCGGCATCAGGTAAAAGAGCAGCACCACGCGCACCACGTCGCCCATGGTCACGCCCCAGTTGAAGCAGACGTTGGTGGTGCCCGAGGCCAGCACCAGCACCCACAGCGTCGGCGTGCGCAGCAGTTCGCTCCAGGCGGCGGGCCGCAGCACGCTGATCAGCAGGGCCGCCAGCCCGTAGATCAGCACGGTGGACCACAAGGCGTGCAGGCCCTGGGCCTCCAGCTGCCGGAAGGGCCACCACGACACGCCCCAGGTGAAGGCGTTGAAGCCCAGCGCCAGGGCCGCCAGCACGGCCACGGGCCGCGCGGCCGCGTGCGGGCCCGTCATCAGTGCCCGTCGGACCGGGCCAGCGCCAGCAGCTGCTCGACCTCGGCGCGGTGCTCACGCAGGTTGCGCTGGTGCCAGCGGCGGATCAGCTCCATCACGCCGGCCACCAGCAGGCCGAACACGGCAATCGCACCGAAGGCGGTGAGCCCCAGCCTGGTCATCGCGACGTACAGCGCACCCAGGAACAGGATGCAGGCCTGTTCGTTGAAGTTCTGCACGGCGATGGAGCGGC
>CAYTWU010000191.1:0-6791 GCA_964442175.1 uncultured Rubrivivax sp.
AAGGCGCCGCCACACAGCAGGGCAGAGATCACGCCGATGATCCAGCGGAATACGGTCATCGAGTGCTCCTCACACGATCATTGCCAAGCGCTCGAGAATGAGCACGGCGAAAAAGCCCAGGCCTGCGACCACCGTCCACTTGACGATGCGGATGCCCATCTGCCGCCACTTCGCCTGGCCGGTGCCGATGTACATCGCGAAGCACAACAGCCCGGCCACCAGCAGCAGCAGGACGATCCAGCGAAAGATCAGCATCGTATCGGAGCAGGCTTACCAGGCGGGAGCGAGTTCGGACAGCCCCTTGGGCAGCCGCGAGGGATCGTCGATGGTGACGATCTCGTAGTTCGCCGGATCCGACATCAGCGCGCGCAGCAGCTTGTTGTTCAGCGCATGGCCGCTCTTGAAGGCCACGTCACGCGCCAGCAAAGGTTTGCCGGCGATGTGCAGGTCGCCGATGGCGTCGAGGATCTTGTGTTTGACGAACTCGTCGCCGTAGCGCAGGCCCTCGGCGTTGAGCACGCGGTAGTCGTCGATCACGATCACGTTGTCCAGGCTGCCGCCGCGGCCCAGGCCACGCGCACGCATCATCTCCACGTCCTTGGTGAAGCCGAAGGTGCGGGCGCGTGCGATCTCCTGCTTGTAGCGGCCCGAGCCCATGTCGAAGGCCACACGCTGGCCAGTGGCGTTGACAGCCGGGTGGTCGAACTCGATCTCGAAGCTGAGCTGGTAGCCGTGGAAGGGCTCCAGCCGCGCCCACTTGAGCGATGCGCCCTCGCCTTCACGCACCTCCACCGGCTTCTTGACGCGCAGAAAGCGCTTGGGCGCGTTCTGCAGCTCGATGCCGGCGCTCTGCAGCAGGAAAACGAAGCTGGCGGCCGAGCCGTCGAGGATGGGCACTTCCTCGCCGGTGATGTCGACGACCAGGTTGTCCAGCCCCAGGCCGGCGCAGGCCGACATCAGGTGTTCGATGGTCTGCACCTTGGGCCCGCCAGGGTCGCCGCCGGGGCTGATGGTGCTGGCCATGCGCGTGTCGCTGACGGCGTAGGTGTTGACCGGGATGTCCACCGGCACCGGCAGATCGGTGCGGCGAAAGACGATGCCGGTGTCCGGCGCCGCGGGGCGCAGCGTCAGCTCGACCTTGTGGCCGCTGTGCACGCCCACGCCGACGGCGCGGGTGATGGATTTGAGGGTGCGTTGGCGCAGCATGCCGCCGATTGTCCTGCAAAGGGGCTGTTTCGTCGCACGGAGAGGGCGCAGGGTGCGCTATCACCGCGATACTCGCGGCCTGCTTGCCTTTGCTGGATTGCCCGTGAACACTCGCCTGATCTTGACCGCCACCGCGCTCGCCGCCGCCGCCATGCTCGCCACCCCCGCCCACGCCCAACGCCCCGAGACCCGGGTGCGCGACCAGATCCCGACCGAATACCGCTGGGACTTCAGCCCCATCTACAAGAGCTGGGACGCCTGGGAACAAGGCCTGAAGGACATGGAGGCGAAGATGGACAACTTCGTCCAGCTCAAGGGCACACTCGCCAGCGGCCCCGCCGCCGTGGCCAAGGCCTACCGCGACCTGGATGAAATCGGCCAGCTGCAGTACCTGACCTACCGCTACCCGCAGCTGCAGCGCGACGTGAACACGCGCGACCAGGCCGTGGCCGGCCGCTTCCAGCGCATCGGCGCGGTGTTTGCCAAGTTCGACACCGCCACCGCGTGGATGACGCCCGAGCTGCTGAAGATCCCCGAGGCCACGATGCGCAGCTGGATAGCCAGCACCCCGGCGCTGGCCCCGTACCGCTTCCCCATCCTGGACAACTACCGGCGCCAGAAACACGTGCTGGACGAAGCCGGCGAGCGCCTGCTGGCGCTGGGCAGCCGCAGCAACCAGACGGCCAATGCGGCTTACCAGGAGCTGTCGACCTCGGACATCCAGTTCCCCACCATCACCACGTCCGACGGCAAGCAGGTCAAGCTCACGCCCGGCAATTACGCGGCCCTGCTGGAAAGTTCGCCCGTGCAGGCAGACCGTGCCCAGGCCGCGGCCGCGCACGTGGGCACCTACGGCGCCAACATCCACACCTACGGCGCGCTCTACAACGGCGTGATGCAGCGCAACTGGTACCTGGCCCAGGCGCGCAACTTCCCCACCACGCTGGACGCCGCGCTGGACGAGAACGACATCCCGCGCAGCGTGGTCGAGACCCTGGTGCAGACCACCCGCGCCGGCACCGGCCCGCTGCAGCGCTACGCCCAGCTGCGCAAGAAGCTGCTGGGCCTGAACGAGTACCACCTGTACGACGGCTTCGTGCCGGTGTTCCGCAGCAGCACCACCTACCCCTACCAGAAGGCCAAGGACCTGGCGCTGGCCTCGGTGGCGCCGCTGGGTGCGGCCTATGGCGAGCAGTACCGGCGCTTCGTGGCCGGCGGCCGCATCGACGTCTATGAAAACGAAGGCAAGCGCAGCGGCGCCTACAGCGCCAACGTCTACGGCGTCGGCCCCTACCTGCTGCTGAACTACAACGACACGATGGACTCGATGTTCACGTTCGCCCACGAAGCCGGGCACGCGATGCACAGCGTGCTGTCCAACGCCGGCCAGCCGTTTGTGACCAGCGCCTACACCATCTTCGTCGCCGAGGTGGCCTCGACGATGAACGAACGCCTGCTGATGGAACACCTGCTGGCGCAGACCAGCGACCCGAAGGAACGTTTCCTGCTGCTGCAGCACGCGGTGGACCAGATCGTCGGCACCTTCTACACGCAGGTGATGTTTGCTGATTACGAGCTGCAGGCGCACCGGCTGGTGGAACAAGGCCAGCCCGTCACGCCCGAGGTGCTGAACGGCATCTACAAGGGCCTGCTGAAGACCTACTACGGCGACGCCGTGACGGTGGACGAGTTCTACCAGTGGACCTGGGCGCGCATCCCGCACTTCTACAACTCGCCGTATTACGTCTACCAGTACGCCACCTGCTTTGCCTCGTCGGCCGAACTCTTCAAGCAGATGAACACCGGCGACGCAGCGGCCAAAAAGGCGGCCACCGAGCGTTACCTGACGCTGCTGGCCTCCGGCGGCAACGACCACCCGATGGAGCAGCTCAAGAAGGCCGGCGTGGACCTGACGCAGAAAGCCACCGTGCAGGCCGTGGTGGACCAGCTGGACATGCTGGTGACGCGCATGGAAGCTGAAGCGGCCAAGATCCGCTGAGTGGCCAGCGCACTCACACCACTCGCCTCGCTGGGCCTCGCCCCGGTGCTGGCCCAACACGCGGCCGACCTGGGCTGGCACACCGCCACGCCCATCCAGGCCGCGGCCTGGGCGCCGGTGCGGCGCGGGCAGGACCTGCTGGCCTTGTCGCCCACCGGATCCGGCAAAACCGCCGCCTGGCTGCTGCCGCTGCTGCAGAACCTGCTGGCCCAGCCCGGGCTGGCGCAGCAGCGCCCGCGCCGGCTGCGGGTGCTGGTGCTGGCACCCACGCGTGAACTGGCGCAGCAGATCGGCCGCCTGGCGCGCGCGCTCGCGCCGACGTTGAGCACCGCGGTGCTGGTGGGCGGGGTCTCGGCCAATCCGCAGATGATGGCGCTGCGGGGCGGCGCGCACATCGCCGTGGCCACACCCGGCCGGCTGCTGGACCTGCAGCGCCAGAACGCCATTCGCCTGGGCGAGGTGCAGGCCCTGGTGCTGGACGAAGCCGACCGCCTGCTGGACCTGGGCTTCGCCGACGAACTGGCCCAGGTGCTGGCCCTGCTGCCACGCCAGCGCCAGAGCCTGCTGTTCAGCGCCACGCTGCCCGAGGCGGTGGCGGTGCTGGCGCAGCAGGTGCTGCACGAGCCGCTGCGCATCGACGCCTTGGCCGACGAAACCGCGCCGACGCCCACCATCCGCCAGCGGGCGATCGAGGTGGACACACCGCGCCGCACCGCGTTGCTGCGCCACCTGATCCAGACCGAGGGCTGGACACGCGTGCTGGTCTTCGTGGCCACGCAATACGCCACCGAACATGTGGCCGACAAGCTGCGCCAGGCCGGCGTGCCGGCCGCCGCGCTGCACGGCGCGCGCAGCGCCGGCCGGCGCGAGCAGGTGCTGGCCGACTTCCGCGACGGGCTGATCACGGTGCTGGTGGCCACCGACCTGGCGGCGCGCGGCCTGGACGTGCCCGGCCTGGCCGTGGTGGTCAACCACGACCTGCCGCGCTCTGCGGTGGACCACACGCACCGCATCGGCCGCACCGGCCGCGCCGGTGCCGAAGGGCTGGCGGTGAGTTTCATCGCCGCCGATGCCCCGGGCAGCGAAGCGCATTTCCGGCTGATCGAAAAGCGCCAGGGGCAGCGGGTGGCGCGTGAGCAGGTGGCGGGGTTCGAGCCGGTGGCGGTGGCCTCACCTCAGCCGCTGGGTGACCCGAACGGCGGCGTCAAGGGGGCACGCAAGGGCAAGAAGGACAAGTTGCGGGAGGCGGCGGCAAGGGGAAGGTGACGGCGTTGGGGTGGGTGGCCGCGCCAGACTGTCTGCAGCCGGTCATGCTGCGGCGGCGGATGTCAGCGGACGGCGCGCCCAGGGTGCTGCAGCACGCCCCCAGCGGCTTCACGGGCGAGGCCAGCCTGAAGGCGGATCGCCAGCACCGCAATGCACCGATGGCGCCAGCACGCCGATGTCATGCGCGTTCCAGATGCGGCGCTGCTGCGTCACCGCAGCGGTGCGACGGGTATCGCGCAGACTCAGCGCCCGAGCTTCGGCGAGGCCCACTGCTCCAGCAGCCGCCGGTCGTGCGCCGATTCGGCCTCGACAGTGTCTTTGGGCAACTGCCTCAGGCAGTCGGCCAGGGCCTGCGGATCCTGTGGCTCGGGTGCGGCTGCGGCGCGGGGTTCCGGGCGGGGCGAGCGCCCATCCCAGGCAAACGGGTTGCTGAACGACGGTGGGGCCGGCTTGCAGTCGTCCTTGTAAAGCGGCGGATCATCGTGGGCGAAGGCCGAGAACACGATGGTGCGTTCGAAGACCAGCGGCTTGCCCGTTGGCGTCGGCGGCCCTGCCGGCATGGTTTCGATCGCATCACGTGCCAGGCGCTCAGCCGTGGGCGATGTGGACCACAGGGTGTCCAGCCGGGCGAGGCGGCCGTCGGGGGCGATCTCCACGCGGAATCGAACCGTGCCCTGGTCCGGGCCTTCTACGGCGGCACCCATCATGCTGCGCACCTGCTGGCCCCAGGTGTGGCGGTAGGCCTTGCTGTTCTTCAGGGTGTAGCTCCCGGCGAACGCCCACTCCTCGGCCGTGGGCGCCGGTGGCGCTGCGCGGGTGGCCGGCGCAGTGCCTGGCGGTACCACGCGAGGCTGCTGCGGCACCCAGGGTTGCGCAGCCTGCGGCGTGGGTGGGGCCGGCTTGGCTTTCAGTGGCGACCGCTTGCGCACTTCTGGCACCGGGCTCGGCTGCGCGGCGGGCGGCGCGACGTCCAACCACAGGATAGGCGGCTCACTGCGCGGAGCCTGGATCGCAGATGGAATGGTCAGGCGGCTGCCCACCAACAAGCCCAGCACGAACACGTGCACGCCCACCGTGGCAGCCAGCCCCACAACCGGCGCCTGCCGCACGAAAGCCACGCCCGGGGCCTGCTTCAGCGCCTGGCAGCGGCTCGCGTGTGGGCTTCCAGACCCCCGCGCGCCTTCCACTCGTTGAAGCCACCGTACAGCAGCCGCACGTTTTCGAAGCCGTCCAGGCGCAGCGCCATCGCCACCTGCGCCGCGAAGGAACTGGTGTTGCAGTAGACGAGGATGGTCTTGTCGCGCGGCAGGCTCGCGCGGCGCGCAAACACCTGACGCCACTCGATGTTCACGGCACCCGGCACGTGCTCCTTGGCGAACTGCCCGGCGTCGCGCACGTCGAGCACCAGGAACTTCCGGTAGTCCTCGCCTGGGATCTGCTCCGGCAGGATCGTGCCGGTATTGGCATCGACAAAGTCGAAGTAGCCTTCGACGGCGTTGACCGTGGGTTTGTCGGCCTGCGCCCAGCCGATCAGCGGCAGGCTGGCTGCGGCGGCCAGCAGCAGGGCTCGCGTGAGCGATGTGACTCGCATGTTTGTCTCCTGGATGTCGTTGGATGTGAAGTGAGGCTCAGCGTCGCCCGGTGGTGCCGAGCGGCAGCCCCGCGGCCTGCCACTCGCTGATGCCGTCGAAGGTCTTGCGGGCACGGTAGCCGTGCGCGCGAAGCAGCTTCACGGCCTCGTCGGACATCAGGCAGAACGGGCCGCGGCAGTAGGCGACGATCTCCACGTCCTGCGGCAGCTCGGCCAGGCGCTGCGCCAGCTCGGGCAGTGGCACCGAGCGGGCGTAGGGCAGGTGCGCAGCGTCGAATTCGTCAGGTGGTCGCACGTCCAGCACCACCACCTCGCCGCGCTTGGCCTGGGCCAGCAGTTCCTTGCGGCCCACCTGGGCCAGACGTTCGGGCTCGGCCATCATCTGCCGCAGCGCCAGCTGCAACTCGACCAGGTGCTCCTCGGCCACCTGGCGCAAGTTCACGCCCAGCTGCGCCACATCGGGGCCGCTGAGCCGGTAGACGATGCGCTTGCCGTCGCGGCGGCTCTGCACCAGCCGGGCTTCGCGCAGCGACTTCAGGTGCGCGCTGGCGAGCTTGATGTCGATGGCCACCTCGCCGGCCAGCATGTCCACCGACTTCTCGCCCTGGGCCAGCATCTCCAGCATCTCCAGCCGCTTGGGGCTGGCCAAGGCTTTGCCGACGCGGGCCACCTGTTCGTAGAGCAAGTCTTTGAGGGATCGAGTATCCATGGTTGCTTATTCTAGCGATC
>CAYTWU010000192.1:0-6785 GCA_964442175.1 uncultured Rubrivivax sp.
TGGGCGTGGGCGGCGCCGGCGTGCAGGGCGGCCGCGGCGGCGGCCAGCGCCACCTGGCGCAGGGGGAAGTGGGCAGGCATGTGTTGTCTCCGGGCGTTGTGGGGGATGTTCGTGGGGATGGACCGGAACGGACTCTAGGTGTCTTTGCAATCGTTTGCATTGCGGGAAAACCCGGCAGATGTGGGTGAAGCGCTGCAAACGATCTCATTTGTCATCGGCACAGGCGGGCGAGGCCGGCGTGGAACAATCCGCCCGATGAGCCGAACCGCGCCCGTGCCTGTCCCCGCCCCTGCCACGCCGGCCGACGACGCCAGCAGCCGCCGCGTGCAGATGGCCGATGTGGCGCGGTTGGCCGGGGTCTCGGTGTCCACCGTCTCGCGGGCGCTGGCCGGCAGCCCGCTGATCGCGCCCGACACCCGGGCACGGATTGCCGAGCTGGCGCGTTCGTTGAACTACGCGATCAACGTCGGCGCACAAAACCTGCGCCTGGGCCACAACCGCACCGTGGGCCTGGTGATCCCGCTGGACACGCAGACGCGGCAGCACATCTCCGACCCGTTTTTCCTGGCGCTGATGGGTTCGATCGCCGATGCGCTGACGGAGCAGGGCTTTGACGTGCTGCTCAGCCGCGTGGACGCCGACCGCCTGGACCACGCCGCCGCGCTGGTGGACACCGGGCGCGCGATGGGCGTGCTGCTGATCGGCCAATGGCACCACCACGACCAGCTCAACGCGCTGGCCCTGCGTGGCATGCCGCTGGTGGTGTGGGGCGCACAGCTGGCCGGCCAGCTGTACTGCACCGTGGGCAGCGACAACCTGGCCGGCGGCCGGCTGGCCACGCAGCACCTGCTGGACCAGGGCTGCCAGCGGGTGCTGTTCCTGGGCGACCCCGGCCTGCCCGAGGTGGCACGCCGGCACGAGGGTTACCTGCAGGCGCTGGCCGCCCGGGGCCTGCCGGCCGGGCCGGACCTGCTGCTGGACGTGCCCTTTGCCACCGACCTGGCCCGCCCGCTGATCGAGGCGCGGCTGGCGCGGACACCGGCCTTCGACGGCATCTTCGCCTGCTCCGACCTGCTGGCGATGACCACCATCAACGCGCTGCGCGCACGCGGCCTGGACGTGCCGCGCGACCTGCCCGTGGTGGGCTACGACGACGTGGAGCTGGCGCGCCACCTGCACCCGTCGCTGAGCACGGTGCGCCAGTCCATCGACCAGGCAGGGCGTGCCATGGTGGACGCCCTGGTGCGCATGGTGGCCGGCGAGAAGGTGGCGTCGGTGCAGCTGCCCACGGAGCTGGTGGTGCGCGAGACCAGCCGCCGCTGAATCGCAGCGCTCAGGGCAGCCGTTCCAGCGCGCGCTGGTACACCGGGTCGTGCATCAGGTCGTCCCAGGCCAGCGGCGGGCTGCTGGGCAGCAGCGCCAGGCGGCGCTGTTCGCTGTCGGGGTCGAAGTGCCAATGGCCGCGTTCGGCTTCGGCAAGCAGGCCATCGAGCAGTTCATCGACGGCCGCACCCCCATCCACGCTCTGGTTGCACAGCAGCACCATGTCGCAGCCGGCGCCCAGCGCCAGCGCGGCGGCTTCGGCGTAGCCGAGCGTGCTGCGGCCCGCCACATGCCGAGCCCCTTCCATGCTGAGGTCGTCGCTGAAAACCGCGCCGGTGAAGCCGAACTGGCCGCGCAGGATGTCCTTCAGCCAGCGGTCCGAAAAACCCGCCGGGCGGGCATCGACCTTGGGGTAGACCACGTGCGCCGGCATCACGCTGGTGAGCGTGGTGGACAGCCACTCGTAGGGGCGCGCGTCGTCGCCCAGGATGGCCTTCAGGCCGCGTTTGTCCACCGGCACCGCGACGTGGCTGTCGGCGGCGACAAAGCCATGGCCGGGGAAATGTTTGCCGCAGTTGGCCATGCCGGCACGCAGCAGGCCGTGCATCAGGCTCTTGGCCAGCATCGCCACCACGCGCGGGTCGCGGTGGAAGGCGCGGTCGCCGATCACACCGGATGGGCCGTGGTCCAGGTCCAGCACCGGCGTGAAGCTAAGGTCCACGCCGCAGGCACGCAGCTCGGCGCCCAGCACGTAGCCGGCGGCGCTGGCGGCGTCGGTGGCGGTGAGCGCGTCAAGCATCCACAGCTCGCCCAGGCGGCGCATCGGCGGCAGGTGCGTGAAGCCGTCGGTACGGAAGCGCTGCACGCGGCCGCCTTCGTGGTCCACGCAGATCAGCAGGTCCTCCCGCAGCGCCTTGACCTCGGCACACAGGGCCGTGAGCTGCGCGCGGTTCTGCCAGTGGCGCGCAAACAGGATCAGCCCGCCAGTGAGCGGGTGCCGCAGGCGGCGGCGGTCGTCGGCCGTGAGCTCGAGACCGGCGATGTCGAGGATGACGGGTGAGTGCGGAGTCATGGGGTGATCTTCTCGACGACCACGAAGCTGGCCGCGTAGTCGGTTTCGTCGGTGACGGTGACGTGGGCGCGCAGGCCCTGCGCCTGGAACCAGGTGGCCAGCGCGCCGTGCAGGCGGATGTAGGGCTGGCCGCTGGGGTGGTTGAGGATCTCGCAGCCACGCCAGGTCATCGGCATGCGGATGCCCAGGCCCACGGCCTTGGAAAAGGCCTCCTTGGCCGAAAAACGCGTGGCCAGGAAACGCAGGCCGCGGGCCTCGGCGCGGCTGCGGCGGGCCTGGAAGACCTGCAGCTCGGCATCACCGAGCACCTTGTGCGCGAAGCGGTCCCCACGCCGGTCCAGCGTGGCCTGGATGCGGCGCACGTCGCAGAGGTCGGTGCCGATGCCGAAGATGCTCATGCGGCGCCGGCTTCGCGGATGCACTGCAGGTACTGGCGCACGGTCTCCGCCATGCCCAGCTCCAGCGCATCGGCGATCAGGGCGTGGCCGATCGAGACCTCCTGCACCTCGGGCGCGGCGCGCAGGAAATCGGTGAGGTTGGTGCGGTTCAGGTCGTGGCCGGCGTTCACGCCCAGGCCGGCCGCGGCCGCGGCCCGAGCCGCCGCACCAAACCGCGCCAACTGGGCGGCCTGCTGCGGCGTGCCGTACGCCGCCGCGTAGGGCTCGGTATAGAGCTCGACGCGGTGCGCGCCCACGGCGCGGGCGGCGGCCATCGCGGCGGGTTCGGCGTCCATGAACAGGCTCACGCGCACGCCCAGGGCCTGGCACTCGGCGATCAGCGGGCGCAGGCGCTCGCCATCGGCCACCAGGTCCCAGCCGTGGTCGGACGTGAACTGGTCTTCGCTGTCGGGCACAAACGTGGCCTGGTGGGGCCGCACCGCGCGGATGAAACCCATCAGGTTCTGGAACGGGTTGCCCTCGATGTTGTATTCGGCGTGGGGCCAGGCGGCCATCAGCGCCGCGATGTCGTGCACGTCGTGCGCGCGGATGTGGCGCTCGTCGGGCCGCGGGTGCACGGTGATGCCCTGCGCGCCGGCCTGCAGCGCCACGGTCGCCAGGCCGACGACGCTGGGGATGCCCAGGTGGCGCGTGTTGCGCAGCTGCGCGACTTTGTTGACGTTGACCGACAAGGCCGTGGCCGGGTGCCCGGGGGCGATCAAGGGGTTCATCGGGGGGTGTCCATCAACCGTTGCACTTCGAGCATCACCTGGCGCGTGCGCAGCACGGCATGGCCGAGATGGTACTGAAGCAGGCTGCGCAGTTGCAGCCGCAGCCCCGGCGAGGCGCCCAGGCAGGCCACCTGCAGCGCGCCCAGGTCACCCGCGGCCAGCGCCGCGTGCGCGGCCAGCCAGGTGCGGCCTTCCACCGGGTCGGCGCCGCCTGCGGCCAGGCCGTGCTCGGCTTGCAGGCTGTAAGCCCCTGCCGGCGCCAGCGGTGCCAGCGTGTGGCTCACGCGGTCCAGCTCGGGCAGCACGCCGGTCTCGCGCAGCAGCAGCAGCTCGAAGGCGCGCAGCGCGGCGGTGCTGGCCGGTGTCTCGGTGCCTGCGAGTGACGACAGCGTGTGCGCGTACGCATCGAACAGCGTGGGGTGCGGGTCCTGCCGCGCCAGCAGCTTGAGCAGCAGCTCGTTCAGGTAGAAGCCGCGGAACAACGCGGCACCGGCCACACAGGGCACACCACCGGCCCATTCGGCCGTGCGCAGCAGTTGCACCTCGGAGGCCTCGTCGCCCGGCGGGCGACCGAGCAGCACGTTCACGCGCTGGAAGGGCAGCAACACCGGGCGCAGCTGCGAATACGGCCGCTTGGCCCCCTTGGCCACCACCACCACACGCCCACGCTCGCGCGTGAACAGTTCCAGGATCAGGCTGGTCTCGCTCCAGTCGTAGCGGTGCAGGACAAAGGCCTGCAGCGGCGCTGACGCGGCCTTGCGGGTAGACACCTACTCGTAGCCGTAGCTGCGCAGGTGGGCTTCGTCGTCGGCCCAGCCGGAGCGCACCTTGACCCAGATCTCCAGGAAGACCTTGCCCTGCATCAGGTGCTCCAGTTCCTGGCGCGCTTCGCTGCCGATGCGTTTCAGGCGTTCGCCACCTTCGCCGATGACCATGCCCTTGTGCGCGTCGCGCTCGACGATGATGGCCGCGGCGATGCGGCGCAGTGCACCTTCTTCCTCGAACTTCTCGATCACGACGGTACAGCTGTAGGGCAGCTCGTCACCGGTCAGGCGGAAGAGTTTTTCGCGGATGATCTCGCTGGCCAGGAAACGGTCGCTGCGGTCGGTCAGCGCGTCTTCTTCGTACAGCCAGCCCTGCTCCGGCAGGTAGGGTTTGACGATGCCCAGCAGGCGCTCGACATCGGCCGCCTTCTGTGCCGACATCGGCACGTACTCGGCAAACGGGTGCCGGTCCTGCATGCCCTTGAGCCAGGGCAGGATGTCGGTGCGGCGGTGCACGGCGTCCAGCTTGTTGGCGATCAGGATCACCGGCTTGTCGGCCGGCAGCAGCGCCAGCACCTTGGCGTCGTCCAGGCCGAAGCGGCCGGCCTCGACCAGGAACAGGATCAGGTCCACATCGGTCACCGAGGCCTGCACCGTGCGGTTGAGGTTGCGGTTCAGTGCCGTGCCATGCTGGGTCTGGAAACCCGGGGTGTCGACGAACACGAACTGCGCTTCGGCCACCGTGCGGATGCCGGTGATGCGGTGGCGCGTGGTCTGCGCCTTCTTGGAGGTGATGCTGACCTTCTGGCCCACCAGCGCGTTCATCAGCGTGGACTTGCCCACGTTGGGGCGGCCGACGATGGCGACCAGGCCGCAGCGTTGGGACGGGGTGTCTTCAGCGTCGGGATCGGGCAGGGGATCGGGCAAGGAGTCGGTCATGAACGCAGGGCACTGCCCGGTCGGTCGCTGGATTTCAGGGTGTCGAGCATGCGGCGCGCGGCCTCCTGCTCGGCGGCGCGCCGCGAGCGGCCCTCGCCGCGCTCGGCCAGGCCCAGCGCGGGCACGGCACATTCGAGCTCGAAGGTCTGCGCATGGGCCTGGCCGCGCGTGGCCAGGATGCGGTAGTTGGGCACCGGCAGCTTGCGCGCCTGCAGCCATTCCTGCAGTTCGGTCTTGGCGTCCTTGCCGAAGCTGTCGGCCTCGGTGGCCTGTATGACTTCGCCGAACAGGCGCTGCACCACGGCCCGTGCAGCGTCAAAACCACCATCGAGGAAGGCGGCGCCGATCAAGGCCTCGGTGGCGTCGGCCAGGATGGAGGGGCGCAGTGCACCACCGCCGCGGCTTTCGCCTTCCGACAGGCGCAGCACCTCGGGCAGGCCCAGGGCCAGCGCCACGCGGTGCAGGCTGTCCTCGCGCACCAGGTGGGCGCGCACGCGGGTGAGGTCGCCTTCGGCCGAGGCGCCAAAGCGGTCGTACAGCAGGCCGGAGATGGCCAGGCTCAGCACCGCGTCGCCCAGGAACTCCAGGCGCTCGTTGTGCTCGGCGCCAAAGCTGCGGTGCGTGAGCGCACGCTGCACCAGCGCGGGGTCGCGGAAGGCGTGCCCCAGGCGGTCTTGCAGGCTGCGCAGGCGCGGGTCCACTACTTGGAGCGCCCCTCGTACTTGATCAGCAGGTAGACCGGCCCGACCAGCGCGATCTCCTTGTCGTAGGCGAAGGAGAGCACCACGCGGTCGTTTTCCTTCGTGATCTCGAGGTCGCGGGCCGTGATGGACGAGATCGAGTATTCGATGACACGCTGGCGGTCAAACGCCGCACGGGCCTCGGCCACCGTGCTCGGGCTCTCGGCCGCCACCTTGTCCACCGTGCGCTGGATCGTCAGGTACTCGTTGACGGTGGGGAAGACCACCACGGCGACATAACCGACAAAGCCGATGGCGATGGCCCAGAACATCAGCCCGAACAGCGACAGGCCGCGCTGCGCGCGGCGAGGAGACAAGCGGTGACGTTGGCGGTGCATGCGTCCTGACCCGATCAGTGGAACGGCCCGATGCGGCCGAGGTTGCCGAAGTTCATCCAGACGAAAAAGGCGCGGCCGACGATGTTCTCGTCGGGCACGAAGCCCCAGTAGCGCGAGTCCTGCGAGTTGTCGCGGTTGTCGCCCATCATGAAGTAATGGCCGGGCGGCACCTTGCAGCTCATGCCTTCCGCACTGTATCGGCAGTTCTCGGCAAAAGGAAAGTTCTTCGGCAGGCCCCCGAAGTACGACGGCTGCTGCGGGTTGACCAGGATGTTGTGCTCCACCGCGCCCAGCTTCTCGCTGAACCTGGGCGCGTAACGCAGGCTGTCCTCGTCGTAGAACTCACCCAGCGGCTGCACCACCACCGGCTGCCCGTTGATGCTGAGCTTCTGGTTGGCGTAGCTGATCTCGTCGCCGGGGATGCCGACCACACGCTTGATG
>CAYTWU010000193.1:0-2139 GCA_964442175.1 uncultured Rubrivivax sp.
CGCTCGGTGACCGCGGCCGACGTGCTGGCGCTCCTGGACCGCGCCACCAAGCGCGGCGCCGAGGTGGTGGCGTTGAACCTGCGTCAGTGGTGCTCGCAGGTGTTCCGCTACGCCGTGGCCACGCTGCGCGCCGACCACGATCCGGCCTCGGCCCTGCGCGGCGCCGTCATCCGCCCGCCCGTCAACCACAGCCGGCCGATGGACCGCGACGAGATCTCTGCCTTCCTGCACAAGCTGCAGGGCTTCGGCGGCCACCGCACCACGGTGATCGCGCTTCGCCTGCTGCTGCTGACCTTCGTGCGCACGATCGAGATGCGCAAAGCGGAATGGACCGAGGTGGACCTGGCCGCCGCCGAGTGGCGCATCCCGGCCGCGAAGATGAAGATGCGCCGGCTGCACATCGTGCCGCTGTCCACGCAGGCGGTGGCGCTGCTCACCGAGCTGAAGGGCATCACCGGCGCCGGGCGCTGGCTGTTTCCCAACCACCGCCGGCCGCACGACGTGATGTCGGCCACCACCGTCAACCACGCATTGATGAGCCTGGGCTTCGCGTCGGCCACCGTCACTGCGCACGACTTCCGCGCCACCGCGTCGACGCGGCTGCACGAGATGGGCCTGCGCTCCGACTTCATCGAGCTGCAGCTGGCCCACGTGGAGCGCAACCGCGTGCGCGCCGCCTACAACCACGCCGACCACCTGGCCGAACGC
Organism: uncultured Rubrivivax sp.; assembly: GCA_964442175.1. Taxonomy (GTDB): domain Bacteria; phylum Pseudomonadota; class Gammaproteobacteria; order Burkholderiales; family Burkholderiaceae_C; genus Rubrivivax. The sequence continues at coordinate 709 of CAYTWU010000193.1, forward strand.
GCCGCGATGATGCAGACCTGGGCCGACTGGCTGGACGCCATCGCGGCGGACAACCCCGGTGCGCGCAGCGCCAAGGGCTGACCGCCGCGATCGGCCTCACGCGGCAGGCGCGCTCATCGCGTCGGCCTCATCGGGTTGGCTGGCCTTGCGCCGCGGCCGGCCCAGGATGGCCCCCAGGTAAGCCCGCGAGGCGCGTGGCCTCGAATGCCCGGCCATCTTCGAGACAGCCAGGCACGCGGCTTTCACCTCGCTCGACGGGTCGCTGGCGCCACCGCGCACCGGCGGCTGTTGCCCGGTGCGCAACACGTACTCGCCGATCAGCGCCTCGTGCCGCAGGCCGTGCGCCGTCACGCCCAGCTTGCGCTTGGTGAAGCCAAACTTGCGCAGCACGTAGGCGAAGCGCTGCATGTTCTGCTTCAGTGACCGGTCGGGCCGGCCCAAGTGGGCTTCCACGTCGGTGCCCGCCACATGCTGCGCATGCGCGATGGCCTGCTGGCGCTGCGGCGTGTCCAGTGGCAGGTAGCGCGGCCGGCCGTTCTTCGCACCCTGGCGCACCCACAGGTAGTGGTCGGCCTGGCGCTCTTCGGGCGGCAGGCCCGTGGCCTCGAACGGCACGACCAGGGCGTTCGGCCGCAGCATCACCGACTCCTTCTTGCGCAGGCCGAAGGCCTGAATGACGCGCAGCGACGCACCCACGTAGGCGTCGTAGGTGCTCACGCGCTGCAGCAGCGCGTCGATGTCCAGGCCCTGGGCCGACCAGCTCTTGTCGCGTTCGGCCACCTCGTGGCGCTGGTACTCGTGCAGTTCCAGGCCGTAGAAGGCCGGCGCGCGCACGAAGCCGGGCTTACCGGTCCACAGCGCCAGCCCACGCAGAAAGCTCAAGTAGGTCTGGATCGTGGCCGGCTTCAGCTTGTCGCTGCGCCACACCTGCACCATGGCGCGGATGTGCTTCTGCCCCAGGTTGCGCGGGTCGGGCAGGGTCTTGAAGCCGGCACGTTCGTGCAGGGCCGCGTAGAAGCGGCGCAGGAAGTCGGCGCGATCCTGCCGGGTCTTGTGCGACACGGTCTTCTGCCGCGACGTGTGCTGCTGGTTGTGCAGGCGCAGCAGCACCTCCAGCACCTGCAGCGGGTCGGCCTGGCCGGGACGGTGGCCCGCCAGGATGTCGGCGTCGGTCAGGCCTGCCCAGTCACGCAGGCGCTTTGGCTGGTGGGCGGTGCGGCCCGTTGGCAGTGGGCGGAGGCGGGATGAGGGCGGATCGATGGAAAGGCGGGGCATGGTCAGCTCCGGTTGAGGGGTAGACATCGGCGCGCGTCCCTTTCCATGTCGCCATGGCGCGCGCCAGGGGTGGAATCGATGCAGGCGCCTGCTCGGCGGATTCCGTCGCCGGGCGCGGCCGTGGCCTTGTGCTTGCGATGCAGCGCGCGCCACGGG
>CAYTWU010000193.1:2149-6748 GCA_964442175.1 uncultured Rubrivivax sp.
GGGCGGGGGGTTTTCGGGCGCGGGGGGCGGCCGGGGCGTTGTGGTGGCTTGGCCGCGCGCCCCCGGTGGGCGCGCCACCGACCCAGGGGTTCGCCAGCGTTGGCAGCGATGCCGCCGGCTGGCTCGGTCATCCTTAAAAATGGGAACGGGTTGATCCGGCCCGTGCGCGGGTTTCCGCGCCGCACGGGGTTGGTGATGGCGCCAGCCTCGGGGGCGGGCGGCATCGGCAGCCAGGTCGGGCCTGCTGCCTTCGATGGACCAGGTCTCTGCGCTTTCGCAGCGCCATCCACCTGCATGGGTCCGCCCCTCACCGAGAGTCCGGGGCGGTGTCAGGTGCACGAGCGAGGGCGGCGCGCGGCGGAGCCCATCAGGGCAAGCACGACCACGCGCCGGGCCGCCAACGAGTGGCGACCGGTGCTCGAACGGATGGCGAGACGCTGTGCACGGCATCGGGCGCCGGCACGGCTGGGGCACTGTCTGCAGCGCGCTTCCGGAGCGCCCGGCGCGGTGGCCGGTGGGCTGCAGCATTCAGCTCTGCGAAGGGGAACCAACGTCCGCGACCTCGTGGTTCACGGCCAGCCTGGCTCAGGGCCAGGCCTCAAAGGGCAGGTAACGACTGCGACGCCTCTTCGCTCCAGCGGAGCAGGCCATGAGGGAGGCCCAAGGGAGCCTGTAGTGGACGCGCGGGGCGCGGGTGTCGTCAACGGGCGTGGCGCGGACGCCCGCCGCAATCGGCCGGATTCACGGGTACTTGCATGGGCAAGTGATGCAGGGGCAAGGCGGCTCTGTTTGCGGAACGCCGGCAGGGCGCGCGCCGCCCCTGGGGTTGACGACTGTGCGATTGGCCTCTGGTGGTGAACCGGGTATGCGATGCGCGGGTCTTGGGCCGCGCCTTCAAGCGCTAGGGCAGCGTCGCGGTGTCACCCGATTTCAACTGCGGTGACACCTTCGGCGGCACGCCTCTGTCCGGTGTCACTGCGGCGCCACTGCGGCGCCACTGGGGTGGCACTCGAATGCCACTGCCGTGACAGTGACGCGACGAAGTCCGGTTCGCCGGCGTGCACGGGGTTGAACTGTCGTCGTCGCATGGGACGGTGGCCGGATCTTCATCCGGAGAAAGACCATGCGTACCTTTCACTGGGTCAGCGGCGAGCTGGCCGAAGTCCAGCGCTTCATCAACGTGCCCATGCGTTGGTGCGAACAGTACCCGGCGCGCGAGCGGCGGGAGTTGTGGATCCGGTCGACTGGGGGCATCGAGGTGAAGCTCGTCGTGCACACCCGCGCCATGCCGGCCCGCCGCGGGCACCAGGTGCTGGCCGTGCTGCACCGCAGGCAACTGGTCGGCCTGCGCAACCTGTCGACTGGCGCGCAGGTCAACTTCGTGCGCAGTGACCCGCCGCTGCTGTGGCGGCGGTGTGACGGCGTGGCGGTCGCGTTGCTCGTGATCGTTGGTGTGGTGGGCGGGCTCATGGGGTCGCTCGTCGCGGGCGCCTTAGCCACTCTGGCGGCGGTGGGCTTCCCGCCGATGTGGATCCTGGGCCGATGGCTGATTCGGTGCGGCCTGTCGGCCGACGTGGAGCGCGCGTTCGAGACGGCACAAGCCCAGATGGATGGGCGTGTGCAGCTTCGAAGGGTCAAGTGATGCAGGGTAGCCCGACCCGCAACACCCGGCCGGGACGGGCGCGAAACCCGACCGGATCAGTGGGCTATGGACGTTGCCGCAACGTTGCGGCATGATTGCGGCAACACAACTGGAGGCATCCATGGACGCACCGCAAAGTGTCTCACCCCTCGAACTGGGTCGCCACCTCACGCACGTTCGTGAGCGGGCTGGCATCAAGCAGGCCGAGCTGGCGCGTCGGGTGACTTGGAGCCCAGCGGTCCTTTCGCGTATCGAGAGCGGCGAGCGGCCTGTTGCGGCCGAGGAGCTGGAGCATCTGCTGGAGGCGATCGACACCCCTGAGGCAGCGCAGCTCAAGGCAGCGCTGGGGCGCCAGTGGGCTGTGATCGAGCGGCCGGGCCTCGACCATCCCGACCAGGATCTGCTGTGGTCGGCGGAAGAGGTGGCGCAGCAACTGCGTTCCTTGGCTCAGCAGCCGGACGTGAAGCACGCGTTCGAGCGCCGGCTGTCCGCGTATGTGCAGGAGCTGGGCGCCGTCGCAGGCTTATTGCTCAAGCGCGAGCATCAGGTGGCCTTCATCGGCAGCATCGGCATCGGCAAGTCCACGGCCATCTGCCGCCTCGCCGGGCTGGAGGTGGCGGTGCCGGATTCGCCCAACCCAGCGCCGGTGCTGGAAGCTGGAGCGGGTGGCATCACGATCTGCGAGGTGCATCTGCGCCGGGGCCCCGGATACGGCTTGATCATCGAGCCGCGCAGCGACGAGGAAATCCGCGCCGACGTCACCGACTTCGCCGAATACGTGCGCGGTGCCGATGCCTCGTCAGCCGAGGGCGAGGGCGACGAAGAGTCCCAGGGCATCTCCAAGGAGGTGGAGCGGGCCATCCGCAACCTGGCGGGCCTGCGTGTCCGGCGAGAGAAGGGCGCCGACGGCAAGACCATCCGGCGCGACGAGGCCAAGGAGCTGGCCAAGAAGTCTGGCAGTACGCGCGAGCTGGTGGTCGAGATCCTGTCCCTGATGGAGCTGCACCGTCGGGACCGTCGGGACATATGGCACGACGCCAGCACGGGCAAGCAGCCGCTTGAGTGGTTGAAGGACACCTTCGAGAGGGTCAACAACGGCCGTCACCCCGAGTTCACGCTGCCGCGGCGGATCGAGGTGATCGTGCCTGGCGTGCTTCTCCAGGCCGACGATCTGTCGATCCGATTCATCGACACCAAGGGCATCGATCGAATCGCTGCTCGTGCTGATCTGGAGTGCCTGCTCGATGACACGCACACGCTGTCGGTGCTGTGCTCTGGGTTCAACAACGCGCCAAGCGAGGCCGCTCAGATTCTCCTTGGGCGCGCCAAGGAGGCAGGGGTGCGAAGCCTGCATGAGCGGGCGACGGTGCTTGTCTTGCCACGCCCCAGCGAAGCATTGGCGGTCAAGGATGACTCGGGCCAACGCGTTGACTCGGTGGAGGAAGGCTACGAACTGAAGCGTGAGCAGGTCGAGATGCGTCTTCAACAGATCGGGATCGACAACTTGGCGATCGGGTTCTTCAACTCGTTCCAAGACGACCCGGCAACGTTGAGAACCTTTCTTGCCGACCGCCTGCTGGCCGCGCGCAAAGCCTTCCGTGGCCGGCTCTTCGAGATCGTCACCAACGCCAAGGCTCTGCTGCTCAACTACGAGCAGGAGCAGGCCCAGGCCGTCATCCGCCAGGCTGCATCGCAGCTGCAGACCTGGATCCAGCGCAATCGCACCCCGAAGCGGCTGAACGTCCACGTGCAGGACAGCCTGCTGGAGCAGATGACGCGCGCGTACGCAGCGACGGTGCGTGCCTCCGTCAATCGCGAAGGCGAATGGCACAACCTGAACTACGGCCACCACCTGGGCTATGGCGCTCGCCGCATGGCGGCGCTGTCGCTCGGAACGGCCGTTCAAGGCTTCACCGAGGTGTGCCAGAACATGGCCGCAACCCCGGGGCTGGAGGAAGCCAAGGAACTCATCGCCCAGGCCGAGCGCCTGCTTCAGACCGCCTACGACGAACTGCTGCTCAAGGTCCAGTTGATGGGCCAGACCTCGTTCCGCGACGAGCTGAAGCTGGACAAGGCCTTCTGGAGCGCCTGCCAGAACGAGTGGGGGCGGGGCGGCGGCTACAAGGACCGCGTGGCAAGCCACAGCCGTGACTGGTTCGGCCAGACCGAGCGGCTTGAACTGGAAGGAGAGCTGCTGTCGCTGATCCAGCGCGAGTGGGATGCCGCACTCGCCCGCATCGAGGCCCTGCTGGGTACCGATGAGTGAGCCGCTTGCACCGAGCTACCACCATGAGCGAAGCCCTGCACACCGAATCGCGTCGCCGCTTCAGGGCCGCCTGGATCGCGGCCGGCGGCACCGTTGAAGACGTGCGCCGCACCGGCGAGGAGCGCTACCGGCACCCGCTGTGCGCCCATCCGATTCGTACGAACAAGCGGCGCAAAGATGTCCCGGCGAAACTGCTGAGCAGCTACAACGCGATCCAGCGCCTGCTGCCCCGGCAGGGCGCCCACTGAGAACAAGAACCGATGGCCCTCAAGAAATCCCAGCTTTACAGCAAGCTCTGGCAGTCATGCGACGAACTGCGCGGCGGCATGGATGCCAGCCAGTACAAGGACTACGTGCTGACGCTGCTGTTCGTCAAGTACGTGTCGGATAAGTACGCCGCCGATCCCGCTGCGCTGATCGAGGTGCCGCCCGGCGCCCGCTTCGCCGACATGGTGGCCGCCAAGGGCGACAAGGAGATCGGCGACCGCATCAACAAGATCATCGGCAAGCTGGCCGAGGCCAACGACAGCCTGAAGGGCGCGATCAACGTCGCCGACTTCAACGACGAAGAGAAGCTCGGCAAGGGCAAGGAGATGGTGGACCGCCTCTCCAAGCTGGTGGCCATCTTCGAAGGCCTGGACTTCGGCCGCAACCGCGCCGAGGGCGACGACCTGCTGGGCGACGCCTACGA
>CAYTWU010000194.1:0-404 GCA_964442175.1 uncultured Rubrivivax sp.
GTGCCGGGCCGCTGGACCGCTTCTTCAGCGTCGCGCTGCCGCTGGCGCGGCCCGGTCTTGTCACGGCCGCGGTGCTGGGCTTCGCACACACGGTGGGCGAGTTCGGCGTCATCCTGATGATAGGCGGCAACATCCCGGGCGAGACCCGCGTGCTTTCAGTGGCCATCTACGACCATGTGGAAGCCACCGAGTTTGCCGATGCCCACCGCCTGGCTGCCGGCCTGGTGGTGTTTTCGATGCTGGTGCTGGTGACGCTGTACATCGTCAACCGCCCCAAGCCGGAAGAGGGCGCGCGGTGATCGAAGCTCGCCTGCGACTGCAGCGCCAGGACTTCGCGCTCGACGTGGACCTGCAACTGCCTGGTCAGGGCGTCACGGCGCTGTTCGGACCTTCGGGCTGCGGCA